>JBHIDP010000010.1:0-25992 GCA_046760185.1 Anaerolineae bacterium
CATCGTGGCCCCGACGACCAAGGGGCCTTCGTCCACGGCCATATTGGATTGGGAAACACCCGCCTGGCGGTCATTGACCTGAGCCCCCACGGGCATCAACCCATGGCCAACGAAGATGAATCAGTATGGATTGTCTATAACGGGGAGATCTATAATTTCCCCCAACTGCGTCAGCATCTTGCTAAGAAAGGGCACCGCTTTCGCTCCAACAGCGATACTGAAACCATCATCCACCTCTACGAAGAGCACGGGCAGGAATGTGTTAAACACCTCAGGGGCATGTTTGCCTTTGCCATCTGGGATGACAGGACCCGACGGCTACTCCTGGCCAGGGACCGAGTGGGCAAGAAACCCTTGTTTTACTATCATGACCAAGGTCAGTTCATCTTCGCCTCTGAGATCAAAGCTATCCTGGAGCATCCAGCCGTGCCCCGTCGGGTTAATCTCGGCGCTGTGCCTCTATATTTGACCTATGGATATGTGCCTGCGCCGCAAACGATGTTCGAGGGAATATATAGCCTGTTACCAGGGCACATGATGATAGTGAAGGAAGGCAGGATCGAGACAAAACAATACTGGGATGTCACCTATCCCGCTGGCGAACTTCCTATCCTGGCTGAGGAGGACTATACTGGCAAATTGCTCGATCTCCTCAAGGAAGCTGTGGCAGCGAGGTTGATCAGCGACGTTCCCTTAGGAGCTTTCTTGAGCGGTGGGATTGACTCCACGGCAATTGTGGCGGTCATGAGCCAACTGATGGACCAGCCAGTGCGGACCTTCGCTATTGGCTTCAGTGGTGAGCCATCCTTCAACGAACTGGAGTACGCCGGCCAAGCCGCCAAATACTACGGCACGGATCACCGTGAGTTCGTGGTTAAGCCTGATGCTATCGAGCTGTTGCCTAAGCTGGTCTGGCACTATGACCAACCCTTCGCCGATTCCTCGGCCGTTCCTACCTATCTGGTCTCCCAACTCACCAGGGAACATGTCACCGTAGCCCTGAGCGGGGATGGCGGGGATGAACTGTTTGCCGGCTATGAGCGCTTCGCCGCTGCCCGTCTGGCGGAGCGATATCAAAGGGTGCCCCAGTTCCTCCAAAGAGCTATTTCTGAGCTGCTGAGGCGATTGCCAGAATCTACCAGCTACCGCGGCCTGGTGCGACGAGCGCGCCGGTTCACCGCCAGTGCATCCTTGCCCCTTTTGGACCGCTACCTGGGCTGGGCAGGGATCTTCAGCGCCGATCTGCAGGACTTACTTCTGTCCAACGGAAGCGAAGTCAACACGCGGCAGCACTTTGAGGACTGCCTGGCAGCAGTCCGAGACCTTGACCCCATCAGCCAACTACTGTACCTGAATACCAAAACCTATCTTCCAGAAGACCTTCTGGTTAAGGCCGACCGTATGAGCATGGCTAATTCCCTGGAGGTCAGATCACCCTTTCTGGATCAAGAGCTTCTCCAGTTTGCCGCAGAAATTCCAGTGTCCCTCAAATTGAATGGGTTGACCACCAAGTACATCCTCAAGAAAGCCCTGCGCGGTCTGGTGCCACAGGAGATAATCGAGCGACCCAAACATGGCTTCGGGGTCCCGGTCGGGAGATGGTTTCGCACAGAACTGAAGGAGTATGTTCGCCAGGTGCTACTCAGTCCCACTGCCCTCCGGAGAGGCTATTTCGAGGAAGAAAGTCTGAAGTGGCTGATCAATCAACACCAGGAGGGAAAGAGGGATTTTGGACATCAACTCTGGACCCTTTTGACATTCGAACTGTGGCATCAAATATTCATCAATGGAGAGAGAGATTGATCCGAGATGACCAAATACCTTGTGACCGGAGGGGCAGGCTTCATCGGTTCCAATATCGGGGCTGAATTGCTGAAACGACGGGAACAGGTGCGAGTGCTCGACAACTTCGCCACGGGGAAGAAGGAAAACATCGCTCAGTTCCTCGATGACATCGAATTGGTCGAAGGTGACCTAAGAGATCCGAGAGCAGTGCAGCAGGCAACCCAGGGGATTGACTACATCCTGCACCAGGGAGCCCTGCCATCAGTGCCACGTTCAATAGAGGACCCTCTGACCACCAATGCGGTCAACATCGTGGGCACCCTGAATCTCCTCATCGCCGCTCGTGATGCTGGTGTGAAGCGATTGGTGTACGCCTCCTCCTCCTCGGTGTACGGTGACAATCCTGCCCTACCCAAGGTTGAGCAAATGAACCCGGCTCCCAAATCGCCCTACGCCATATCCAAGTTGGCTGGTGAACACTACTGTCAAGCTTTTACCCGGGTCTTCGGGTTGCAGACCGTTTGCCTGCGCTACTTCAACGTGTTTGGTCCCAACCAGGATCCAACCTCCCCATATGCCGCTGTCATCCCCAAGTTTGTCACGCTCATGATGCGGGGGGAACGACCTCCGATCTACGGGGATGGACTTCAGTCTCGCGATTTCACGTATGTCGCTAACGTCGTCCAAGCTAACCTGTTGGCCGTGGAAGCTTCAGAGGTGGCGGGTGAAGTCATCAATGTAGCTTGTGGAAAAAGATACACTCTGCTAGAATTGGTGGACACTATCAACCGAATCTTAGATACTCAAATTGAGCCTACCTTCACCACAGCGCGGCCGGGGGACGTGAAACACTCTCAGGCCGATATCGGCAAAGCACAGAAGCTATTAGGTTTTCGAGTTGAGCTTGACTTCGAAGAGGGATTGGAAAAGACAATCGGTTGGTACCGAAACAGATTGGGCTATGAACAACGTATTTGAACGAATAAAGAATCTGCTATCTAGATTGCTGTCCTCAAAAGTCGTACTCTGGGCCTTGCTGGCCCTGTTGGGCGGGACACTCGCGGTAATCTTTGCCACACAACGATTGTCATTGCCGCATGGTCTCACCGGTTCCTATTATCAAAATGCCTCCTGGTCTGGCTCGCCTGCCTTTACCAGGCTGGACAAAACAATCAGCTTCAACAGCAATGACCTGCGGGCCGCTTTCAGGGACAACCCCTTTAGCATAGTCTGGCAGGGATTGGTTTGGGCACCGGTGGATGGAAATTACACTTTCGTGTTGGAATCTGATGGGGGTTCTGAACTCTACCTGGACGACGAACTTCTTTTCAGGGATGAGGGAAGGCATCAGATAGAAGAGAATGCCATCAAAGTTAAGCTTGCCCCAGGATTTCATCAGATCGTCGTAAAATACTTCCAGGATGTCGGAGATCGTTTGAGCTCCCATATCTACTTGTATTGGAAACCTCCGAGAGGAGGGGCTGAAATCGTACCTGGCCGCTTGCTATTTCCCAATCTCCCAAGGGAGGGCACATTTTCAAAGGATGCAGCAATCTGGCGTTTGTGGGGTCTGGCTGAAGGGGGGCTGCGTCTAGCCCTCCTTGGTCTGGGGTTGCTAGTATTGAGCAAGCTCCGACTCAAGAAGGTGCTGAGTCGAGAGAATCTAGTGCCATTGGCCATATTTGCCCTGGCCGCCTCTCTCCGAATCATCTATTTAATCCAAGTAGAGAACGTTGACCCCCACTTCTATGCCCTTCGGGCCGGCACCGACCATCTCACCTATGAGGCAGCGGCACGAGGTATCAGCAAAGGTTATTGGCCCGAAGACAGAGCATTCTACTTCCACCCTCTCATCACCTACTACCTGTATTTCCTTCACCTCTTGTTTGGAGAGAGTTTATTCACCATAAGAATAGCTCAGTCTTTGCTGGGTGCCTTTACCTGTGTCATGATCTTCCTCGTAGGCAAGAAGGTATTTAATCCAACTGTAGGATTGATAGCCGGGCTCCTGGCATCAACCTACGGCGTCCTTATCTTCTTCGATGGAACGTTGCTGATCGCTCCCATTGCCACTCTCCTGAGTGTAATAATTCTGTGGAGTCTCTTGCGGGTTGCGGAAGAACAGAGTTGGGGAAATCTCATCGGGGCGGGAGTGGCTTTTGGCCTGTCTGCACTGGCGCGGGCCAATATCCTTGTATTTCTCCCCTTCGTCCTGTTTTGGATGTTGTTTACCTTCGACAACTCCACCAAGCGAACACTGTTGAGTTTTGCCATCATCGTTCTGGTAACCTTCCTGGTAATCTCTCCAGTGACGATCAGAAACTACATCGTATCTGACCGGTTTATCCTTACCAGCGATGAGACAGGTGTGACCCTTTTCTTCGGAAACAACCGCTATTCGTCGGGAGCCCAAGACTACTATGCCTTCCAATATGCCAGCCAGCGGGTCTATAGTGGAGAAACTTCATGGATAGGGGAAGTTCTTCAATTCGTCTCCGATGAACCTGATCGTTGGGTCAAGTTGATGCTGCGAAAGATTGGTTTGTTTTGGGACAACGGGGAGATTGGTAGCAACGTAGACTACTACTTGGAGGGCAAGGCTTACTCCTCACTACTAAGACTGCTGATCCTGGATTTTCAAACTATTGCGGTACTGGGTCTGACCGGTATAGTACTTTCGATCCGAATGTGGAAAAGGACTCTGCTCTTGTACCTGTTCATTGCTGCTTATATGACCACGACGGTAGCATTTTCAGTTCTTTCCCGGTTCCGTGTGCCTGTAGTCTCGGCCCTTATCATTCTGGCTGCTTACACAATCTACTATGTCTTCGAAAGGGCGAGGCATAAGGAATACGTTCCCCTGTTGAGAACCGCTGGAGTGGCATTGGCTACGGCCATTGCCTTTCTGTACCTCTGTGCTCTGGCTGTTGCAGCCTATCCCGAATCCCCTCTTATCGCTGCTCACCAGCTTCCAGCAACCCTCAATCGCATCGAGGTCAGCTACGATGAGAAGGTGAAACTGCTGGGGTATGAACTCGATAAGCAAATTGTAAAACCTGGAGAATTCCTGAAGATCACTCCCTATTTCCAAGGACTTGCCGAGATGGGAGAGGACTACAGCGTTTTTGTGCACCTCACAGAGCCCGATGGCTCACTGATCGGACAGATGGATAGCCTCTTGGGAGTAACAATCTCCCCGGGGTATCCAACCACAGATTGGCGTGTTGGTGATCTGATCCGTGACACTTATATGCTCTACGTACCCTCAACTACCCCCGCTCCGACTCTCGGCCAGATCAGGATTGGACTCTATCTGCTCCATTCCATGGAACGGCTGCCAGCTTTCAATCAGCAGGGGAGGCGTATCAGCGGAGATTCCCCTCTGGTCTCCCAGGTGAGAATCGTATCTGGTTCCGTATCCGTAGAGGAAGCGCAAACGATGGCGCACTACAACCTGGGCAATCGTCTCCTCCTTTCCGGATATGACCTGGATGCGGGAGATATCAGGCCAGGAGCCAACCTGTCAGTGACACTGTACTGGCAGGCCCAAGAAAGGGTGGAGGAAGATTACACTGTTTTTGTGCATCTCGTTGGTGGAGACGATCAAATTTGGGCCCAGAATGATAGTCCGCCACGAAATGGTAACTACCCCACTTCAGTTTGGGATACAGGTGAGTTGATCAAGGATGAACATCAGTTGATCGTGGATGCAGAGGCACCGCCCGGCCAGTACCGGATCATGGTGGGAATGTACCTCCCGGAGACGATGCAGCGCCTGGCCGCTTTCGATGAACATGGGGAGCGGCTCCCTGAAGATAGCATCCTGCTGAGAACGGTGCAAATTCATCAGCGCTCTTTGAAGGGTAGTGGGTCGTGAAAAGAATCAAGGTCGTGCGTGTTATCGCCCGACTCAATATTGGTGGCCCAGCTATCCATACCATCCTTCTTACCGCGGGGCTTAACAGACGAAGATTTGAATCCCTTCTGGTGTCGGGCATTGAGGCCGAGCATGAAGGGAATATGCTCACTCTGGCGGCTGCCAAGGGGGTCCAGCCATTGATCATCACGGAACTGGGGCGTGAGATTGACCTCCGCAGAGATGCGAAAGTGCTGGTAAGGCTCTACCATCTCTTCCGTGAGGAAGGAGCGCAAATCGTGCACACCCATACAGCCAAGGCCGGCTTTCTGGGTCGCCTGGCGGCCAGGCTGGCGGGGTCATCCGTTGTGCTACATACCTTCCACGGCCACGTTTTTTGTGGGTACTTCAGCCCGCCTAAGACCCGCCTTTTCATCTGGATCGAGCGCTTTCTGACCAGGCTCTCCGACTGCATCGTTACGGTCAGTCAGGGCCAACGGCAAGAGTTGGCCAGATATGGGATCGCCCCCCTGGAGAAGATTGCCGTCATACCGCTGGGTTTCGAATTGAAACCTCTTCTGACCTGTCATTCCCTGAGAGGGCAACTGCGTCAGGAACTGGGGTTTGGGGAAGAGACCAGGTTGGTGGGTATCGTTGCCCGCCTGACCCCTATCAAAAACCATCAGTTGTTTCTGGAAGCGGCTCGGATCGTTAGCGTGGAACTCCCGACCACCCGCTTTCTGGTGATCGGCGATGGTGAGTTGCGTGGCAGACTGGAGGAAGAGGCCGAGCGACTGGGCATCTCGGACAAAGTCCTCTTCCTGGGATGGAGGCGGGACCTGCCACGTCTCTATGCAGATTTGGACGTGGTGGCCCTTTGCTCCATCAATGAGGGAACGCCCGTCTCCATCATAGAAGCCATGGCTGCTGCCAGGCCGGCTGTGGCCACGGCTGTAGGGGGCGTTCCGGAGATAGTCCAGGATTTTGGCCTTTTGGTGCCGTCAGGCGACGCCCAGGCAATGGCCGAGGCCATAACCTGGGTGCTGCAGAATCCGATCGAGGCAGAGACCATGGCGCGGGCCGCACAGGAATGGGTATATCCGCGTTTTACTGCCTCCAGACTGGTGGCCGACATAGAGAGACTTTACCAGAATTTGCTTGACCGGAAAGGGATGATTAGGGATTAGGGAGATTAGGGATTAATTAGCTAGGGAGAGATTGACCTATGAAGAGCTTGGTCACAGGGGGAGCCGGCTTTATCGGCTCACATGTCGTTGATAGACTGCTGGCTGATGGTCATGACGTTTACGTGGTTGACAATCTAAGCACAGGCAAAATCGAGAATGTCCAACATCACCTGCAAAATGATCGTTTCCACCTGGTCAATGACACTATCTTGAACGAGACCTTGATGGACCGGATCATCAGCCAGGTAGATATGGTGTTCCATCTGGCGGCCACAGTAGGGGTATGGCACATCATGGCCGATCCGCTGAACAGCGTCCTGACCAATGTGCAGGGTACAGAAGTAATTCTTAAGTACGCCTACAAGTACTGGAAGAAGGTGGTCTTTGCTTCTACTTCTGAAATCTACGGTAAGAGTCAAAGATTTCCCTTCAATGAGGATGATGACCGGGTGCTGGGGCCTACCCAGGTCCACCGCTGGTCCTACTCCACGGCTAAGGCCATTGACGAACACCTGGCTTTCGCTTACCACGATAAGGGACTGCCGGTGGTCATCCTCCGCTACTTCAACTCCTACGGGCCTCGTATGGACCCCCGAGGCTATGGCAGCGTGGTAGCAAAGTTCATCAGCCAGGCTCTGCGCGGGAAACCGATAACCGTTCACGGCGACGGTCAACAGACCCGCTGCTTTACCTTCATTGATGACACAGTGCAGGGCACCGTTCTGGCCGCGACCAAACCAGCGGCCGAGGGGGAGGTCTTCAACATCGGCCGAAGCCGTGAGACCAGTATCTTGCAACTGGCTGAGACAATCCAGCGCCTGGCCGGACCTTCCTCAGAGATCACCTTTATTCCCTACACTCAAGCCTATGGAGAGTACTTTGAGGATACCCTCCGCCGCGTACCTGATGTTAGTAAGGCAGAGGAGGTCTTGGGATTCAAAGCAGAAGTGCCCTTGGAAGAGGGACTGAAGAAGACTGTGGAGTGGTTCCGACAAGGGGGTCTGCCGCGCTTGGAAAGTGTCCCTCTCGAACCGATCGGTTAGAGCTGACCGCGAGGTGGAATCATTCGAGAAGACAAGGGTACAAGAGTGCAAACGAAGTTGAGCCTCTTCTGCGAGACAATTATTGAGGCCGGGTGGTTGCTCGCCCTGGCTGTCGTTCCTCTCTTCTTCAACGTCTACTCCAACCGCGTCTTCGAGCCAGACAAGCTGACCCTGCTCCGCTCGATCGCCCTGATCATGGCCCTGGCCTGGCTGATCAAAACTGTTGAAGAGAGTAAGGCATCGGACACCAGGCATCCCATCCTCTGTAATCCTCTGACCGTTCCTGTCCTTCTTCTCGTATCTATCTATTTGATCTCAACTGCTTTCTCTATTTTCCCAAGGGTAAGCATCTGGGGATCGTACCAACGACTTCAGGGTAGCTACACCACCCTCTCCTACATAGTCATCTTTTTCCTCACTTGGGGGACATTGCGCACACGAGAGCAACTGAATCGTTTGATCACCACCGTTTTGATCACCAGCCTTCCCATCTCCCTCTACGGTATCCTCCAACACTACAAACTGGACCCCCTCCCTTGGGGCGGCGATGTGACGGAACGAGTAGCTTCCACCATGGGCAATTCTATTTTCCTGGCAGCCTACCTCATCATGGTCGTCCCCTTGACCGTGGCTCGCATTATCGAAACAACCTCAGATGTGCTCAAGGCAGAGGGTGAGCGAGTTCTCCACTGGTCGTTGGTGGGAGTCTACGTTCTCCTTTTGAGCGCCCAGTTGACGGCCATACTGTTCACCAAAAGTCGTGGACCTTTCCTGGGCCTGCTGGTTGGCCTTTTCGTTTTTACCTTCCTGTTCGGCCTGACCAGGAAAGTTACCTGGCTCTGGGGCAGCGCCGTCGCTCTGGCCATAACCGGCATAACCTTCCTCATACTGTTCAACCTCCCCACCACACCTTTAGCACCCCTCCGGGATGCCCCCTATATCGGCCGGCTGGGGAGGGTGTTCGAAACAGGAGCTAGTGGCAAGGACCGGACGGGCAGGGTACGTCTCCTCATCTGGGAGGGGGTCATCGGTCTTCTCACCAGTGACCCGGCCCGGGCCGTAATCGGCTATGGGCCGGAGTCCATGTACGTGGCCTATAACAAGCACTACCCCCCCGACCTGGCCCACGTCGAAGCCCGTAACGCCTCGCCGGATCGCTCTCACAACGAGACCTTTGACGCTCTGGTCACCACCGGAGTCATCGGCCTGGCAGCCTACCTGCTTCTCTTCGGAGCCATCTTCTACTACGGCTTCCAGTGGCTTGGCTTAGTGAAGGGATTGGGACAACGACAACTGCTGATTGGGTTGTGGGTAGCAGGAGGAGCGCTCGGAGCCTTGGTTCCCTGGCTCCTGGAAGGCACCTTCCGCTTTGCTGGAGTTGGCTTTCCCCTGGGCATTGTACTGGCCACCGTAGCCTACCTCATGCCGGCCGGGTTCTTCCTCAGCAAAGGGGGGCAAAGGCCCTCCCTGAATACCTACAAACTTCTGATTATCGGCCTCCTCTCAGCCGTCATAGCTCATTTCGTGGAGATCCACTTTGGCATCGCCATCTCGGCCACGCGCACATACTTTTGGCTCTATACGGCCGTATTGGCCGTTGTGGGATATCGTTTCCTGCCACGAGGAGCAGAGAGAACCCAACCAATACCAGAGCAAGCTGAACCTGTCCCTCGGGCTGAGCCTCGGGACGAAGCCCCTCGGCGGCAAGGCAGCACATCTGTCCGACGACGGGGGATTCAAAAGGAATTGGCGGCCACAACTTTCTGGCATCCTGCCTTGACCGCTTCCACCCTGTTGGTGACTATGATCCTGATCACCCTGGCCTATGACTTCGTCACCCCTCAATTTGATATCCAGGCCAAAAACTACAGTATCCTTGGGCTCTTCGTCACGGTATGGTTCCTGGCCAACCTGATAGTGGTTGGTGAGTTTAGTAAAGACCATCTCTCCTCACACGGAAAGAGGGGGGGGCTGTGGGACTTTCCGATCTGTTCTCTGCTTTCGCTGACGTGGTTTCTGCTGTTCGTCTTTGGTTACAGCCATCGCATCCGCCCCCGGGCTGGTCTAGACCTTCTCACTTCCATCAACATCGTCGCCAATAACGTCGTTGTCTATTACGCAACCCTTTTCATCACGCTTTTGTTGATGGCAGTAATCCTCTGGCGTGGTTCGATGGTTTCAGCCCCTCTCTGGCGATGGGCCAGGACACCGAGGCAGGCCTTGAGGGCCTTTGGAAGGGTCCTCCCCGTGGCCTTGTATGGTGGGCTGCTGGCAGTGGTCCTCATCCTCGTACTGGTCACCAACGTAAATACCGTCAGAGCTGACGTCTACTACAAACAGGGACTCAGCCTGGATGAAAGCCAGCAATGGGATTACAGCATCGCCATGTACCAGCGAGCCCTGGAACTGAGCCCCGACCAGGATCACTACTACCTCTTTCTGGGACGGGCCCTCATGGAGAAGGCCAAATTCGCCCGCAATCCTGACCATCGTTCCACCTGGTTTGAAGGTAGCCGGCAAGCTTTGGAAAAGGCACGGGAGCTGGCACCCCTTAACACCGACCACACGGCGAACCTGGCCCGCTTGTATCAGACCTGGGCCGTTTTCACTCCTGACCCCCAGAAACGGGAGACAAGGCACCAGAAGGCAATACACTACTACCGCCAGGCCACAACCCTCAGTCCCCACAACGCCCTGCTCTTCAATGAGTGGGGGACGGTCTACCACAGCCAGGGTCAGTACGACAAAGCGCTCGAAAGATACCATCAGTCTCTGGCCCTCGATAAAGAATTCACCCAGACATACCGCCTCATAGGTGATGCCTACCTGGCCCAGGAGGAGTGGGATAAGGCAACAGAGGCCTATCAACAGGTGGTAGCCTTATCGTCGGCGTGGCTGGAGCAACGGGACAGAAATCAGCTCGGTCAAGCTTTTCCCATTGATCAAAATGCAGTCCTGGCCCATAAGGCTCTGGCCTTTATCAACTCGAAGCAGGGAAAATGGGCTGAGGCAGTGAATGAGTACCTTGCAGTACTGGAGTTGGTGCCCGACGACCTGGTCTCCCATCACAACCTGGCACTCCTGTACCGCCAACTGGGTGACCTTGACCAGGCCATGGCCCACGCTGAGATAGCGTTGGAAGTAGCCCCTGAGGAGGAGAGACTGGCTCTGCAAAGCCTTTTGGCCTTGTTAGGGGTCGTCAAAGAGTAACTTCCCCTTCCGGCGATTTCGGCGAACCCTCGTCGTTTCGCGCAGTTGACCAACCTATCGAAGGCCAAGTGAGGAGAGGCAAAATGCCTATCACATCCAATTTCATGGAACGTACGACCCTACTCGGACTCAATCAGGGTCCTGGTCCGAGCGTCACTCGCTTTCCGCCTACATCTACAGTTCGCCGGCAAGCGTTCCGGATACTCAGCCTGCTGGCAATCGCAGCAGCCATCGTTGGCCTAGCGCTTTTGGTAACCAATTTTTCCAAGACGAAACAGAATCATCTGCTGTTGGCGATAGATGGGGAACCGCCCGGACCTATCACCTGGTTGTGGTTGGACGCAGTCACTTTGAACCGGGGTGGCATACCGGCAATCATCGGTGGCTATCTGTGGAACGAATCGCCAGGTGAGCGTAGGTTCGAGGTGACTTCCGACGGAGCAATAGAGATTTGGCTTAATGATGAACTTGTATACAGCCACCTACCGCACGGGGAGGTCAAATCTGAGGCATTTACAGCCGTCCTGCCATCAGGTGCAATTCCGCTCAAGGTCAACTATCAAACTGCAACGCCTCCCACCCCGCGCTATGAAGTTAGCGTGAAAGAAGGCCGGCGGTTGATTGCGCCATGGCGGCTGTATCCGACGGAGCCAACGCCGGAGATGATCGTTCAGCAGCGTCTGGCATGGTATGGGCTCTATGCTGGCTTAGGGCTTGTGACAGCGGGCAGCCTGCTTGGCGCTGGACTATTCCTGGCATCGTTGCAACGACCGTTGCAAGAATGGTTGGCCGTGACGGGAGTCGTCCTGCTGGCTATCGCCGTCCGCTTAGCTGTTGTGGTCGAACGCTATCAGGTCGCGCCCGACTTCTATGCCATGCAGCCAGTTTGGGACAACGTTGTCGAATGGTCGAGGCTGGTACTGACCGGTCAGCTTGCTTTGCCGGGCAGCTATCATCAACAGGGGGCGCTGGTTTATTCAGCCCTGACACAGGTCGCCCTGGGGCCGGGTATATTTCCGCAATACGTGCTGAATGCCCTGCTGGGAGGTCTCTCCTGTGGCCTAATTCTTGGGACAGCCTGGGCGCTGTTTGGTCGTACGACGGGCCTGCTAGCAGGCATCCTGATGGCGTTCTACGCGCCTCTGATCCACTACCAGACCACGCTGCAAATCGTCGTACCAGCTACATTGACGATTGCGACGGCAGTTGCATTGGGCACGTGGCTGCTCCGACATCCTGACTGGAAGCCAGCAGTCGGCTACGGGGTTGCCGTCGGCTTAGGGATTCTGATACGCGGTACGCTGATGGGCCTGGTCGTGGGCGGCCCACTGGCGATCGCGCTGTCACCGGTCAGGTTGTCGCTGCCACGAAGGTTGCTCTTGAGCGCTTTGGTTGTGTTGAGTACTGTCCTGACCCTGCTTCCGATGACGCTGGCCAATATCCGCGTAGGGGTCTACTCTGTATCGTCAAATGGCTTTCCGATCGCCTTCTTCCGAGGCAATCACCGGGATACCTCTGGCATTAACGAATACATGACCGACCGTGAACACCTGGCGCGTCTTCGCTCAGGAGGTGAAGAGAACTTCACTGACGAAGCCTTGAGGGACATTCAAGCCGATCCCCATCATTGGGCGCAGCTTATGCTGCACAAGGTTGGCTTGTTTTGGACCGGCAACGAACATGCCGATGAGCAGATCAACTTCTACACCAGCGGACTGGAATACTCCGCTGTGCTCAGACTGCTGTGGCTGGGCGGCGCATACAGTTTGACGACACTGGCCGGTCTTGCGGGTATGGGAGCCCTACTGGCAGGATTGCAGCCACGCTATCGGCCTGCCAGCCTGTACCTGGCCAGCGTGCCGCTGCTGATTATGCTCCTGACCATCTTTTTTTCGGTAATCGGCCGGATACGCACTCCGAGCCACCCAGCGCTCTTCCCGTTGGCAGCCATCGGGATTATCACTATTATAGATCGGTTGCGTGGTCCGACCCAGTCAGCGCCATTGGTTGTGCCTGTCGCCGCTGTTGTCGTCGCGGTTGGCTTGCTGCTAGTGAACCATATGGAACACAATCTGCCTGGGCCCACGATTGTCCCTCGCAGTCGGCTGCCAAAGAATCTGGTGGAGACCAACGTGGAGTTCGAGTCCAAAGTACGTCTCATTGGCTTCGACGCATTTGACAGCAACTTCCGGCCCGGGGGTTATCTGGATGTGACGTTGTATTGGGAGGCGCTGCAGCCGCTTGATACCGATTACACAGCCTTTGTTCACCTGGTTAACCTGTCATTTCAGCGTCTGGGCGGGACCGACCGGCTGCTGGGTGGCGCAAACTTCCCGGTGTATCTGTCATCTCACTGGCGGCCAGGCGAAATCGTGCGCCAGAGTTACCTGGTGCCCTTCCCCGATATTGAGGACCAGGCAGTCCCAATGCGAGTTCTAGCGGGTATCTACGGCGAGAGGCTGGAACGCCTGCCGATCACGGCCAGTCTTGTGGAGACGCTGGGCGGCAACGCGGCGGTTATTACCGGAGTGAGTATTATGCCCGAACCATTAGCGCCTCTGTCCGAGCCAGCCCGTCCTCTGAATCTAACCTTTGGTAGAGATATTGCCGTCACTGGGACTGACTTGCCCGAACATTTCGAACTTGATCCCACATCGGCGAGCCTCGCTGTGAGCCTGGATTGGGCGACCGAAAGTCACCCGGTCCACCGTTATCACTTGTTTCTGCATTTCCTGGATTCGGGTGGCAATCTGGTATCCCAATTTGATGGGCCGCCCATCCCCGAATTCCCTACTGACACGTGGCCGCCAGGAAGCAGGTGGCGCGGCAACTATTCAATCGAGCTACCGCCAGAACTCGGACCGGGCGACTATCAACTTGTCACAGGTATGTACCACATCAACAACCTAGAACGGCTGCCCGTTAAGAGCGTTGATGAACCGGTACTCGCTGATAATCGCGTTCTGCTGTCAACACTCCGCGTAACGCCTTGAATTCACGCCCAGTGCGGAGCAGCCGGATAATGCACTCAAGGAGATGTCGCAGTGGTGTGGCTTCCGCATTGGGGTGACAACAGCCGATTTGTTTGCTGAGCAGATAGTAGAGAGGAACCCAAATCATGACCAATCTCATGCTGATTTTCGTGGCTGCCCTCATCTTGGCCGGCGCAGGAACGCCGTTGGCCCGCCGGGCGGCTTTGCGTTTGAAGATCGTTGACCAGCCCGGCCCCCGCAAAGTGCATCTGAACCCTATCCCCCTTCTGGGAGGGCTCGCTATCTACGGGGCCTTCACCGCTGCCCTCCTCCTTTTTGGAGACCGATTCTACATCTCCCAACTGGTGGGCATCTTTCTGGGAGCTACCCTGGTCTCCTTCTTTGGCCTCTGGGACGACCGTCGGGGAATGAACCCTTTGCTCAAGCTCTCGGCCCAGGTGGTCGCCACTCTGATACTTATCCTTTCCGGTGTGCAGGTCACCTTCGTGCCCAATCTCCCGGCCTTGAACCTCTTCCTCACCTTCCTCTGGGTAGTGGGCATCACCAACGCCATGAACCTGCTGGATAACATGGATGGTCTCTCCGGGGGAGTAGGTGCTATCGCCGCTGCCTTCTTTCTCCTCCTGGCAGCCACCAGCGGACAATATCTGGTGGGCAGTCTGACCGCGGCCCTGCTAGGGGCCTGCATCGGTTTCCTCTACTACAACTTCAATCCGGCTAGCATCTTCATGGGGGATAGTGGAAGCCTGTTCCTCGGTTTTGTCCTGGCCGCGGTGGGGATCAAGCTTCGCTTCCCCTTTCAACACTACGGCATTAGCTGGATGATCCCGGTGATGGTGCTGGGCCTGCCTATCTTCGACACCACTTTGGTCACCATCTCTCGCCTGCGCCGCAAGGTGCCTATCTACGTTGGTGGCAAAGACCACGTGTCCCACCGCCTGGTGGCTATGGGGCTTTCCCATCGCCAGGCTGTCGTAGCCTCATATCTGGTGTGTGTAGCCTTGGGTCTGGTGGGTCTCCTTCTGACCCGCGCCGGGGAACCGGATGGATACATCATCGGTGGTGCTGTGGCCCTGCTGGGCCTTGTCGCCCTGTGGATATTGGAGAGGGTAAAATGGGAGGAATGACTTTGGAGAAAAAAATCGAGGATAAGAGTGCTTCGCTCTGTGTCATCGGCCTGGGCTATGTGGGACTACCGCTGGCGGTCGGTTTCGCCAAGGCGGGGTATCCTGTGGTTGGGCTTGATGTAGATGGACGGAAGGTGGCCGCCCTGAACCAGGGTCATAGCTATCTCGAAGATGTTCAGAGCGAAGATGTAGCTCGCTTGGTGGAGGCAGGACAGCTTCGGGCTACGACTGACTATGAGGTCGTAGCCGAAGCAGATGCCATTTTCATCTGTGTGCCAACGCCCTTCAATTCGATGAAGGCCCCCGACCTCTCCTTCATCGTCTCTACCGCCCAAGGCATCGCCCCACGCCTCCGGGCTGGACAACTGATCATCCTGCAGAGCACCACCTACCCTGGCACTACCGAAGAGGAGGTGCTGCCCCTCCTGGAAGCCTCAGGATTGAAAGCGGGGGTAGATTTTCACCTGGCTTTCTCGCCCGAACGGATCAATCCCGGCGACAAGGTCTACACTGTGGAGAACACCCCCAAGGTCCTGGGCGGGATCACCCCCCGTTGTGCCGAGCTCTCCCGCCAACTGCTGGCCCAACTGACAGCCGATATCCACGTCGTCTCATCACCCCGGGCGGCGGAGATGACCAAGTTGTTGGAGAACATCTACCGCAGCGTCAACATCGCCCTGGTAAACGAGTTGGCCCTCCTCTGTGAGCGGATGGGGATTGATATCTGGGAGGTCATAGAGGCGGCCAAGACCAAGCCCTTTGGCTTCATGCCCTTCTATCCAGGTCCTGGAGTGGGCGGCCATTGTATCCCGGTGGACCCCTACTACCTCTCCTGGAAAGCGCGCGAATACGACTTCTACACCAAGTTCATCGAGCTGGCCGCCGAGGTGAACCAGGACATGCCCTATCACGTGGTTGATAAGATCTGCTATGGCCTGAACTTTCAGGGTAAGACTCTGAAAGGGGCAAAGGTGTTGATCCTGGGAGTGGCTTTCAAGAAGGATACAGACGACGCGCGCAACTCGCCAGCAGGGAGGGTCATCGAGTTGCTGGTGGAGCAAGGGGCTCAGGTAACTTACAACGACCCCCATGTCCCACGCTTCCACGCTGGCAACGACGTTTTCTGCCGCGAGGAGATAGCCCTGGAATCGGTGCCCTTGACCGAGCAGTTGCTGGCCGAGAGCGACTGTGTGGCCATCATCGCCGGACACAGTGACTATGACTACAGTTGGATCGTCAGGCACGCCCCTTTGGTGGTTGATGCTGTCAACGCCACCAAAGATGCGGGCCGGGAACAGGAGAATATCCTACGCATCGGCGCTCCCAATTCTCTCAGGTGACGTCGAACCCCCTCACCCGGCGTTACAGAGCAAGCGTAGACCTGCTTAAGATCCAAATCTAACGTAGTTTGATTGACATCCGAATCATCGAGCCTATCCTGACCATCCAGCGTTGGGCACCGGGGAAATAGAAAAAGCAGATCATCCTGTCCTGGGCACTCCTCCCAGCAGCGAGAGGGACCCAGGACAAGTGACCCGCTTTTACAATCATAGTTTACTATAGATCTCAAGAGAGGTCAAGTTTCGATCCGGGGAGCGATTTTTGACATATTGACCGAACTGAGGTAAAATAGGGATAACTATCTGACAAAGACCGTGAACAGGAGGAGTAGGCGGGCTGGAGTTGGTAGAGAAGGAGGGTCACCGGCTGAGAGCTCTCCACAACAAAAGCCGCCGAAGGTCGCCTGGGAGTTGGCTGGCTGATGGCAGATGGCTTATGGCTGATAGCGTATGGCCTATAGCCTCTGCAGTAGGCCAGTCCGGGACAGCCCGTTACAGCGAAAGGAGTGGTCAGCGGATGGCCCTTCGGGTTTAACGGATTAGCGAATGGTAGTATCCGCTAACCTGCTGCGCCGCAGGCAATCCGTTGACAAGCAAGGTGGTACCGCGTGAGGTGGCCCCTCTCGTCCTTGACGAGGGGGGTTTTTGGTTATCAAAGCAGCTTTGAGCGCCTTGATCGCCGACAAACTACTACCCCTAACCTTCGTCTCCGCTGACGGTGCCCTCTGCGAGGCAGCGCAGGCGGAGGGACTCCCGGCCGAGAATCCCAACGAGCACGAGAAGATAGAAGTAGCAGCGCTCTCGCCGTGGAATGCTAGTCCTTCAGGGGAATGGGGTACTTCTTTGCGCGGAGATTGATCTTCCTGGCGGTTCGCTTCGTGCTACCGTAGAACTCTTCGCGGGTGAGACCAGATTGACGGATCATGCTCTTGATGAGCCGATCGTCAAAATCGGAGTAGTGAACATCAACCGTTACGCGGCGCCACTTGCCACGGATAAGGCCTTCGTATTGCTCATGGCTACCCCTGGTACGCGTGAGAGCAAAACTACGGGCTACAAGAATAGCAATCACCTCGCGCGGCGACAGAGGTGGATACCTCCTAGGCATAGACCAGCTTCAATATACCGGGTTCAGTTTGGAGCTCATAGGAGATGAAGCCGTCTTCATGGCCGGTGAGCAGACTCCGTACCAGGTAGATGAGTTGGTGCTTTCGGAAGTGTAGCCAGTTCGAGAGTGGCGCAGGGCGCGGAATTGCTTCATCTTCATCACCGCGTTCAAAAACCGATTCCAGATACAGGATGACCTGATCCTCGAGGGTTTGCATCGCGGCTTGCAGCGTCTGTCGCTTTACCAACAGCATGAGGTCTAGACAATCGGCATACCACCACTCACCGTGCCGATACGCGTAGCAGCGAAAGGTATAGGATTTCGACATCGTTCCCTCCTTCTTCGGTCAAGAAGATTATACCACATTCTCCATTCAAGGGAAAGGATGAGAGCCATGAGCAAAACCGAAATGTCCAAAACCTATGACCCTCAGTCGGTGGAGAAGCGCCTTTACGACTGGTGGGAAGCTCAGTGGTACTTCACCCCTCAAATAGACTGGGACAGAGTTCCCTTCGTCATCTCCATGCCGCCACCTAACGTGACGGGCGCCCTGCATGTAGGCCACGCCATAACTGCCACCATCCAGGACCTCATGATCCGCTGGCACCGCATGCGGGGCGAGCCCACCCTCTGGCTTCCTGGCAGCGACCATGCCAGCATCGCCGTGCACAACGTGCTGGAGCGAAAACTGGCTGAGGAAAAGGGGATGACCCGCCACGACCTTGGCCGGGAGAAATTCATCGAGATGGCCTGGGACTGGGTGAGGAAGACCGGTGGGACCATAACCGAGCAGCACCGTCGTCTGGGCACCTCCTGCGACTGGACCCGGGAGCGCTTCACCATGGACGAGGGCCTCTCTCGCGCCGTGCGTGAAGCCTTCGTTCGACTCTACCGCAGGGGGCTGATCTATCGCGGTGAGTACCTCATCAACTGGTGTCCCCGCTGCGGGACAGCCCTCTCCGACCTGGAGGTGGAGCACGAGGAGGAGCCGGGTAAGCTGTGGTACGTGCGCTATCCGTTGACCAGCGACCAGTGGCCAGGGCCGAGGGACAAGTGGGGTTCAGGCAACTGGGCGGAGGGCGCCCATGAATTCATCGCGGTGGCCACCACCCGCCCGGAGACCATCCTGGGCGATACCGCCGTGGCTGTGAATCCCGGTGATGAGCGCTACAAAGCTCTGCTGGGCCGCACCGCCGTCCTGCCCGCCCTGGGGCGAGAGATCCCCATTATTGCCGATCGAGTGGTGGACCCCGAGTTCGGCACAGGGGCAGTTAAAGTGACGCCCGGCCACGACCCCAACGACTACGAGATCGGGCAGCGCCACGGCCTGCCCACCGTCAACGCCATGAACCCTGACGCCACCATGAACGAGGAGGCAGGCCCTTACGCTGGCCTGCACCGCCAACAGGCCCGTCGGCGACTGGTGGACGACCTGGAGAAAGAGGGGTTGCTGGTCAAGGTGGAAGATCACCTCCACGCTCCAGGCCGCTGTCAGCGCTGTAGCACCCTGGTCGAACCACTCATCTCCACCCAGTGGTTCGTCAGGATCAAGCCTCTGGCTGAGCCAGCCATCCAGGCCGTGCGAGAGGGACGCATCCGCATCGTGCCCGAACGTTTCACCAAGGTCTATTTCAACTGGATGGAGAACATCCGCGACTGGTGCATCTCCCGTCAGCTCTGGTGGGGCCATCGCATCCCCGTCTGGTACTGCGACGACTGCGAGGGGCTGACGGTGGATACGGTTGATCCCACGGAGTGCGAATACTGCGGCAGCCAGAACATCCACCAGGACGAGGACATCCTAGACACCTGGTTCTCCTCGGGCCTGTGGCCCTTCTCTACCCTGGGCTGGCCCGATGACACCGAGGACCTGCGCTACTTCTACCCCACCATGGTGATGGAGACGGCCTACGACATCCTCTTCTTCTGGGTGGCCCGCATGATTATGCTGGGCCTGGAGTGCACGGGGGACATCCCCTTCCGCGTCGTCTATCTCCACGGCTTGATCCGCGACGCCAAGGGGCAGAAGATGAGCAAGTCCAAAGGGAACGTGGTGGATCCCCTGGACGTCATGGACAGGTACGGCACTGACGCCCTGCGCTTCACCTTGGTGACAGGCAGCACTCCGGGCAACGACATGAAACTCTCGGAGCAGAGGCTGGAGGCCAGTCGCAACTTTGCTAACAAAATCTGGAACGCAGCCCGCTTCGTGCTAAGTGTCCTAAGTCCTAGGTCCGAAGTCCGAAGTCAAAGGCTCGACTTAGGACTTAGGACTTCGGACTTCGGACTTCCCGACCGCTGGATCCTCAGCCGCCACAACAGGCTGATCGAGAAGGTGAACCGCCTCATGGAGACCTACCAGTTCGGCGAGGCGGGCCGGCAGATATACGACTTCCTGTGGGGTGAGTACTGCGACTGGTACATCGAGATAGCCAAGATTCGCCTCTATGGTGACGCGCTCTCTCGTATGAATATGAGAGCTTCCTCAGCTGAGGCCGAGAGCCTGCGAGAGAGCGCGTCAGGTGAGGACGAGGAAGCCAAAGAAACGGCCCGACACGTGCTGGTGTACACTCTGGAGCGCACCCTGCGGCTGTTGCATCCCTTTATGCCCTTCGTCACCGAGGAAATCTGGCAGCATATGAAGGGATCAGGGACAAGGGACAAGGGACAAGGTGAAACTTCCCCCCCAAAGTTGGGGGGGACCGAGGGGGGGCAGTGGCCAGAGGCGCTGATCGTGGCACCTTGGCCAGAGCCGGGGCCAACCGATGAGGCAGCGGAGGAGGACATGGCCCTGATCATGGAGATAGTGCGGGGCATCCGCAACGCCCGGGCCGAGTACAATGTGGAGCCAGGCAGGCGCATAGCCGCCATCGTGGCCGCCGATGGTCAACTAGACCTGCTTACCTCCCACGCAGATATCATCGCCACCCTGGCCCGGGTGGACAGCCAAAAACTGCACATCGAGGAGAAGCTTGAGAAAGTTCCAGCCCAGGCCTTGACCTTGGTGGTGGGTGGCGTGCAGGTCTACCTTCCTCTGGCTGGCATGGTAGACCTGACCAGGGAACAGGCCCGGTTGTCCAAGGAGATTGAGGAGTTGAAAACCAGGGTGTCACGCTCTGAGTCCCTGCTGGCCAACCAGGATTTCGTAACCAAAGCACCGCATCACGTGGTTGATAGGGAGCGGCAGAAGATGGCTGAAGCTCGCCAGCGGCTGAGCAAGCTCCAGGAACGACTCAAGACACTGTCGGCTTGAGGCATAAAGGATCTCTGATGCTACCACCGGGCCACGTCATCTACACTTGGGCAACCCTGAATCTGTTACAACGTCGCTTTTCCTCGTTGCGAGACGCTGACTACCGACTGGTCGCCCTGGCCGCTCTGCTGCCGGACCTGATTGACAAACCGCTGGCCCACTTCCTCTTCTTCCGCCAGCACGGGGCTGCCCTCCTCTTCAGCCACACCCTCCTGGCTCACGTCAGTCTTCTAGTCCTGGCCCTCAGGCGTCTACGCCACGGGCTGGTCTATGTCCTGGCCTTCAACGGACATGCCCTCATTGACCGCTTGTGGTTCTTCCCCCGGACCTTCCTCTGGCCCTTTCTGGGCCGGCGTTTCCATCGCTGGCAGCATCGCAGCCCACAGCATAACATGTGGCAAGCCTACCTTCACACCTTCATCGGTGACGGTCGGTTGTTAGCCTATGAGGTGGTCGGTCTGGGCTTGCTTGCCTGGCTGGTCTCCAGTTATCGCCTGTACCGCTCCGCCAACCTTTTTCGCTTCCTGCGTACCGGTCGGTTGCTAAAGTAGGCTTTCGGTTTGGGCTACCTTTCCTTTTTGGTGGAAATGTTCTATAATGTCAACTGGCTGTGTCGTGTCGGTTTCTTAGCAGAAGTCTTTGATAGGAGAGAACAATGAGAAAAGCAAAGGTTCTACTATGGTTGCTGGTTGCCCTTGCTTTGATCCTGGCCGTAGCAGGCGTGGCTCAGGCTCAGGATAAGGTCTACCGCTGGAAACGCCTAGATGCTGAAATCACCGTCCTGCCCAACTCTGACATCTACATCGAGGAAACCCAGGAATTTGAGTATGTCTCCGGCACCTTCCGCTTCGGTTTCCGAAATATCCCCATGGACAGGCTGGAAGGAATCGTGGGGGTAAGCGTCTGGGAGGGAGACCGTCAATACCAGGAGAGCAGCGTTGAGAAACCCTATACCTTCGAGACCTACCAGAAGGGTGGGGACTTCAACATCAAGTGGTACTATCCGCTCAGCCGCAACATGAGTCGCACCTTCACCATCAAGTACACTGTCAAGGGCGGCTTGCGCATTTATGACCAGGGCGATCAACTCTGGTGGAAAGCTGTCTTCTCCGACCGCAGTGTCCCGGTCGAATCCTCGCGGGTGACCGTACACCTTCCTCAGGGAGTAAAGCAGATACAGAATGTGGCCTCCTACGGCGCTGAGGCCGAATACCAGGTCGTGGACCCACGCACTGTGATCTTCACCGCCCTGAACGTACCGGCTGGTGAGGAGTTGGAAATCAGGGTTCAGTTCCCTCACGGAGTAGTGCAGGGGAGCCCCCCCTCCTGGCAACAGGCCGATGATCGCCAGCGGGAGTATAACGAACGCTACCGCCCTCTGGCCAACCTGTTCTTCCTCTTCCTGGGACTGATAATCCCTATGGCCGGGCTGGCTGGCCTGTATGGCCTGTGGTATACCAGAGGCCGTGATCGCCCTGTGGGTCTGGCGGCCGAGTATCTCTCAGAGCCGCCTAGTGACCTGCCGGCCGGGATGGCTGGCACCCTTCTGGACGAACAGGCGGACATGAAGGACATCATCGCCAGCATCGTAGACCTGGCCCGTCGAGGCGTGATCCGCATGAGCGAGACGCAGGAGCCTGGCTTTCTGGGCATCGGCACCAGCCGCGATTTCAACTTTGAGCTGGTAGACGACAACCAACCTCTGCGCCGCTATGAGAAGACGTTGATCCAGAAGCTCTTTGGCCGACGAACGGAGCGCAAACTGTCAGACTTGAAGGAGAAGTTCTACACCGCCATCCCCAAACTCAAGAGTCAGATGTATGAAGAGGTGGTAAAGGAAGGCTTCTTCACCAGCAATCCTGACCGTACCCGAAAGATCTACATGGGGCTGGGCATTGCTGGCCTTGTCCTCAGCGGAGTGTTGGGGTTCTGCCTGACGACCCTGCTGATAACCTACGCCGATACTGCCTTCTGTGCTTTCGTGGGGACCGGTATAGTGGCCATCGCCCTCATCATCTTCGGACGCTACATGCCCCGCAAGACCCCCCAGGGGGCGGAGGCGGCCGCCCGCTGGAGAGCCTTCAAGAGATATCTGGACGAGATCGAGCGCTACACTGACCTCAAACAGGCCAAGGAGATTTTCGACCGCTATCTCCCCTACGCCATTGCCTTCGGCCTGGAGCATGGCTGGGTGAATAAGTTCGCTGCAGTGGGAGCGCCCGCTCCCGAATGGTATCAGACCTATCCCCCCATTATCTACGCTCCTGGGCGTCGGGTCCGCCGGAGGGGTGGTGGACTGACCGGGGCCAGCACTCGCAGGGTGGATCGAGGTGGTGGAGGAAGACCATCCCTGCAGGACGTCAGCGACAGCATGGCCGGCTCCCTGCAGAGCATGAGCGATGGACTGTTCGCCATGCTTAACTCAGCTTCCAGCACCCTGGCCAGCGCTCCCTCCAGCTCCGGTGGCGGTGGCTGGAGTGGTGGCGGCGGCGGTGGAGGAGGCGGTGGCGGTGGAGGTGGCGGCGGAGTTGGATAAGGAGGCACAATGGTCGGACAAGGGAGAACAATCGGCATTATCATGATCGCAGTAGGAGCCATCATCGGTGTGGCCATCACCCTGTGGCTGCTGGCCGGACTAACAGAAGGGTCCCTGCGTGCTTCCGGCTTCGCTCTGGGCTTCGTCGGGATCCTGGTGCTGGCCTTACCCCTCTTTGGGGTAGGAGCCTTCCTGTTCGCCAGGGGCCAGGCCGAGGCCCGGGAATTTGCCGAGGTGGAGAAGGAGCGCCAGATCCTTAACATGGTGCAAACGCAGGGCAAATTACAAGTGGCGGACGTGGCCCTCGAAATGAACCTCACCCGCGATCAGGTCAAGAACTACATCTACGACCTGGTGGGCAAAGGACTCTTCACCGGCTATATCAACTGGGATGACGGCGTCCTCTACGCCAGACAAGCCTCGGAGATGCGCACCAACAAATGCCCCAACTGCGGTGCCACGCGGGAGTTGGTGGGGAAAGGTATCGTCAGGTGTGAATACTGCGGCTCGGAACTGTTCTTGTAACCAAATAAACAGGCGCAATTCATGCGGGATTTACCCGCAAATTTCTAGCAAAACCGACGTTAAAAACCGAAGTTCTTGCGCCTGCTTATTCAGAAGAGGAGTTGACCAACGATGGACATCAAAGGGAAGATAGAGAGAGAACTCAGTGGTCTGGAGAAGTTGGCCGCCAACATTCCAGGCTACCAGGGGTACAAAGAGAAAGAGGTGCGGCGTGAGGCGGATAAGGTCCTGCGCCTCCACCTGGCTCAGCAGTTCCAGGAGCAGCGCAGTCGCTTGAACCAGGTACAGGTGCAGTTGACCGATACCGGGCGCATAGCTGGAATCGTGACCCTGGAGAGAGCGATGATGAAGCTACAGCTCCTTATTGACCGCTTGAAGACAGCCAGCTATGGTCATGCCGGTCTGTTCGACGCGGTGAAGGTCAAGGAGAAGGAGCTGGATGCCCTCTACGCCTTCGACAGCGCCTTGAGTGACGGGGTGGATGGTGTGGCCACCCTCATTGATCAACTATCTGAGGCCGCGGCGACCGAGCAAGAAACAGGTGGGCTGGCCAACAAGCTGGTAGCCACCCTGGAAGAGTTGAACAGTACCTTCAGCCAGCGGCAAGATGTGATATTGGAATCGTAAAAAGGAGGAGTGAAAATGGCCATTCTTGATGTTATTGAGTATTTCGACCCAACCGGGCGGGAGATGGTGCACCGTGTGCCGGAGGCTGGTTCTGGCGATTTCCGCATCGGTTCGCAGTTGATTGTGCGCGAGAGCCAGGCAGCCGTCTTCTTCCGTGACGGAAAAGGTTTAGACACCTTTGGCCCCGGCCGCCACACCCTGGCCACGGCCAATCTGCCCTTGCTGGACAATCTTATCAGCCTTCCCTTCGGCGAGACCCCCTTCAAAGCCGAGGTCTACTTCGTGAACATGCGTCAGTTCCTGGACCAGAAGTGGGGCACTCCTGAAGCCATCACCGTGCGGGATAGTGAACTGGGTATGGTACGGCTGCGCGCCTTCGGCACCTATTCTATGCAGATCAGCGAGCCGCAACTGTTCGTCAACGCTATCGTCGGCACCCAGAACCTTTACGACACCAGCGACATCGAGGGTTTTCTGCGGGGCATCATCGTCACCCGGCTGACCGACCTCCTCGGAACCATGCAGAAGGGTAAGTCCATCCTGGACCTGCCCCAGCTCTTCGATGAGATCAGCGCCGGTACCAAAGCCAAGGTGAAAGATGACTTCTCGGCCGTGGGCATTGACATGAGAGCGATGTACATCAACTCCATCAGCCCCACCGAGGAGACGGCTAAGGCCATTGACGAGCGGGCGGCCATGGGGGCCATCGGCAACATGCAGGCCTACATGCAATTCAAGACCGCCCGGGCCATCGGTGATATGGCCCAAGCCGAGGGCGAGCCCACTGGGACGGCGGCCACCGGCATGGGGCTGGGGGCTGGCTTCGGCATGGGGGCCATGATGGCCGGCATGATGAGCCAGGCTATGCAGCCCGGCCCGGGAGCAACTGGTGCTCCTCAGCCCGGAGGACCTGCACCTGGGGCGCCTGTGGCGCCTGCCGGAGCTGCGGTAGTCTGTCCGAACTGCTCAGCCCAGGTACCGGCCGGTTCCCGCTTCTGTAACGTCTGTGGCACAGAGATCCCCCAGGGAGTCCAATGCGCCAGTTGTGAAGCCATTCTGCCTTTTGGATCAAAGTTCTGCACCCAGTGTGGAGCCAAGATCGGCACGGGGATGATTTGCGCCAACTGTAAAGCTGACCTACCAGAGGACGCCAAGTTCTGCCACAACTGCGGCACCAAGGTGGCTTAGACTCAGGCAAAGTGGCATCGTGGTGCACGAGTGGCTCATGGGTCAACGATGATCACTCCCCCGCCTGAATAGGCGGGAGCTTCCCTGGCCTGCAAGCCCCCGGCGTTCAGCCGGTGGGTCCCTGACAGCTTCGCCAGGCTCTTTACAATTCCGGCATGAATTGCCTCGGTTCATTTCGAGAGAGTTTTTTAACACCAACGCGCGGTCACGTGGC
>JBHIDP010000011.1:0-25886 GCA_046760185.1 Anaerolineae bacterium
GTCGGAAGCGATTGAACGCCTGCTTGCCTTCGTAAAGGACATCGAAGACTTGCGGCGTATTCTGCGTTGAGGAGGCAATCGTGAAAGGTCTCATTCTCAGCGGGGGCAAGGGCACCCGACTTTATCCTATTACTTATACATCGGCCAAACAACTGGTGCCGGTGGCCAATCGGCCTGTGCTCTTCAGGGTGTTGGACGCGGTTGTCGAAGCGGGCATCAACGACATCGGCATCGTCGTTGGGGACACGGCCGAGGAGATAAAAGCGGCGGTGGGAGATGGCTCGCTCTGGGGAGCCAAAGTGACCTACATCCCGCAGGAAGCCCCCCTGGGCCTGGCTCACGCCGTCAAGATATCACAACACTTCCTGGCGGATGATCGCTTTGTCATGTTCCTGGGGGATAACGTTATCGAGGGTGGGATCAGTTCCTTGGTGGAGCAGTTTGCAGCTAGCGATTGGAACTGCCAGATCGTGCTGACCGAGGTTCCCAATCCTCAGCAGTACGGCGTGGCAGAACTGGAAAACGGCCAGGTGGTACGCCTCACCGAGAAGCCCCGTAAGCCCCGCAGCAACCTGGCCCTGGTGGGCATCTACATGTTCGATCAGACCGTGTTTGAAGCGGTGAACACCATCACCCCCTCCTGGCGGGGAGAACTGGAGATCACGGATGCCATCCAGTACCTGATCGAGCAGGGTCACAAGGTATACCCCTACATCCACACCGGGTGGTGGATTGATACGGGGAAAATGGAGGACCTGCTTGATGCCAACCGCCTGGTTCTGGAGGAGTTGATCCCTCGGGTGGAGGGTTACGTTGACCGGGATTCTCAGATAAACGGCAAGGTGACCGTTGAAAGGGGAACTGAGGTCATAAACAGCGTCATCCGTGGCCCGGCTGTCATCGGTGAGGAGACGCGCATCGTTAACTCCTACATCGGCCCCTTCACCTCCATCTACCATCACGTGGTCATCGAGGACAGCGAGATCGAACACTGCATCGTCCTGGAGAACAGCCGCATCATTGACATCCCTCAGCGCATCGAGGACAGCCTCATCGGGCGGGATGTGGAGATCACCCGCTCACCGATGAAGCCCAAGGCCTACAAGATGATGCTGGGAGATCACAGTAAGGTGGGGGTTCTGTAGAAGGGAAAGGGAACCGAGGAGCGAAGATGGATGAGAAAAGCCAACAGATCCGCAGACTGATCAGCCGCGCTGAGCGACACATGGACCGGGAGGAATGGGATGAGGTGTCCGAACTGTGCTACCAGGTTCTGGCCTTGGATCCTGCCAACGAGAACGCGGCTAACAAGCTCCGCCTGGTTTACCTGCGGAAGGATTTTGTGCAGGAGATGGAGCGCCAAATGTTCCGCATGTTCGACCCTGAGGATGACCAGCCCCACCAGCGTCGCCACAAGTTGGGCTTCAGCTACGCTTGTCTGAGTCGCTGGCCGGGGTGGTACGAGGATTGGGACGAGCTACCAGCGGGGGAAAGTCCGGCGCTTGAAGAGGGGCGACGCCGCCTGATCGCCGACTACCTGATGGGCGAAGACGGAGCCTACAACGCCGCCCGCCGGGCCTTCGACCAGGCCCTGGCCGAGGCCCACGACTGGCGAGCGGTGCTCTACTGGCTGGCTCGGCTCTACGCCCAACACGGCTACTTTGTAGAGGCTGCGGAGGCCCTTGAGCAGATGGCCGCCCTGGGTCCCCTCTCGCCTGAGGCCTGCCGTCTGTATGGCGAGGTGTGCTGGTGGCGGGACAACGACCAGTACATCTGCTGGGTGCTGTGAATAGATGTCGAATGGCCCATCTCGACTTGCAGATTGCTCTCCGTCACCACTTTGGCTTCCCCGCCTTCCGCCCCGGCCAGGAGGAGGGTATTCAGTATGTCCTGGCCGGCCGGCACGTGCTGGTGGTTATGCCCACCGGAGCCGGGAAATCGCTGTGCTACCAGCTCCCAGCTCTGTTGTTGTCCGGCGTGACCCTGGTCATTTCCCCCCTTATCGCCCTGATGAAGGACCAGGTGGACGGGCTGCGAGCCCAGGGGGTGCGGGCGGCGTTCATCAACAGCACCCTGACGGCGCGAGAGCAGGAGTCCTGCCTGCGGGCTATGCGCCAGGGGGCTTGCCAGATCGTCTACATCGCCCCCGAACGGCTCCTCTCTGAGCCCTTCCGCCGCGCCCTGGCCGATTGCCAGGTGCCGCTGCTGGCCGTGGACGAAGCCCACTGCATCTCCCAGTGGGGCCATGATTTCCGCCCCGATTACCTGCGCATCAGCGAGACCTGGCAGGAGATCGGGCAGCCACCACTATTGGCCGCCACTGCTACGGCCACGCCCGAGGTGCAGGGTGACATTCTGAACAAACTAGGGGTGCCCCAGGCGGTCCGTATCGTCACCGGCTTCAACCGGCCCAACCTGTACTTCGCCGTGGAGTACGTCGCCGACGAGCGAGCCAAGCTATCGGCTCTACGGGGCCTGCTGAGCGATACGGCCACCCCCGGCATCATCTACACCGGCACCCGCCGCGAAGCTGAAGAGGTGGCCGATTTTGTCAATCAGGTGTGCCGCATCGAGGCCACTCACTACCACGCTGGCCTCGAGACCGAGGAACGGAGCCGGGTACAGGAAGCCTTCATGGGCGACCGACTGCCGGTAGTGGTGGCCACCAACGCCTTCGGTATGGGAGTGGACAAGGCTGACATCCGCTTCGTCTGCCACTACAACCTGCCCGGCACGGTGGAGGCCTACTATCAGGAAGCCGGCCGGGCCGGACGCGACGAGCAGCCAGCCCGCTGCGTGCTCCTTTACTCCCCCGAGGATCGGGCCTTGCAGGAGTGGTTCATCGAAAACGATTCCCCGACCCTGGATGAGCTGCAAGCCCTCTACCAGGTGTTGCACCATCTGGCTGATGATAGCGGTACTCTTATCGCTGCCTCCGAAGAGATCGAGCGAGAGATCGGCCTGGCCGAGGTCAAGGTGCGAGTGGGCATCAGCGAGTTGGAGCGGGCCGGGGGGCTGCGGCGGTTGGGGGATGAGTACGGACGGATGCGCATCCGGATGATCCAGGCCCGACACCTGGCCCTGAGCGAGCGCACGGCGGAGATCGAGGCTCGGCGGGAGCACAAGCGGCAGAAGCTGGAGCGGATGATTACCTACGCCGAGGGGGACGCCTGCCGGAGGCGCTTCATCCTCGACTACTTCGGCGACCCTGATCGGACTCAGGTGGCCGAGTGCTGCGACAACTGTCAGGTTCGGGCACAGGTCACCCTTGTGACCAGGCCGGCGTCCAGCGAGGATGAGAGGACGGCGTTGGTGATCCTGGAAGCGGCGCGGACCATGGGCCAGGGGGTTGGCCGCAAGAAGCTGGCCCAGGTGCTCAAGGGCTCGACGGCCAAGGCCACCCGCTATTTCCGCAAGCACCGCTTCTACGCGGCCATCCCCCACCTGACGCTGAAAGAAATCGAGAACCTCATCGCCCAGCTCATGGCCAGGCGCTACCTCAAGGTCATTGGCGGGGAATACCCCATTGTGCGGCTCACCCCGGCCGGCCAGCAGGCGCTGCGAGCGCGGGCGGCCATCCCCCTGACCCTGCCCCAGGTGGAGCGGCGCCGCTCGCGGGCCAACGTGGAGGCGGAGCGGCAGGCTGGAGGCACCGTGGAGTACAGCGGCGAACTGTTCCGCCGGGGCCTGTCTCCGACCCAGATCGCCCAAGAGCGAGGGCTCAAAGACAGCACCATCTACAACCACCTGGCCCAGCTCATCGAAGCCGGGCAGATCGAGGTGGACGACGTGGTGCCCTCCGAGGTACAGGCCCAGATCCGAGCGGTCATCGCCCAGGTGGGGGTCGAGGCTCTCTCGCCCATCAAGGAGCGACTGCCGGAGGGTATCTCCTATGAGCAGATTCGGTGCGTGGTAGCCGGGCTGAAGCGGGATCAAGGACGGGCTGCTTTGGCTGCCGACACACCCTTACCGCCCAAAGCAGAGCGCATAGCCGCAGTCGAGCGGCTGGTGCAGGAGCAGGGGCCGGCTGCAGTGGGCAGGCTTCGCCGTGAGCGCTCAGCCGAACGGTTGGCTGCCCTGCTCGCCGGGGAGGGCGACGGCAGCGTGCGGGCCAAAATCGTCTGGGCCCTGGGCGAGACGAAGGCAACTGAAGCTGTCCCCACTTTGATCGCCGCCCTGTCCGACAGTGATGGCAATGTGCGGCGATTGGCCGCTTCGGCCCTGGGGAAGGTCAAAGACCAGCGAGCCGTGTTGCCCCTGATCAGCCTGTTGGACGACGAGAAACCTCAAGTGCGTCAATATGCCATTAAGGTGCTGCGCCAACTCGAAGCAGTTGATGCCCTGTCGGTCTTGCAACAGATTGCCAGCGACCCAGCCGAAACTGAGTACAATCGCAAAGCGGCAGCAGCGGCCGTTAAAGCTCTTGGTCGGATTCTGGTGGAGGCCAAGGCGGCGATAGAGCCGGGAGGTGAAACCGATGAGGTTGAACGATTCCTGACCCGCTTCCGGCCCAAGCCTTTGAAGGGCCCCTGGCGAGCGGGGTTCGCCCTGGACTTCCACAGCCGCTTCCGTGGGGGTCAATGGCAGCGCAGCGAACTGGGGGAACTGACCTATCGCTTCAAGTACGGCGGCGAGCGGGCGTTGGGCGATGGATTGGCCAGACGGATCGCCGATTTCGTGCGCGGACACCCCGAGCTTAGCCGGGCCAAGGCTGTGGTCGCCGTCCCCTCCACCCTGAAAGAGCGGGCCTACGATCCGGTGCCGGTGCTGGCCCAGGCAGTGGCCAGGCGGGCAGGGCTGGCCTACCTGGAGGGAACGCTGGTCAAGACCCGCGCTACCCGGCCGCAGAAGGAGATGGTGAACCTGGCCCAGAAGCGGGCCAACGTGCAGGGAGCCTTCGCCGCCCAGGGCAATCTGCGTGGCAAACGGCTGCTCTTACTGGATGACCTCTACGACTCCGGAGCCACGTTGGAGGAGGCGACACGCGTGCTGCTGGCTGTGGGCGCGGAGGAGGTGTACGTGGTGGCAGTGACAAAGACGGTGGCAGGGTGAGGAGGCGGTTATCTCTGACGCGCTTCGAGAAACTCGGCCGGTGTCAACACGGCCAGAGAAGTCTTGTCCACGAAATGGCGCGCGTTCCAGGTGACCAGGGCCTCTACATCCGGCCCTCGTTCGGCCAGGTTGAGCACCAGGGCATCCACAAAGGCCATGCGCTTATCTTGCATGCGCGTCAGCGGAGCTTCATGGATCTCCTGACGGAAGAAGGTGGGGGCATCTCTGTCGTCTGGCTCTGGCCACAGCACCGTCAACCCATAGGCGGCTTGCAGCCACAGCCGCCACTGAACCAACCGGGCCGGGGCCAGGTTGAACGACATCTGGCCAAGAAATTCCATCAGGTTGTAGATGGTGATAGCAGGGGTCTCGCTGCACACGACGGTGAGGAACCGGGCATTGACCTGGTGGCGCGGATCGCGCTGGAAAGCGAACTCCAACAGGAGCACATCGGTGTCTATAATGACCATGGGCGCCCTCGCAGTGCGCGCATGGCATCTTCCAGGGTTTGAGTCGGTTCAAGGGCTGCCAGCTCCGCCTTGATGCCGTAGGCGAGCGCCTGACCCTCCGCGATGATGGCCGGATCGGTCGGGGGTGGCTCCAGACGGACCCCGGTTATCACCAGCACACCGCTGTTCATTTGGGCGGCGATGCGCTCGACTTCTTCGCGGGGCACGCGCCGATATCGGCTGCCGGGCAACCGCACCAGCCGGATGAGTCCGCGTCGTTCCCAGCGTCGTAGGGTGTTCACGTGGACGCCCAGGGTTTTCGAGGCTTCCTTCAAGGTCAACACAGTCCCACGGTTTGTCATGACGTGTGTCTCCACAATCTAGAGGTGTAGCATTTGTCAACATTATACATCTTTTGTAGGATAAAGTCAAGTGACCAGGTCAGAGATGTGGGCATGGCAAAGAGGAGCCGAGGGTAGCACTTTGAGCGAACGGGATCACTGGCTGGCGCTGGCTCTGGTACCCGGGGTGGGGCCGAAGATGATGAGCCGGCTACTCAAGCACTTCGGCAGTGCAGCGGCTGTGTTCGAGGCCAGCCTCGAGGAGTTGACCGCTGTGTCACGGGTTGGCCAGGAACTGGCACGGCGTATCCTAGACACCCCGGTGGAGCGAGTGTGCTTTGAGCTGACTACGCTGGCCGATGAGGGCATCGCCGTTCTAATTCCAACTGACGAAGGCTACCCTGCTCCTCTGCACCGTCTCCTGGACGCTCCGCCCGTGCTCTTCATGCGGGGCGAGTGGCGTCTGGAGGACGAACAGGCTGTAGCCATTGTCGGCTCGCGGCGGGCCAGTCCCCAGGGAATGGCCATGGCCGAACGCCTGGCCGGAGAGCTGGTTATCCTTGGTTTTACCATCGTCAGCGGCCTGGCCCGGGGGATTGACACCGCCGCCCATCGCGGGGCGCTGGCTGCGGGGGGGCGCAGCGTTGGGGTGCTGGGCTCCGGCATCCGGCTGATTTACCCCCGCGAAAATACAGCCTTGGCCGAGGAGATGGCCAGACAGGGCGCTGTCCTCTCCGAATGGCCGCCCAACGCCCCAGCCCAACCGGCCACCCTCATGGCTCGCGACCGACTCATTGGGGGGCTGTCTCTGGGAGTGATCGTGGTCGAAGCCATGGAAAGAAGCGGTAGCCTGGACACGGCTCACAAAGCCCGGCGGCAGGGCAAAGCTCTCTTCGCCTGGAAAGGAGGGGGGGTGGGAGCGTTGAGCCTCATCGCCGAGGGAGCCATGCCTTTGGATGAGCGACCGGCCCCGGAAGCTATTGCCCGCACTCTATCCCAGTGGCATGCTGATTCCCCGACACCGCAGCCCAGGCAGATGGACCTGTTCTGACAACAAACCTGCGGCGTGTGAGGTTTCGGATGAGCCCCTGAACGTTCGTGAGCCTCAGATTTCGGCGAGCTCAATCGAGCCGTCGAACGACGAAGCTTCACTTCACGATACAGGCTTCAGATTGATGGGTAGACACCAGAGGAACAGACGATGGCCGAACGTCTACACCTCTTCCTCAGCGCCGGCCCCGACCTGGAGGCCGAATGTGAGATTGTGAACAAGGCGGTGGCGGGGTCATCCTCTCGCTGGAGCGGGATGTGCCGGAAGAGGGCGTGGCGGTGGGGGAGTGAATCACCGAAGCAGCGAATCAATCTCTTCTATGACCCGGAGGCAAAGCTCATGCGTAATCTCCTAGTTGCTGGGGGAGCGGGATTCATCGGCTCCAACTTCGTGCGTTACATGCTGGAGAAATACCCTGACTATCGAGTTGTCGTCTATGACAAGCTGACTTACGCTGGCAATCTGGACAGTCTCAAGGACGTGGCCGAGAAGTTCGCTGGCCGCTACACCTTCGTGCGGGGCGACATCTGCGACGCAGCCGCGGTGGAGGCGGTGATGCAAGAGCATAAGATTGACACCGTCGTCAATTTCGCCGCCGAAACCCACGTCGATAGGTCTATCCTTGAACCGGACAGCTTTATCAAGACCGACGTCTACGGCACTTACGTGTTGCTGGAAGCGGCCAAGCAGTTCGGGGTCGAGAGAATGCACCAGGTCAGCACCGATGAAATTTATGGTCAAGTACTGGAGGGCTCCTCCAGGGAGACCGACCCTCTCGTCCCCCGCAGCCCCTACGCAGCCAGCAAAGCCGGAGGAGACCTCCTGTGTCATGCCTACTATGTCACCTACGGCCTGCCCGTCACCGTCAGCCGGGGGGCCAATTGCATCGGGCCTTATCAGTACCCGGAGAAGGTCGTGCCCCTCTTCATCACCAATGCCATTGATGACATCCCTCTCCCTCTCTACGGCGATGGGCTCCAGATGCGGGACTACCAGTACGTCATTGACCATTGCCAGGGGATTGATGTGGTGCTGCATAAGGGGGAGGTGGGTGAGGTCTACAACATCGGCAGCGGCGTGGAGACGCGCAACATTGATATGGCCCACCTTATCCTGGAGCTGTTAGGCAAACCCAGCAGTCTTCTTCAGCATGTGGAGGACCGCCCTGGGCACGACCGGCGTTACTCCTTGGACACGAGCAAGATCAGGGCTCTGGGCTGGAAGAGCGGCCACACCTTTGAAGAGGCTCTGGAGAAGACGGTGCGCTGGTACGTGGACAACGAGTGGTGGTGGCGGAAGCTCAAATCGGGGGAGTATCTGGCGTATTACCAGAGGCAGTATGGGACGCGGAGGATTCTGAGCCGCGAGTAGAGTTTTGGTGATGTACTATTTGCCCGATGCCCGACTGCAACTCTCAAGAAGTTCCTGAAGACCTTTGGTCACGGCAGGGCTCGGTCGGGAGACCTTCGCCCATCGGAGTGAGAATTCATTCCCCCTCGCAACACACAGCTCTGAGTGGTACGTTGCGAGACCGTGCGAGTTGTCGCCGCTGTCGGAGCCACCCCAGCCCCGGAAGTCAGGGCTGATGGTCAGGTAACCCCGAGCCGCCAGGTAGTCAGCAGCCTTCCAGGTGTCGGCCCCGCTCCAGAGAATGGGAAGCAATCAGAGGTGATCATGAATGGTGTAGACGTACCCTTGCTCCACCAGGAAGCGTTGGCGCTTGGCGGCGTACTCCTGGTCTTTGCTATCCCGCGTGACCAGGGTGTAGAAGTGGGCCTGAGCCCCGTCCGCCTTGGGACGCAGGAGCCGACCTAACCGCTGTGCCTCTTCCTGTCTGGAACCGAAGGTGCCAGAGACCTGGATGGCCACGTTGGCCGCCGGCAGGTCTACGGAGAAGTTGGCCACCCTGGAGACGACCAGGCACCTGATGTCACCTCGCCGGAACTGGTCGTAGAGCTGGGAGCGGTGGACGTTAGGCGTGCGTCCGGTGATGAGGGGAGCCTTCAGCATCGTGGCGATCTTGTCCAACTGTCTCAAGTACTGCCCGATGACCAACACTTGATCAGCCGCATGTCGCTCGGCCAGGGCGCGAACCGCGATCAGTTTGGCCGGGTTCTCGGCCGCCACGCGATACCGTTGTCTCTTGGGGGAGGTGGCATAGAGCAAGCGCCTCTCCTCCTCCATGTCCAGCCTTATCTCATGGCAGTGGGCCGTGGCAATCCACCCCTCCTTCTCCAGCGCTCGCCAGGGCACGTGGTAGCGTTGGGGTCCGATCAGGGCAAAGACATCGGCCTCCCGCCCATCTTCCCGCACCAGGGTGGCTGTCAGTCCCAGGCGACGCCGCGCTTGAATCTCGGCCGTCATGCGGAAGACAGGAGCGGGCAAGAGGTGGACCTCATCGTAGATGATCAAGCCCCAGTCACCCTGGCTGAAAAGGGAAAGGTGAGGCCGGTCACCAATCTCCCCCGTCTCGGTATCAACAAAGGAAGCACGGTGAGTCGTGACCTGGTAGGTGGCAATGGTGACGGGCCTGATATCCTTCCGTTCACCACTGTACTCCCCGACCTCATCCACCGACAGGCTGGTCTTATCCAGTATCTGCTCGATCCACTGGCGCACGGCAATGATGTTGGTGGCCAGGACAAGGGTCTGGCTTTGCAGTTCCGACATGATTCCTAGACCGACCAGCGTCTTGCCAGCCCCACAGGGAAGAACCACAACCCCACTACCCCCCGCGCGGAACCGTTCCACTGCCCTCCACTGATAGTCTCGCAGGTCAAATTCCTTCCCCTGGCCGGTTACCTTTCTCAGGTGCAAGGGTAGAGGAGCGCCAGTCGCATACCCGGCCAGATCTTCGGCCGGGTAACCCAGTCGTATCAAGATCTGTTTGACGGAACCCCGCTGACCAGGGTCTACCAGGATAGTATGGGAATCGGGCTGATCGAGCAGATAGGGAAGCAACTCCTCACTTTCAGCCAAGCGCTCCAGGAGGGCCGTATCAGGTGAGCGAAGGGCCAAATGGCCATGAAAGTTTATCAGTTTTACCCGACCGTAGCGGGAGACATAGTCGGCCACATCAACCCTCACGTTGTGCGGCAGCTCGTGCTGGCTGAGCTCTGTCAGCACGTCCAGGATCTCGGCCGCCGTCATCCCGCTGGCAGCAGCGTTCCACAGCGAGAGGGGGGTCAGACGATAGATGTGCACCTGTCCCGGCGCTTTGCGCAACTCAGCAAAGCGAGTGAGGGCATGGCGGGCCTCCTCGTAGCGAGGATGATTTGTCTCCAGGAGGAGAGTCTTATCGTTCTGAACTGTCAATGGGTTTGCAGGAGAATAGGCCCCGGGCATTTCACCTCCCAAAACAGAAAAGGCATATGGCTGCCACCTCCTCAAACCATATGCCATCTACTTACCAAAAGGAGAACAACTCTCAGAATTTGATCATGACAAAGATGTCATACCCGTCTAACTTCTCTACACCGTGCAGGAATGTCAACTCGATCAGGAAGGCGATGCCCACCACCTCCCCTCCTAGCCGTTCCACCATCTCCACCGTAGCCTTGGCTGAACCCCCGGTGGCGATGAGGTCATCTATGACCAATACCTTATTCCCCGGCTCTATGGCATCGGTGTGCATTTCCAGAACATTGGTGCCGTACTCCAATGTATACTCAGCGCTGATCTTCTCGGCTGGCAGTTTGCCCTGCTTGCGCACCGGGATAAAGCCGGCCCCCAGTTGATAGGCCAGGGGTGCGCCAAAGATAAAACCTCTCGATTCAATGGCAGCTACTGCATCAATATCCCTGTCTTCGTAATGGGAGACAAGCTCATCTACAGCCTGCCGGAAGGCATCGGCATCTTTGATCAGGGTGGTTATGTCCTTGAACAGGATGCCTTCCACGGGAAAGTCAGGCACATCGCGGATCATACTGGCCAGGTCCATGTCTCCTCTCCTTCGTAAGGTAACGTATAGGTCCAGGGGCGGGGTACATTCTAACAAAGAAACGGGGAAAAGGCAAAAATTGTTGTCCTGGTTGACTTATGCTATGATATAGACGGAGGGAGGAAAGAGGTGAAGCTAAGGGATGGTACGACCGGGCAAAGAGGTGCCTTCAGGCTTCAAAGGGAGGGACTCTTTTCAGTGCTGCTCATAACCTTCTCCCTGCTGGGTCTGATACCAGCCGCCTGTAGCCCTCTGGTTGGCCCTGCCACCACCCCTGGCCCGACCGTGGCAAGTCCTACCTCCACCTTGGTGCCGCCGACCAGCACACCAGTTCCAGCAGCGGAGGTCACCCTTTCCCCTCCCCCAGAGATGACTTTGAAGCTGTGGACCGGTGAGGAGTTCTCCCCCGCCCAGTTGGGTGTGAGTGGACAGCTCCTGGCCGATCAATACGAGGCTTTTACCCTGGCCAATCCTGACATTCGCATAGAGTATCAGTTGAAGAAGCCGTATGGTAAAGGGGGCCTTCGTGATTTCCTGGAGACGGCTAGCCTGGCGGCTCCTCACACCTTGCCTGACCTGGTGGCTGTTGATCTCTTCGAGCTGACATTCCTGGCTAGAAAGGGTCTGGTGCAGCCCCTTGAGGATCTCATCTCTGATGAGTTGCAGAAAGACCTGTTCCCTTTCGCCCGTGAGGGAGCCACCACTGAAGGACATTTGATGGGTATCCCCTTTGAAGCCGATATCGAGCATCTGGTCTACAACACCAACCAGATCGAACTGCCGCCCCTGACCTGGACCGATGTCCTGACCGGCACCGCTCAGTATGTCTTCCCCGCTGCAGGGGAGGGGGAAGGTGTCAACGATGCCTTCCTGATCCAGTACTTGGCCCTGGGGGGTCAACTGGTCAACGAGAAAGGGGAGTCGGCCTTGTCGCAGGGCAAATTGATCCAGGTGCTGCAGTTCTACAAGACCGGTCTTGAGATGGGTATCATTCCGCCGTCGGTTTTGGAGATGGTCACCGCTGAGGATGCGTGGGGACCTTATGTCTCCGCCACGGTGGCCATGGCCAACACAACCTCTCGCCGCTACAGTGCCGACCGGGCCCAGCTCCACAATACGAACTTCGCCCCTGTTCCTACCCGGGACGGCAATCCTGCCACTATAGCCCGTTGCTGGGCCTATGCCATCGTCACCAAGGAACCGGCTCGTCAAGCAGCGGCGGCCCGATTCATTGAATGGTTGCTCGCTTCAGCCAATACAGCGGCCTGGAATAGGCAAGCCAACCATCTGCCCACACGCCGCACAGCTTTTCAGCAAGGAGAGGGGGCTGAAGATGCTTATTGGGCCTTTGCCAAGGGGTTGTTGGAGGTAGCCTTCCTGCGGCCAGCGGTCTCCAATTATGACCAGATTTCGGCCGCCTTGCAGGTAGCCGTGGAGGAGGTCCTGGGGGGCAACTTGACCCCAGCAGAAGCGGCAGCACAAGTGGTGTCAGTCGTGGATTAGTTGGTTGCGATGGCTGACTTCAGTGAGTCTTTTGGAAAGGTGATTGCAGTTCGTCCCGCGTCTCGACTGAGCCCTTCGTCCCGCAGTTCGTCCCGCTCACTGCGGGGCTCAGGGTGGGGCTCGACGAAGTCTCACTGCGGGGTTGAAAGGAGAAGGTTATGGTCATAAGTAAATTGCTTAGCGCTGTAGCAACCTTGATATGGTTCGGCCTCTTTGGCTACGTCTTCTACGTCCTGGCTCAAAGAGGGCGAGGACGCAGCACCCGCATATCCGTTTCCCTAGCTCTTGTTCTCCTGGTCCTGGCCCTGGTGGCCAGCACTTTGAGCATGAGCGTTGTAGTGATAGATGCCGGGCAGGTAGGGGTGGTCTTCAACATCTTTACTGGCACTCAGCCAGACGAGCTCAATCCCGGGTTGCACATCGTGATCCCCTATATCAATCAGGTCATCCGCTACTCTACCCTCGAACAGGTCTATACCATGACCAAGACGCTGGGCGAGGGTGAGGTGCATGGCGACGACTCCCTATGGTCGCCGACTCTGGAGGGGCTACAGGTCGGTATTGACTCATCAACCCGATTCCAACTGGATCCCACCAAGGCTGACCAGGTGCACAACAACCTTCAGCAAAACTACATTGAGGTGCTGATCCGGCCCACGATCCGCTCTATCGTGCGGCTCTATGTCTCTCAACATACGGTAACTGAGGTCTATGGGCGGGAACGAGGCAGTATCCAGCTCAAGATCGAAGAAGAGCTCCGCAAACGGTTTGAATCTGAGGGCTTTCGGCTTCTCTCCTTCGACATCCGCAATGTCAACTTCACTGACGACTATGCTCGTTCCATCGAGGAGAAGCAGATAGCTCAGCAGCAAGCAGAACAGATGCAATACGTGTTGGAGAGGGAGCAACTGGAAGCGGAGCGGAAGAAGATCGAGGCTGAGGGTGTCAAACAGGCCGTCATCACGAAGGCGGAGGGAGAGGCTGAATCATTGCGTCTCATCAATGAGCAAATTGCCCGCAATGAGAACCTGTTGCTCTACCGCTATATTGAGAAGCTGGCTCCTAGCATTGATGTCATGCTATTGCCCAGTGGGAGCCCTTTCATCCTAGATCTGGCGCAACTCAGGGGTCAGGTGGCATCTCCGGGAGCTTCAGAGAGTCCGTAAGGAAGTGGGAACAGGTTAGCCAGAAACGTCAGAGCGGGACGTGGGAAGTTCTCACGTCCCGCTCTTTGCATCTGCGTGAGGGGTGTCCCTTTTCCAGGTCTATACCTTCTTGACCTTGATAGCTTTGTCCCGATTAATCGGGGCTTTGGGTTTCGCCTCCTCACTTCTTCGTGGTCTTGACTTTGATCGTCTTGGGCTTGACTTCCTCAGCCTTGGGAATGGTCAGGGTCAGGATGCCGTTTTCGTAGCTGGCCTCGGCCTTATCGGCCTTGATCCCAGCCGGTAGAGAGACGGTTCGAGAGAAAGCTCCATAGTGTCGCTCGCGCCGGAGATAGCTCCCTTCCTTGACCTCCTCCTCCGTCTTGGTTTCCCCTTTGATAGAGAGGGTGTCACCGACGATGGAGATGTCAATGTCGTCCGGGCTGACACCGGGGACGGCCGTCTTGACCACAACATCATCCTCGGTCTCGTACATGTCAATGGCCAGCTCTCCCTCCCGCAGTGGCGTCAACCAGGCCCGGCGCGGTCGAACGAAGCTCTCCTCGAAGAGCCTGTCCATGGCCTCCCGCAAAGAAACCAAATCCCGGAATGGATCCCATCTTGTGATACTCATTCTTTTCCTCCTTCTTTTTGTAGAGTCTGACTTATCATCAGGAAGTACCCTTTGAAGAAGGGCTATCCTGCATTTCAAGAATGACCTTGATACCAGCCAGGTTAATCCCCTGCTCCCTCAGGGCCACGATGCGTCGTAGTAGTTCGATATCGGCATGGGAGTATAACCTCATGTTGCCCTTGGTACGAGCAGGTTGCACCAGGCCAGCTCTTTCGATGGCTCGCAGGGTATGGGGTGGGACCCCCACCAAGCGAGCGGCTACACTGATGACGTAGCGTGGTACACTAGCAGGATCTTGATTCATGTTATTATCCTTCCTGGTACGGCTATTATAGCATACTTTATAAGAATTGTCAAGAATTACTACCTTAAAAAATTAAGTCTTTTTGACTAAATTCGCCAAGATACTTGACAAATAGAGACTTAAGTGTTATAATATAACCGTACTAACCCATCGTTCGCTCATTTCTTGTCGCAAAAGCGAACATAGTGCTCACAAAATGAGCGAACGATGGGTACTAAAGCAAAGAAAGGAGCAAGAAAGAAATGTCCAAGATCGTAGGTATTGACCTAGGTACGACCAACTCAGTGATCGCTGTCATGGAAGGCAGTGAGGTGACGGTGATTCCAAACGCTGAAGGAGGGCGGATCACCCCTTCGGTCGTTGCCTTTACCAAAACCGGGGAGCGACCGGTGGGGCAGACGGCCAAGCGCCAGGCGGTGGTTAACCCGGAGAACACCGTTTTCTCCATCAAGCGTTTCATGGGACGCCACTTCGATGAGGTGGAAGTGGAGCGTAAGATGGTTCCCTTCGAAGTGGTGAAGGGTTCCAAGGGTGACGCCCGGGTGAAGATACCGCAGACTGGGAAGCTGTACACCCCTCAGGAGATATCGGCCATGGTTCTGCAAAAGCTCAAGACGGATGCCGAGGCTTATCTGGGGGAAGCGGTACGCCAGGCCGTAATCACTGTGCCCGCTTACTTCAACGATTCACAGCGCCAGGCCACCAAGGATGCGGGCAAGATCGCCGGCTTGGAGGTGTTGCGCATCATAAACGAACCCACGGCCGCCTCACTGGCCTATGGGCTGGACAAGAAGGAACTGGAGACCATCCTGGTCTTCGACCTGGGGGGTGGCACCTTCGACGTTTCCATCCTGGAGGTGGGCGAGGGAGTAGTGGAGGTGAAGGCTACCAGCGGGGATACCCACCTGGGTGGTGATGACTATGACCAGCGTCTGGTAGACTATATCGCCGATGAATTCAAGAAGGATCAGGGGATTGATTTGCGCAGCGACCGCCAGGCTCTCCAACGTTTGAAGGAAGCGGCTGAAAAGGCCAAGATCGAGCTATCCAGCGTCATGGAGACCGAGATCAATCTGCCCTTTATCACTGCTGACGCCAGCGGTCCCAAGCACTTGCAGATGAAGGTTAGCCGCGCCAAGTTCGAGCAACTGACCGAAGACCTTACCGAGCGGCTGAAGGGTCCCTTCCAGCAAGCTCTAGCCGATGCCAAACTGGGGGCTAAGGACATCAAGGAGGTGGTGCTGGTCGGTGGTGCCACCCGCATGCCCGTAGTGCAAGAGTTGGTGCGGGAACTGAGCGGGGGCAAGGAACCTCACAAAGGAGTGAACCCGGATGAGGTAGTGGCTGTCGGTGCTGCTCTGCAGGCAGGCGTGCTGTCGGGCCAGGTCCAGGACGTGGTCCTTTTGGACGTGACCCCCCTCTCCCTGGGAGTTGAGACCCTCGGTGGGGTCATGACCGTCTTGATCGAGCGCAATACGACCATCCCCACCCGCAAGGCCGAGATCTTCAGCACCGCCGAGGACGGTCAGACGGCGGTGGATATCCACGTCTTGCAGGGTGAGCGACCCATGGCTGTGGACAATATCACCCTGGGCCGATTCCGCCTGGAGGGGATCCCTCCGGCACCGCGTGGTATGCCTCAAGTAGAGGTTACCTTCGACATTGACGCTAACGGCATTCTGAACGTGGCCGCCCAAGACAAGGCCACCGGTCGTGAGCAGAGGATCACCATTACGGCCTCCACCAACCTGAACAAGGACGAAGTAGATCGTCTGGTGAAGGAGGCTGAAGCTCACGCCGAGGAGGACCGACGACAGCGGGAGCGGATAGAGGCCCGCAATCAGGCCGACAGTCTGGCTTACCAGATGGAGAAACTGCTGCGTGAGCATGGCGACAAGATCTCACAGGCCGACCGCGATAACATCGAACAGAGGATCAAGAAGGTGCGGGAGGTTATGGAAGGGGATGACGTGTCGCGCATCCGTTCAGCCATGAGTGAACTACAGCAGGCTAGCTACAAGCTGTCGGAGCGGATGTATGGACCTCAGGCCCAACCATCGGGCAACGGCGAGGGCCAGCCCCGGGAGGATGAGGACGTGGTGGAGGGTGAGTTCCGGGAGACGTCGTAATCAGGGGGGAGGCGGTAGAAAACCGCCTCCCCTCACCCCATTGACAACGAGGCAGAGGATAGGATCATGAATCACAGGCCCAATGCCAAAAAGATAAAGGTGCCAATCAAGGGTCAGGAACCCAACGAGGACAGGCCAAATCTCGAGCCAGGAGACAACAAAGCGCTGCAAAGCAGGGAACTTGAGGAAAGTCTTACCGACTTATCCACCGCAGGGGACTCTTCCCTCAAAGGGAAGCAGACCCTGGGTGAGAAGATCGTTGAGCAGTTCGAAAAAGAGTTGGCCGCGGCGCGGAAGGAGGCGGATGACAATCGGGACCAGTACCTGCGGGCCAAGGCCGAGATGGAAAACTACAAAAAGCGATTGAACCGAACCATGGCTGAGCAGGTGCAAGAAGAGAAGCGAAATCTGCTACGCAAGTTCCTGACCATAGCTGACAACCTGGAACGAGCTATGGACCACGCCGAGGCCAGAGACGGGCTGTTGGAGGGAGTGCAACTGACCTACTGCGACCTTCAAAAACTGCTGGCCGAGGAGGGGGTTGAAGAGATGGAAACGATAGGCCAAATCTTTGATCCCTACTACCATGAGGCCGTGGAGGTAGTGCCCACAGGGGATGGGGAGGTGGATACAATCGTCACCGAGGTGCAGAAAGGGTACCTGTATCGCGGCCAGTTGCTGAGGCCAGCGAAGGTCAAGGTAAGGAAGTAGAGAGGGAGAAGGCAGCCAGGTTCATCATTTGCCTTTGACTGGGTGGGTCTATGGAGTATAAGGATTACTACAAGATTCTGGGCGTAGACAGGAAGGCGAGCCGGGATGAGATCAAGCGAGCCTATCGCCGTTTGGCACGCAAATACCACCCTGACGTGAACCCTGGTGACCCAAAGGCCCAGGAGCGCTTCAAGGAGATCAACGAGGCCCACGAAGTTCTCAGCGATCCAGAGAAACGACAGAAATATGACCAACTTGGGGCCAGTTGGCAGCAGTGGCAACGGATGGGTGGTGATCCCGGCAACTTCGATTGGAGTCAGTGGTTCACCGGGCAACCAGGTGGCGGACGGGTGCACGTGCGCTATGGCACCCTTGATGACCTGGGAGATCTCTTTGGCGGTGGCTTGGGCGGCTTCTCCGACTTTTTCCAGAGCATTTTCGGCGGCATGGGCACCGGTCCTCGACAGCAGACCTGGCAAACGGGAGGCAGGTCCTGGACAGGCCAGAACTATGAACAGCCGGTAGAGATCACCCTGGAAGAGGCATTCCATGGTACCACCCGCATCTTGCAGAAGGATGGCCGCCGCCTGGAAGTAAAAATCCCTCCTGGTGTGAAGACAGGCTCCAAAGTGCGTATGGCTGGTGAAGGAGGGGTAGGTGTTGGCGGAGGGCCGCGGGGCGACCTTTACCTGAAGGTCAAAGTCATACCCCACCCTGTGTTCGAACGCAGGGGGGATGATCTGCACTGTGAGGTGTTCGTGGACCTCTACACTGCCATCCTGGGGGGTGAGGTCAAGGTCCCGACCCTGAAGGGTGAGGTGATGCTCAAGGTCCCTCCGGAGACCACGAGTGGAAAGATCTTTCGTCTCAAAGGCCAAGGCATGCCTCAGTTGGGGGCTTCGGACAAAAGGGGCAATCTCTTCGCCAAAGTAAGGATCAGGCTGCCTCAGAACCTGAGCCCTCGGGAGAAGGAGCTCTTCCGTGAGCTGGCCAAGTTGCGATAGGGCCACGCCTTTTGCACCGAAAACTACACTGAAAAGGAGGGGGCGATGAAGGGTAACTTTCGTTTGGTTGGTCTTCTTGCTCTGGTGGCTGTTGCTCTCCTGGGCTGTTCTCTTGTTTCTATGCCGGGTGCGGAACAGGCGATACCGACACCGCAGGTCATTATCAAAGAGGTGACCTCCACGCTACAGCCTCAGAGCCTGCTGGTGGAACCGGATGCAGAAGAGCAGTTGCTGATCAACATTTACAAACGAGTGAGTCCGGCCGTGGTCTACATCGAGGTCAACACCGGCTTTGGCACCGCCGCTGGTTCAGGTTTCGTTATTGACCGGGAAGGGCACATTGTCACCAACAACCACGTTGTCGAAAGCGCTCGTGAACTGCTGGTCGAATTCGCGGACCAGAGTACGGCTACGGCCAAGGTGGTTGGCACCGATCCCTACACCGACCTGGCCGTCATCAAGGTTGTTGATGTACCGACCGACAAACTGGTCCCTGTGGAGCTAGGGGATTCTTCCACCTTGCAAGTAGGACAGCGGGCCATCGCTATTGGCAACCCCTTTGGCCGGCAGTTCGAGCGGACCATGACGGTCGGGATCATCAGTGCCCTGGGACGCAGCCTCCCCTCTGACCCCAGCCTGCCGAGTGGCTACCAGAACCCGGAGATCATTCAGACCGACGCGGCCATAAACCCTGGCAACAGTGGTGGACCGCTCCTGGATTCGCATGGGTTGGTCATTGGTGTCAACACGGCTATCCGCTCCACCAGCGGCACTTCTTCAGGTGTCGGCTTCGCCGTGCCGGTTGATACACTCAAGCGAGTGGTCCCGGAGTTGATCAAAACGGGTAGCTACAAACATCCCTGCGTGGGGGTCCTGGGCATGACGGTCACGGCAATGGTGGCTGATGAGCTGGGGCTCACCGTTGACCATGGAGCCTACGTGGATAGGGTCGCTCCAGGTGGGCCCGCTGACAGGGCCGGTCTCTTGGAGGGGGATGTTATTCTGGCTATAGACGGCACAGAACTCAAGAGCTTCAACGACTTCATCGTCTACCTGGCCCGCAATACAGAAGCGCATCAGACAGTCAAGCTCACCCTCCTCCGCAATGGCAAAGAGATGGAGTTAGATCTTAAACTGGGGGAACGAAGGGGTGCTTCCGGTTGCCGGTAGAGCATTGTAGGGAAAGGCACTCAAGGACAACCGTCAGGAACAGAGGGTTACCAGATGGAAAACCGAACGAGGGCATGGCCACAGGATGGAACAAGACTTCTTCTCCTTACGATGGTAGCCATAGCGGTGCTGGGCTGTAGTTCCTCTGCTCTGCCAGTTGCGACGAAGGAGCCACCACCGACAGCCACACCGATCGTCATCGTGGCCACCCCTACTCCCTTGCCTCGGTCTGCTTTCGAGGCGATGGACATCGAGGAACAGTTGGTCATCAACGTCTACGAACGGGTCAGTCCAGCCGTGGTGAACATCACTAGCCGCACCTATATCTATGGCTTTTTCTTCAACATTATCCCTCAGGAAGGGAGCGGCTCAGGTTTCGTCATTGATAAGGAGGGCCACATCCTCACCAACTACCATGTTGTTGAGGGAGCTGAGGAACTGGAGGTAGCCCTGTCGGATGACACCGTCGTTCCCGGTGAGGTGATAGGCATTGATCCCAGCAACGACCTGGCAGTGATCGTCATAGATGTGCCCGCAGAGAAGCTCTACCCGGTGGAGTGGGGTACTTCGGCAAACCTGCGGGTTGGGCAACGGGCTATCGCCATAGGGAATCCCTTCGGGCAGTTCGAGCGCACCCTGACCACGGGGGTGATCAGCGCTCTCAACCGATCTCTGGAGACAGAAAAGGGACGGCGCATCTGGGGAGTGATCCAGACCGACGCGGCTATCAACCGCGGCAACTCAGGGGGGCCTCTCCTGGACTCCCACGGCAGGGTGATTGGGGTCAACACGGCCATCTTTTCGCCCTCTGGCACCTCGGCCGGGATCGGCTTCGCTATCCCGGCTGATACAGTGAAGCGCATTGTGCCGGAGTTGATCAGCAAAGGGCGCTATCCTCATCCCTGGCTGGGGATCGAGCCGTACAGCATCACCCCTATCCTGGCCAGGGCCCTGGATCTTCCAGCGCAGAAGGGGCTGCTTATCGCTCGACTCTACCGCAACAGTCCGGCGGACAAGGCCGGCCTGCAGGGAGCCAGAGAGCGAGTGCGTATTGGCAATAAGATTGTATTGGCTGGCGGGGATATCATCACCCATGTCAATGGCCGCCAGATAGCCAACTGGGATGACTGGAACTTCTATCTGGATACAGAGACCCGGGTGGGAGATGAGGTGGAATTGACGATCATACGTGGTGGTCAGGAAATGTTGATCAAAGCTACGTTGGCGGAGAGACCACCCGGTGTATAGGGTTCCGATGAGTGAAAGTGGGCTGCAAGAGCGTAATGAAAGGACATAGATGAAAGATAAAAAGAAGCTACTGGCCATAGCCGGGATATCGGTCCTGGCGTTAACGATGATGGCCTGTGGGTTGTTGGGGTTGGTGAGGCCGGGGGAGGAAGGGCCGACACCCTTTGCCACCCCACTGACGGAAGTGCAGCCTACTCCTACCCCTCTGCCGCCCAGTGTGATAAGTGCGGCCGATGCCGAAGAGCAGTTATTGATAAATCTCTACAAACGGGTCAGTCCGGCTGTAGTTAATATCAGCGTTGAGGATGAACTACAGTTGTTTCCCACCGAGGGAACGGCATCAGGCTTCGTCATAGATAAAGAAGGTCACATTGTGACCAACAACCATGTTGTGGCAGATGCCAGGGAGATAACGGTAAAATTCTCTGACAAGACCGTGGTTGAGGCTTGGGTGATCGGCCGTGATCCGGGCACTGACCTGGCGGTGATTGCCGTGGATGTGCCCAGCGAGATGCTCTACCCGGTCGTGTTGGGGGACTCATCCACCCTTCAGGTAGGGCAACGGGCTATCGCTATTGGCAACCCCTTTGGCCTGGAACGAACCTTGACGGTGGGCTTCATCAGCTACCTGGGGCGGGTAGTACAACTGGAAGATCGGTTCTCCCTGCCCGAGCTGATCCAGACCGATGCAGCCATCAACCCTGGCAACTCGGGTGGTCCTCTTCTGAACTCGGAGGGGGAGGTAATTGGAGTCAACACCCTCATCTTCTCCCGGACCGGGGCCTCAAGCGGTGTAGGATTCGCCGTGCCAGTGAACGTGCTCAAGCGGGTGATACCTTCCCTCATTGAGGGAGGAAGTTACGAGCATCCCTGGCTGGGCATCATAGCCCGCACGGTTGATGCCGACCTGGCTGAGGCAGTGGACCTGCCTGTCCAGAAGGGCGTATTGGTGATCGAGGTCGTACGTGGGGGGCCCTCAGCGCGGGCAGGCTTACGTGGTGGCCAAAGGTCGGTTGTGGTGGATGGCATGTCCCTGGAGGTAGGTGGTGATATCATCGTGGCCATTGACGGTCAGGAGGTGAGGGATTTTGATGATCTGGTGACCTATCTGGCTCAGGAAACAAGAGTAGGGCAGACGGTTGACCTGACTGTTATGCGCAATGGACGGGAGCACTATGTCCAGGTGAAGCTAGGGGAAAGGCCAGAGCGGGTTCCATGATAGTTTAGCGAAAGGGAGTACAAATGCCAACCAGGAACCGACACGACGAACCTTGCTACATCATAAGTGTGGCCGCAAGATTAGTGAACGTACACCCTCAGACCTTGCGCTACTATGAGAGACTTGGTCTGATAAGGCCGGCGCGCTCGCGGGGCAACGTGCGTCTCTATTCCGAACGTGACATACAGCGGGTGCGAAGAATCTGCCGCTTGACCGAGGAACTGGGGGTAAACCTGGCTGGTGTGGAAGTTATCCTGAACATGACCGAGCGCATGGAGAGAATGCGGGAAGAGATGGAACGGATGGAGTCTCAGTTCGAAGCAGAGATGACCCGCATGGAATCTGAGTTCGTGGCGGAGATCGAGCGGTTGCGGCGGCGTTTGCGGGCGGTACAGGTCGGTAGTGATACGACCGATGGTGATAAAAAACTGAGGACGCAACCGAAAAGGATCAAGGTCAAAGTAAAGAAAGGGAAGGAAGGGGAGTGACCATGTCCAGATGTCACGGTTTTAGCGGTTTTACCTTTGGGTTTGGTTTCCCTGGCTTTGGCTTTCGCTTCCGGGGGCCCAGGCCCTTTATCAAGCGCGAGGAGTACCTCCGCATGTTAGAGGAGTATAAGCAGGAACTTGAGGAGGAGCTGCAAGAGGTAGAGAAAGAGATCGAGGAATGGAAGAAAGCCATCTAAAAAGGGCTAGATCGTCGCTTTCAGGAATAGGATCACCGTACTCGCGAGCGACCTCAAGCCAGCCTTCAATGGCTTCCCGGATGTTGACCAGGGCTTCCTCGTAGGTGGTTCCCTGAGAGTGACAGCCTTTAAGGGTCGGACAGTGGACGGAATACCAGCCGTTCTCTTCCTTCTCGAATACAACGCGGTAGCGGTGGACCACAATATCTTTCATATCGTCTCTTCACCTCCTATGCCAAATTATATACAATTGAGAGGAAACTGTCAACGAAACAACACGAATCAAATTGTGGGGAATTGGTGTTAGGCCAGGTCGCCTAAATGACAGGAGTTACGTGCTAAAAGTTCGACCTCCCTTTGCCTTAGAGGGCAGGGTGGAGTATAATGACAACAGATCAAGCTGGTCGTAGTTTCTGGTGCAAAACTCGCATGGGGTGTCCTTCGACGAGCTCAGGACGCGCCCTGAGATTGTCGAAGGATGCTTCGCACCGAGAACTAGAGTAGGAGTAAAGGCAGCATGATACGATTTGATCGGTTTACTGAACGAGCCCAGGACGCCATTGCTCGGGCTCAAGAGATACTGGTGCGCTACAAGCATGGTCAACTGGATACAGAACACCTACTGTTGGCTCTGGTGGAACAGCCCGGTGGTGTCGTGTCCCAGATCCTGGATGTCCTGAGAGTGGACATCAACCTGGTCACGGCCCGTCTTGATGAGGCCCTCAGTTCAGGGCCGCAGATGTACACCACCCCCAGCACTTACGGGCCGGCCCAGATCTACGTCACCCCACGGGTTCAGCAAGTGGTGAACCAGGCCAGCGAGGAGGCACGCAAACTGGAAGATGAGTATGTCTCCACGGAACACATCCTGCTGGCTATCGTCAGCCAGAGGGGTGGTGCCTCGCAGGCTATCCTGAGCGACCTGGGGGTTACCAGAGAGCGGGTGTTGGAAGCTATAGACAAGGTCAGAGGGGGGCAGAAGGTTACCGACCCTCACGCGGAGACAAAGTACCGTATCCTTGAACGTTATGGGCGGGACATCACCCAACTGGCGCGGGAAGGGCGGCTTGACCCGGTCGTCGGGCGTGAGAAGGAGATTCTGCGGCTGATGCGGGTTTTGGCCCGCCGCACCAAAAACAACCCTGTGCTCATCGGTGATCCAGGTGTGGGCAAGACAGCCATTGCTGAGGGTCTGGCGCAGAAGATAGTGACCAACGATGTGCCGGAGAACCTGCTCAATCGGCGCATTATCGAGCTTGACCTGGGAGGCATGGTGGCCGGTTCCCGCTTCCGGGGCGAATTCGAAGAGCGGCTGAAAGCGGCTATAGACGAGGTCACGCAATCGGAGGGGCAGATAATCCTCTTCATTGACGAAATCCACAACGTGGTGGGAGCAGGTGCAGCCCAAGGGGCCATTGACGCTTCCAACCTGATGAAGCCGGCCCTGGCCCGAGGTGAACTACAGTGCATCGGTGCCACCACCCTCGATGACTACCGCAACTGTATCGAGCGGGATCGAGCTCTGGAGCGACGGTTCGCTCCGGTCTACGTAGATGAACCCGATGTGGCGGATACTATCGAGATGCTGAAAGCCCTCAGAGAGCGATACGAAGCGCATCACCAGGTGGCCATAGAGGATGAGGCCCTCGAAGCGGCCGCCAAACTGTCCCATCGCTATGTTACCGGACGATACCTGCCCGACAAGGCGGTTGACATCATTGATGAAGCATCGGCCAAACTGCGCGTTGATGTCTACAACATGCCATTGGAGCTGCGCCAGAAGAAGACAGAACTGACGCGATTGGCTACCGAGGAGGAAGAGGCCTGGCAGAAGCGGGACTACGAACGGGCGGCCGGAGTTAAGAGTCAGCGCATCCAGGTGGAACAGGAGCTCCAGCAGGAGGTGATGGCCTGGCGTCAGGAGCAGGGATTTGACGAGGTGGTGGACGCGGAGGATGTGGCACAGATAATTTCCAGTTGGACGGGAATTCCCGTTACCAGCATGTTGCAGTCGGAGATGGAGCGGCTGTTGGACATGGAGAAGCACCTCCACAAGAGGATCATTGGCCAGGAGGAGGCCATCGTTGCCCTGGCTGATGCCATCCGCCGTAGTCGTTCCGGTTTGAAAGACCCGCGCCGTCCCATTGGTAGCTTCATCTTCCTGGGGCCCACCGGGGTAGGTAAGACCGAAACGACCAAGGCGCTGGCCGAGTTCCTCTTCGACGACGAAGACGCTATGGTCCGCGTTGACATGAGCGAATACCAGGAGCGTCACACTGTGTCACGCCTGATCGGTGCCCCTCCCGGCTACGTCGGCTATGGGGAGGGGGGACAACTGACGGAAGCAGTACGACGTCGTCCCTACCAGGTGATCCTCTTCGACGAGATAGAGAAAGCTCATCCCGAGGTCTGGAACGCCCTGCTCCAGGTTCTGGATGATGGCCGCATGACCGATGGCCAGGGCCGTACGGTGGATTTTCGCAATACGGTCATCATCATGACCTCCAACCTTGGCACCCAGTACGACCACCATGGAGGACCTATCGGCTTTCGTACTGGTGAGCAAGGGGATGATCACGACAGCAGACAGGAGCAGGTGCGCCAGGAACTGAAGCGCGCCTTCCGTCCTGAATTCCTCAACCGCATTGACGAGATTATCGTTTTCCGTAGTCTGACACGGGAGCAACTGCTGCAGATCGTTGATCTACAAATGGGAGAGGTCAGCCGTCGTCTGGAGGAACGGGGGATCACCATCGAGTTAACCGCCGCGGCGCGGGAGTGGTTGGCCGAGGAGGGGCACGATCCACAGTTCGGGGCCCGCCCCTTACGCCGTACCATCCAGCGCTATGTGGAGAACCCTCTCTCCAAGCGATTGATCGAGGGGGAATTTCAGGCAGGGGATACGGTAGTGATAGATGTTGGTAAGAAGGGGCTAACCTTCACTAAGAAGGAGGCAGCATAACAACAAAGCCTGGCACAGCCTGGGAAGTTTATGACGTCCCAGCCGACAAGATAGGGAATACAAAAGGCAAGATGCCAAGGAAGAAATCTCCTCCTTGGCATCTTTTGCTTTTTAGGGATCGAGAGAGCACCTTGAGGAAGACCTCAAGGTGCTATCCCTACCAGCTTAGCCAATAAGTCCAATACCCTGGGGTTAGTGATAAGGATCAACGCTCCAATAGCCACCAGATAGAGACGCATCTGCCATTCAAAGTTTAGGACCTCCTTCTCCAACTGGGCGATGTTCCCCTTCAGGGCGGTGATGTCCCCCTTCACGACGACCATGTCCTCCTTCAGGGCG
>JBHIDP010000012.1:0-25809 GCA_046760185.1 Anaerolineae bacterium
TCACAGCGAACCTAGGAAAATGTTGAAGCCGATTGACATTGCTGCTATAATGGCTCTCAACATGACCTTTTTAACCCACCTGCAGTGCCCCAAGTGTGGCCGCCACCTTTCGGCCAGGGAACCACAGAACCTGTGCCCTTGTGGTAGCCCCCTCCTCGCCCGCTACGACCTGGCAGCCATCAAAGCGGCGGTGAAGAAGGAAGAACTGAGCCGGCGTCAAGCGAATATGTGGCGCTACGAGGAATTCCTCCCTGTGGAGCACAGGGATAACATTGTCACCCTTGGTGAGGGCTGGACCCCAATCTTCCATGCACCCAATTTGGCAGGCAAGATGGGACTGCCAAACCTCTATATCAAGGATGAAGGGCTGAACCCCACCGGCACTTTCAAAGCCAGGGGTGCTGCGGCCGGGGTGTCAAAGGCCAAGGAGCTTGGAGTCAAAGCGGTAGCCATGCCTACCGCTGGAAACGCTGGCGGAGCCTGGGCCGCCTACGGAGCCAAAGCTGGCTTGCAAGTCCACGTAGCCATGCCGCAAGATGCCCCAGCGGTAAATGTATTGGAGTGTCAGGCCTACGGAGCCCACCTCTACCTGGTGGACGGCCTCATCTCCGATGCTGGCCAGCTTATCGTCCAGGGGATCTCTGAACATGGTTGGTATGAGGCCAGCACCCTTAAGGAACCGTATCGTATCGAGGGGAAGAAGACGATGGGGCTGGAGATCGCCGAGCAGTTCGGTTGGGAATGGCCCGATGTCATAATCTATCCGGCTGGGGGTGGTGTGGGGATTATCGGCATCTGGAAAGCGATCCATGAGTTGGCGGAGGTAGGCTGGGTCTCAGGCGAGTGGCCACGGCTGATGATCGTTCAATCGGAGGGTTGCGCGCCGATGGTGAAAGCTTTTCAGGAGGGGAAGTCAGAATCGGACTTCTGGGAGGGGGCTCAGACCGTGGCTGCCGGCCTGCGGGTGCCGAAGGCTCTAGGAGATTTTTTGGTACTGCGGGCCATAGCCGAGACCGATGGCTATGCCGTGGCCGTGAGCGAGGAGGAGATCCTGCGGGCCATGAGGGACATGGCCCGCTACGAGGGGATTTTCCCCTGCCCCGAGGGGGCGGCCACCCTAGCTGCCCTCCATCGCATGCAGGAACAGGGAGTGGTCAGCCCAACAGACCGCATTGTGTTACTCAACACCGGGAACGGTCTGAAGTATGCCGACCTGATACAAAGCACTCGTGCAGAAACAATATCTCTTGCGTCCTGACCCTGTCCTCGTAAATGCGATCAAAAACGGGAATCTGTTATTGCACGAGTACAAAGGAGTTAGACTTTATGAAGAGGGGAGAGTTGAAGAAGGTCACCAGGGAGGAAGTCCTGCAGATCCTCAGAGACAAAGCCATAGGTGCATTCGTCAAGGTGGACCTGAACAGGACAGACCTGAGGGGCATGTCCCTGCGTTATGCCAACCTGGCCTGGGCCATACTGACGGAGGCCGATCTTTCGGAGACCGACCTCACCGGGGCCAACCTCACCGGGGCGCAGTTGAGCCAGGCTCGGCTCAAGAGGGCCAATCTAACTGACGTCAACGTGCGCATGGCCAGATTGCAGAAGGCTGACCTGACCGAGGCAAACCTGGAGGGTGCCAGCTTGAGGGGAGCCGATCTGACGGAAGCGGTTCTAGCGGCGGCCAGCCTTGCTGAGGCTGACCTGGCCTGTTCCACGTTGACCGGGGCGAACCTGAGGGGGGCAAACCTGCGGGGGGCTGACCTGGAGGAGGCAAATCTAGTGAACGCATACCTGCACGATGCGAACCTCAAAGGGGCCAACTTGAGCGGAGCAACCATGCCGGACGGTTCCAGGCAGACATAGTCCCCCTCGGGCAGCAAGCCGTGATAAGGATTAGCGGCAACGCTCTGGGGATGGATCGCCTCCAGTTCGATCGCCCGCCGTTGAGGTCCACCAGGAACATGCCGTACTCCTGCCACGCCCCCAACGCAGCAAGCACACACATCCCGCTGCCGAGGGCAGGGATTGAGCGTCCCTGCCCGTTCGGCTGAGCTCACGACGTTACACGCAGTCTGTAGAGCGGCACACCCGCGCCGTGGTTTCGATATGGCTTTCAGCCTACCCTTCGACAGGCTCAGGCCGCCGCTCAACCGACGGCGTGGGCCAGCGGGCAATAGGCGAACTGCGTGTAAAGGACGAAGCCTCGGCCAGGTATCCCAGCGGATTATTTTGAGAGCTTCTCCTGGTAGCTGTTGTTGGCTGTGTTGGGATCGTTGAAGGGCACCTGTATGCTGCACGTCATGTCGTACCAGAACTGGGTAATATCAACCGTGATGCCCGTGTTGAAGTCGGCTGTCTGCCCCGGGTTGAGGCTGGTGATGGTGATCTTCTTGGGCCCGATTGCCTGATTTAGGCCGAAAGTAGCGCCATAGGCGGTTTTGGCCCACGAGCACGAAAACTGAATCTGGACATTTTTGCAGGTGCCTGGGCCGTGGTTCGTGATCCTGCCGTACACTGTCCCATTCTTCCACTTGTCTGGATAGAGGTCAGTCACCGCCAGGTCGGTCGTCCACGGCGTCGGAGTTGCGGTAGCGGCCGGTGGTGGCGGCGGTGGTGCCCCTGTGACAGTGACGGTCACTTGTTGCGTCTTCGTGCCGCCGCAGCCGGTAGCGGTCATGGTGTACGTGGTCGTGGTCGTGGGACTGACCACGCGCGAGCCGGGCGATCCCACCTCGCCAAGGCCTGGGTTAATAACCACCGATCTCACCAACTGCGAGGTGTTCCCGTTCGTCACCGGACCCCAGTTGAGTGTGCTGGATTGACCGGCGGTGATCGTGCTTGGATTGGCGGTGAAGGACGAGATCATCGGCGGACCCGGACATCCGGGTTGGGTCGGTTGGGGCTGAGCCGTAGCCGGTTGAGTCGGTGGTGGCTGTCCTGCGCCTGCCACAACGATCACCACTTCGCGCACCTCCACTGTCTCGCCAGTGTCCACGCCCAGGACGTAGGGGGTCGTCTCCCCTGGACACACCTGCCTCTGCCCGGACCAGTCAACTGGCTGCCCACTGAGCTCCACCCCAAAGCCACCCTCGACGCTCCACTCCAGTATGGCACATTCGCCAGGCTGCACGGTGGTGCGATCGGCGGTGAAGGCAATCTGCACTTCGCCTGGCAGCGGCTCCTCCGGCGGTGGCGGCTCTCCCGCGCTTGCCACAGAAATCACCACTTCGCGCACCTCTACCGTCTCGCCAGTGTCCACGCCCAGGACGTAGGGGGTCGTCTCCTCTGGACACACCTGGGTCCGCCCTGACCAGTCAACCGGCTGCTCGTTGAGAAACACCCCAAAGCCGCCCTGGACGCTCCACTCCAGCATGGCACATTCGCCAGGCTGCAGGTTGGTGCGATCGGCGGTGAAAGTAATCTGCACTTCGCCCGGTGGCCCCTCCTCTGGCGGCCTCCCCTCCGGTGGCCCTTCCTCCGGCACTGGTGTGGCTGTGACCACGATCACCTCCGGAGTGGGCATGCAAGCCACGGCTCCCATGGAGAGCAGGAAGGCCATGATTACCGACACACTAAGTAGATGGCGCAATGTATGTCCTTTCATCTCTTGCTCCTTTCAATCTGATGGAGAAACATCCTACCATAGGCCCCAGGGGCGCATAAGGGAAAAGGCCAAGCGCATAGCGCCAGGTCACTTTATCTTGCCCGTTCACGGACACCTCACCTATTCGGCTGTAAGCCAAAAACAAAACGCCGACTTTTTCCCAACCCATCGTGAGAAACACACTCGAGTTTTGCGATAAGTAGGGCCAGGTAAGTCCAAAGTAACTTAACAATCGATCAGGGCAAACACCAAAAAGCTAGCCAGGTCCTGCCACGTTGGCCTGACCTGCCCGGCTAAGCATAAGTTTATGGCTGCTTGTCGGTCAGGCCAGCAGCATCTGCATGATGGTTGTCGGTGAAGAACCTGCCTCCAACTGCTGAGCGATCCAGTGCACTAGATAACCCAGCAGCTCATCCACGACCGCATGGCACCGCTGACCGGTTGATTCGTACCGGCCCCTCACCGCCCAACGCGAGCGCCCTGGTGGCCCTTGGTCACCGAGAAGAGAATACGCTACGAAGGAAAGATACCAGTGTCGTCTGATACCCCGCAATCGCCGTAGCTGATAATCTTCAAAGCCCAGGTTCCCCTTGACGTCCTCGTTGAAGGTGTCGGTGGGCCAGCGGTCGCAATAGGTGGTCAGAATGCGCTTGCATTCCCAGTCCTTGCGATTTGTGTTGTAAAAATTGGGTAACTCGCTCAAGTCCAGGGTATCCCGATAGGAAGCGACAATGCGCACTCGACGCCGATCCAGGTACCTCATTGGCAAGACCTTGGTGAAAGCCCAGTAGACGTGCTGCCCGATTTTGTAGGGGCGGTACGCTTCGGCAGGGATGGTGCGGATGTACTCCTGCAGTTGAGTCCAACGGTTCTTAAACAGGACATTTCGATTCTTAGGACAACCGCCCACCCAGTCCTTACCCTCACCCTCGATCGCATCGATTAAGGGCCTGCGGCAGAACCAACTGTCGAAGAGCACCACGTCGAAAGGGAGACCCCAGCAGACAGCTTCTCGGACCAAGTCCGCCGCCAACCGGGTCTTGGTGCGAAAGGTCTGTTGTCGCTGGTAGAAACTCAACAGGTCCACCAGGTATTGGTGATAGCCTTCCAACGTGGGAGAGGTGGCCAGAGCTACCGCTGCCTCGCTCAAGGTGGCCAACTCTTGCTCCCCACGAAACTGGAGATACAGGCGGAAGTCCACAGGGAACTGGTCGGCGCGATTGACGTAGTAACTGGTCACCACATTGTGGGCCCAAACATAGCGGTTCAGGGCATGGTCTTTCAAGTAGGCCAGCCCTTCCATGGAACACTTGGTGTGATGAGCCAGAGTGTCGTCGATAATGAGCCGACCCGCTTGAGAACTCACCGGGCGGCGATGGAGCCGCGCCAGTTCCAACTGGATGCGCCGGTGGTTCAGGTCTCGCTCGTCCCAAGCGGCCTGGGCCAGGAACTTGTTGAGCGCACTCTGATCGTTTTTGTTAAAGAACAGAGCGTTGATGGCTGTGATGGTGGCTTTGTCACCGGCGATCAGGCCGGTCACGTACTCGCAGAAGTGCTTGACTTGCTCCTCGGTGGCAAACACCGGGGCGAAGTACACCAAGTTGTCAATGACGATGCTCGGGAATTGAACGATGGGCAAGCGCATGATCACACCTCCAGTACCAGGTTTTGACCATGTTATGCCACAATTCGCCCGCTACTCAAGTCATCGCAAAACTCGAGAAACACAGTCGGCGGTTTCACGAAACAGCATTGCCTCCAGCCACTACGGCGTTGTCAACAGCAGGGGACTCCTTCTCTCAGACTCCCGATGCTATCATATCGCACATTCACTCCATTGTCAATCAAATTCCGTTTCGGGCGTGCGCAGCGAAAGCCCGGGGAGTACGGGGGGACTTCGTCGAGCGGTTCGGCTGAGCGTTCGACCGAGCTCACGCCGAGGGCTCACCGTCGAAGCCTCAGTCGAGACGTGTCCCCTCGCATCTCTTCTCCCCCTATATGTCGTGACTTGCGCCGAATTGCTGCGCAAGCCCGTTTCGAAGAAGCTATCAACATAGCAGATGCGAGGCAGCACCTATCCGGCCAGCATGTCCACCAGCCGGCGCCGGCCTACCTGGGTGCACAGCAGCACCCAAGCCGAGGGCGCTTCCAAGACCCAGCCCACCCTGGTGCTTGGTTCCTGGGTGAAGTTTGATGGGCGTACCTTGTTGCGCCTCCAGTACTGCGCGATAACTTCGATCAGGTCACTCGAGGCCACGTCGGCGCGGTTGTCGGGGTCAGGCCCTAAACGGAAGTTGAAGGCATGTACTTCCTCCGCGAATGGCTCCCACGACGTTTGCCATTCCCACAGGGCATAGTTCATGCCGCGTTGCTCAAACAGGTCCATCTGGTCGTCCATAAAATCGGCCGCGCCAGGCTGCCATCGCATCAGTCCGTACTCGTTCACTGCCACCGGCACGCCATGCGTTGCCGCAAAGGTATCAACCGTCGAGAGCAGATCCTCCAGCCAGGCTCGGTTGAACTGGTCATCGTCCCCATCCCAGTCTGTATCGAACACCCCCGGATACGTGTTTATGAGGGGCGGTTCTTGATGGGTGTAGACGAAAGGTTCGTATTGATGCACCGTGTAGACCGCGCGCGGGTCCCCCATTGGTTGCAGGTAGGGCAGCCACTCGACGGCACTGTACCCCATCCCACCGATCAGGATCGGCGTCTCGGCGTCCACCTGGCGGATGACGGCGGTGATGCGGGGGTAGAGTTGGTTCCAGTCGTACAAAGTGCCCCCGTAGGTTGAGTAAAACTCTTCCGGGTCCCAGATGTCCAGCGGATTGAGGGCATCACTGCCTACCTCGTTGGAATTCGGCTCGACCATCAGGTCGTAGCCGACGACGATGGGGTTATCCCGGTAGCGTTCCGCCGTGTAGCGCCACATCGCCACCCAGGCACCCTGCGCCGCCTGATCCTGCCACACGGAATCATCGAGGTAGCTCTCATCGAACCAGTCGTCCCCCAGGCAGCAAACACTGAACTCCGCGCGGCCTGGCCCGGTGCGGAAGCTGATCACGGCGAACATGTCGGCTTTGGCGATCATGTCGAGCAAGTTGTCCAAGTTGTCCTGGATCTCCTGGTCCAGGGTGTAGGGCGGGGTTTCGGTAAAGAGGCCGGGATGGGAGATATTGACGTAGTTGGCGCCTAGCGCTGCCAACCGGTCAAAATCTTCCTGGGTGTAGGGTGGACCGACGGGGTCAGGTCCCATGAAGTCTGGTCCGTCCAGCTCAGGATACACACGACGCTGGTAGATATTGGCGCCACGCAGGTGGGGGCCATCTACCCACAGATCCCACTTGTCCAGGCCGGGTTCCGGGGACGGCGCGGGGGAGAGAGAAGGAGAGGGGGAAGGCTCCGGCGCGACCGTCGGCGAGGAGGTGGGGGTGGTGACAGGAGAAGGAAAGGGGGAACGGGCGGGACCACCCCCAAGGTTACAGGCCAGAGCCAGCAGAACCAGAGAAGCCAGGGAGAGATACACACGTCGCATTGTCACGCTCCGTTAATCACGAACATCCAGAGTGGCAAGCCAGCGCCAGCAAAGCCACACAGGGAGTGGCCCTGGCTCTCCCCAAGTTGTCTTTGCGAAACCACGGTCAGGGGTCGCTGCCATATCCCTGCAAGCCCGTGTCCGTCAGCGTAGTGACCGTGCCGTCCAGGCTAGCCACCCACGGTGAGCCTGTGGGAGCTGATGACCACGTCCGGCACGTCCCAGCCCTTCTGATCCATCAGGGCGATGAAGGCGCGGCGGAAGAGCAGCGTGACCTCAACGCTGACCTCTCCTTCAGACGGCGCGGCAAAGGTGTAGGTACTAGTGTCGGTGGCAAAGGCGGCGATGCGGTTGTCGCTCAACACACGGGTTTGGTTCCAATAAGCCCCCGTCGGCGAAACCTCGGTCCACAGTTCCTCCAGCACTTTGGCGAAGGCTTTGCCAGGCAGGCCGGCGTAGTATCCTTCGCTCGGATCCCCTACCCCGCCCCACTCCGGTACCGTCGGCCCAGCCAGTTGGGGCAGGGCCTGCCGCTGCCTATCGGTGGCCCGCACCAGCAGAATCAGGTGGCGCAGCGGCGAGTCGGTGGGAACGTGGTGGCCGGTTTTATCGTTGGTGATGTCCACCGGCACGACGACGGTGTCTCCCTCCAGGCGAGCAGTGGCGGTCATCGTGACGGCGTTCTGCAAGAGTTCCTCGTCCGTGGCGCCGGGCATGCGGTGGCTGAAGATGCGGTTGGGATCGCGGTGCAGCCCTCCCTTTTCGGGGAAGACGAAGTAGTCGTAGCCGGCCACGGGCATGTGGCAATCCTGACAGGACTTCGGCGAGCTCAGTCGAGCCGTCTGCCCGGTGCCTTCGACAAGCCCCTCGGCCTGAGCTCGGGACGAAGGCTCAGGCGAACCTTCGGGGTCGCTGTAGGGGCTCTCCAGCCACTCGCCGAAGGAGTTGTAGACCACCGTATCCCAGAACACCCCAAAGTGGCACGGTGCACAGAAGGCACTCTCCTCCTCCAGTGGCAGGTAGCTCACCCGCCGGGTCACATCGTCAAAGTTGCCGAAGAAGAGCTGCTGTCCTTCCTCAGGGCGATACAGGCGCAGGGAGAGCGCGCCCGGCATATTGGGATAGGGCAGGCCCGTGGCCGGGTCCAGCACCACGTCGCCGATCTTGTGGCAGAACTCGCAGAATACCCCATCGGTCTCGATAGCGGAGATTTGATTGGGGTCGGCGGCGTAAGCCCGGTCCGGTTTGGCTGCTGCGGCGGGGACGTGACAGGCAGCGCAGTTACGGCCGTGTCGGGGAAGTCCAGCTTGTAGCCGGGGCCGTAGTAGGGCTGGTTGGGGTCGGGGCGCAGAGGGAAGGAGCCGTAGTCGCGGTGGTAGCCGAATCGGGTGGGAGGGCTCTGATTTCCGGCCACATCGGTGCCGTTGTACATGGTCAGGAAGCGGGGGTTGACGGCGGATTGGGAGTGGGCGTCGGCCTGCCATTCGGAATAGGCGGGCATGCAGTGCGAGCAACTGAGTGAGCCCTCGGCGCCCTCCAGCGAGAACCAGCCATAGTCAGGGTTGTCAGTGGTGTAGTAGGGCTTAATGGTGATAGTGACCGGTTCTGGGCCAGGGGCAGCGCTGGTCCAGCCCACAAAATAGCCCTCGGCCCAGGCAGTCACCGAGATCGGAGTGGTAGCCGTCAGGCCGCTCAGGAGGAAGGAACCGTCGGCGGCTGTAGTCGTTTTGTTGTCGGTGGCCTGCACGCGGACGGTAGCCCCGGCCACCGGGCCGTCGGCGTCACGCACCACACCGAACACCGCATCCGGCGGCAGGGTGGGCGACGGTACGGTCGGGGAGGGGGTGGGGGCCGCGCAACCTGCCCAGACCGTCACTCCGAGGAAAAAGACAACCAGAAATTGTTGGATTCTCACGGTTCACCTCCTGCGGCGTCGCATCAAGGTCAGGCCCAGCAGGGCCAGCGGCAAGGCGGCTGCGTGGGTTGCCGAAAGGGAAGGGACGTCAAATAGGAAGTCATAATCACCTCTTGCGCACGTAGACCCGGTACTCTCCCTCCCCTTCGACCAGGCCCAGGTACTGGTGCCCTGTCTGGCGGCACCAAGCCGGCATATCTTCCCGGATGCCTGGGTCGGTAGAAAGGACCTCCAATACCTGCCCCACCTCCAGCTCTTTGATCTTCTTGGCGGTCATGATGATAGGCACCGGGCAAAGCACCCCAAAAGCATCAAGCACCGCATCAGCTTCTATCTCCACCATGACAGTCCCTTCCGACGTAAAGATCCTACCTTGGCCCTACTTAGAATAGAGCGGGGAAATCTGCCGCAGCCGGGCCACGATGGGAGGCAAGACTTCCAGGACGTAGTCAACCTCCTCCTCGGTGTTGTCCTTTCCCAAGGTGAAGAGGAGCGAGCCCTGAGCCAGCTCCTGGCTCAAGCCGATGGCCTCCAGGACGTGCGAGCTTTTGAGCGCCAAAGAAGTGCAGGCCGAGCCGCTGGCCGCCGCAACGCCCTGCATGTCCAGGGCCACGATCACCGCCTCACCCTCCACGTACTCCAGGCTAAAGTGGGCATTGCCCGGCAGCCGCTCCGTGGGGTGGCCGTTTAGATAGATCCGCTCTATACTCCCCAACAGCCCCTGGATCAACCGATCCCGCAGAGGGACTATGCGCCGCCGCCGTTCATCTATCTCCTGCCGGGCCAGCTCAGCCGCCACCCCCAGGCCCACGATGCCGGGCACATTCTCAGTCCCCGCCCGCCGCCCCCGCTCCTGGATGCCACCATCAATGAAAGGCATGATCCTGACCCCTGAGCGAATGTACAGGGCCGCCACCCCCTTCGGACCGTAGAACATGTTGCCCGCCAGGCTCAGCAGATCCACCCCGAGTTCCTCAACATCCACTGGCACAACACCTACAGTTTGTACTGCATCACTGTGGAAAACCACATCGCGCTGCCGGGTGATCCGCCCTATCTCGGCCATGGGCTCGATGGTGCCAATCTCGTTGTTGGCATGCATGATGGAGACCAGAAAGGTGTCGTCCCGCATGGCAGCGGCCACATCGTCCGGGTCAACTAACCCATACCTGTCCACCGGGAGATAGGTCACCTCATACCCCTGTCTTTCCAGGAACTGAGCAGAGTGCAGCACCGAATGATGTTCGATCTGGGAGACAATCAGGTGCTTCCCCCTGCCCAGTTGCTGGGCGGCCAGGGCCATCCCTTTCAGAGCAAAGTTGTTGGACTCGCTGCCGCTGGCGGTAAAGTAGATTTCCTCAGACGAGGCCCCGATCAACTCTGCCACCTGACCTCTGGCTCTGTCCACCGCCTGGTGTGCAGCCTGGCCGAAGCTGTGGGTACTGGAAGGGTTGCCGAAGACCTCCCTTAAGTAGGGAAGCATGGCCTCCACCACCCTAGGGTGGACTGGCGTGCCAGCCGCATGATCAAAGTAGACTGACCTCACCTTGCTTCGTCCCACCCAAGCCTGGCTGCCACCGTCCATTTGATCCACGTGTCCCACCTCGACCCACTCCCCTTCCTCCCATAGGCGCTAACTTAAGCTCATAGGCCCGTCCGTTCGGCTGAGCGCTCGCGGCGAAGCCTCGGGCCGCACCCGAGGACGGGTGCGAGAGCCTTGAGTTAGCACACATGCCCCCTTCCTCCCTGGGGCAAATGGATGTCAAAGCACCTCCTCAACCGACTCAACCACGATGTGGGCCCTACGCAGGGCAACCTCCAGGTCATGTAGAGCCTGGCTTATGAGCCCCTCGACCTGAGCCCAAGACCGACCGCTGGCCGATAGGGTTACCCGGAACTTGACCTCTGCGCCAAACCCTTTGGCTCTAGACTTTATGTAGACCTCAGGATGCTCACCGGCCACCTCCTCAAGGATGGAAGCTAGCACAGACTCATCCCCACAGTCAATCATGAGCAACTTTTCGCTGAAAAAACTCTGGCCGAAGATTTCTTCCAAAAGCGGCTGTAGGGAGCCCTCGAAGATACCCTTCAACTCGGCCGGTACGCCTGGTAAACAGACGATCCTCGAGCGGCCTATCTCCAACAGCACAGCGGGGGCCGTGCCAACCAGATTGGCCAGAGGCTGGGCCCCACGCGGGAGGATAGCCATCTTCTGCCGGGCTTCGGTCAACGCCCCATCAGCCACATGTCCTAAACGGGCCAGTTCCCAATAGCGGCTGGCCACCAGGTCACGAGCCAGGGGATTCAGCTCCAGCGGCTGCCCGGTGGCCTCAGCCACAGCGGACAGGGTTAGGTCGTCTGCGGTCGGCCCCAGGCCACCGGTAGTGATGATCAGGTCCGTGCCATGTCCCAGGGCAGCCTCTATCTCCCTGGAGATAGCCCTCAGTTCATCCCTGACCATGACCGTCCGCCGCACCTGACCGCCCATGCCGGTGATCTTGCGGCAGAGCCAATTGGTGTTGGTATCCAGCACGTCACCCAGGAGCAGTTCGTTTCCCACAGCTACAATCTCTACCGTGGTCAACTGCTCCCAAAGCTCCTGTTTGCCCATCAGCCTCCTCAGATCACAAGAGGGAGGTGCACTTTCAGTGATAGAAATGGCAGGTAGGCTCTCCCCCTAGGTTACTCTACTTCGCCCGCGATCATCCTCAGATCACAAAAGGGAGGGATGCACTTTCAGTTCGGCCAGCGCCTCTTTCACCTCTGCCGGCCCCATGATGCCTCTCTCCGTGATAACTGCACAGAGGTAAGGGAGTGGGGTCAGGTCGAAATAGCGGTTCAGCACCGACACGTTGCGCACAGGTTCAGGCAGTATCTCGCTCGCAGCCCCGCCCACTTCAGCGGCCATGTGGGGCAACCAGTCGGCCGGCAGAAACTTCTCGCTGCCACAGAGGGCATAGAAGGGAACCCGGTGCGCCCTGGCCGCCAGAGCGAGAGCGTAGGTACCCACCTTGTTCACCAGTCCCAAGGGTGACAGGCTGTCCGCCCCTACCAGTACCAACTGTGCCTCCTCCATCATCTGCGGCCCGGCGGCATCAACGATCAGCGTGACCTCGATTCCAGCCTGGCCCAGCTCCCGCGCCAGTGTGACCCCTTCCCTCATAGGTCGCCCTTCGAGACAGATGACACGCATCCGCCGCCCTTCCCCCCTGGCCACAAGGAGCCCCTTCAAAACGGTGGAGCTGTAGGAGTGGGTCATGATGGTGGCCCCTTCCCCGATCAAGGGCAATACTGCCTGGGCGATACACTCCCCCTGTCGCGTTAGCTCCGCGGCAAAGGCCTCAGCCCCTTCCCGCACAGCCTCCTTCATAGCCTGAAGCTCTGTCAGGCCCTCCAAACGCCACAGCACCCTGTTCACCAGATTGAAAAAGGAGGCCATGGCTGGCTGCGCTTGGATCAGAGTTCTCCCCAGTTGGTGGAGTTCAGCCAGGAAGGAAGATGGAGAATCCCTTTTAGTTATGTCAATGTACTCTACCAGCACCTGGGCACCCTTGAGCGTTAAGGGCACCGCACCGGAGATATTGTCCCGCCTGATCTCCTCTATCAGCTCCTGAAGCCTATCGTCCATATCCTCTGCGCAGCGCTACCCCACGTTGTTACAACCCCACTAACCCGGCCCCCTGCTCCAACAACTGACCCACCCCTTCCCTACTCCTGGCCTCAGCGTAGATTCTGAGCACCGGTTCCGTCCCTGACGGTCGGATCAGCAGCCAGCTCTCGTCCTCCAGAAGATACTTCACCCCGTCGTTGTCCCTTACATCCACCACACTCAAGCCCGCAGCGCTGGCCGGCACATGGGCCATCAAGCTGGCCACTAACTCGGCCTTGTTGAATGGTTTTGTCTCCAGATCATGGCGGCCAAAGTGGAAGTAGCCGATCTCATCCATCAACTGCCTGATGATCACGTGTATAGGCAGTTCATGGGTGGCCATCACCTCCAGGAGAAGCAATCCCATCAGAATGCCATCCCCCTCCGGGATATGACCCCTGATGGTGATCCCACCGCTCTCCTCACCCCCTATCAGCACATCGTTGTGCAACATCAGGTCACAGATATAGCTGAAGCCAACCGGGGTCTCGTGCAGACGCAGTCCGTACTTCAGGCACAAGATGTCAACCATCTTCGTGGTGGAGACCGTTTTCACCACATCCCCCCGCTGGTGGCGTTCCTCAACCAGGTGTCTCAAAACCAGGGTGAAGATGCGATGAGGATCAATGAAATTCCCCTGGGCATCAACGGCACCGATGCGGTCGGCGTCGCCGTCGGTGGCCAGCCCGATGTCGCAGCCTGACCCGGTCACGGTGGCGATCAAGTCCCCCAGGTTCCTGGCAATAGGTTCCGGGTATAAGCCGCCAAAGCCGGGGTTCATCTCATTGTGAATCTCCGTGACCTCCAAGCCGGCCTCCTCCAGGAACTGCTTGATGTACCCCCGTCCAGCGCCATAGATGGGATCAACCACCACCTGCGGGGCAAAGTGCGCGATGCGTTCCAGATCAATCAGAGATCGAACATGGTCCAAATAGCCGGGAAGCAGATCAAAGCGCACGATTGAGCCGTCAGCCAAGGCTTGTTCATACTCCACAGTCTGAGACTCCCTTCCCTGCTCCAGGTTGGCCACCAGGTGAGCCTCCATCTGTTTGGTCATCTCCGGCATAGCCGGCCCGCCGTAGTAGGCTTTACACTTTATGCCATTGTAGCGTGGAGGGTTATGGCTGGCTGTGATCATAACCCCACCGGCCGCATCCAAGGCTTTGACCGCGTAGGAAAGGGCCGCTGTGGGGCAATCAGCCTTGCTGAGATGGACCGCTATGCCATTGCCGGCCAGCACTCGAGCCACCTCAATGGCATAGCGATCGGACAGGAAACGGGTATCGAAGCCGACGACAACACCGGTTCGGCCCCCTCCCTCCTCCAGCAGGAAATCGGCGATGGCCTGAGCGACGTGACGAACATTGGCAAAGGTGAACTCATCTGAGATCACAGCCCGCCAACCGTCAGTGCCGAATTTGATAGTCATAGGTCCTCCTTGTAAGGTGTATTGAGCACGTTCCCGAGAAACCCTCGATGTCAACGCAGGTTTCGGGAGTAAGTAGCACTCCTATCCCTGGTATTCTCGCACCATGCGCAGCTCCTGACCGACCATGCGCCAGGCTCGTCTCTCGGCCTCGTACATGATCCGTTCCTCATCCAGGGTCAGGAGCTCCCCCTCCCGCAGCAACAGTTCCCCGTCCACGACGACATGGCTGATGTCAGGGCTCTTGGCTGCATAGAGTACGTTGGACACCAGGTCGTGACGAGGCCTCAGGTGAGGTCGCCGTAGATCAAAGAGGATGAGGTCCGCTGCCTTGCCCGGGGCAATGACGCCGCTCTCCGGAAAGCCCATGGCCTTAGCCCCATTGACTGTAGCCATACGCAGCACGCTGTCCCCGGGCAAAACCCCCGGATCCCTGAGGTGATTCTTCTGCATCAGGGAGGCTAACTTCATCTCCTCCAGCATGTCCAGATCGTTGTTGCTGGCCGTGCCATCCGTGCCCAGGGCCACGTTGATCCCTCGGGCCAGTAGCTCTGGCACCGGGGTAACGCCCATGCCCAGTTTCATGTGGCAGTTGGGGCATTGCACGACATTGACCTCCTTCTGGGCCAGGATCTCCTTATCCTCGTCGGTGAGGTAGATGCAGTGAGCGGCCATAGTCGGCTGGTCGAGAATGCCCAGTTGAGCCAGATGGCCCACGGGCGTCAGGCCATGTCTCTTGAGGGAGGTATCCATCTGCTCCTGGGACTCGGACAGATGGATGTGCACCCCTACACCCAACCGGGCTGCCTTCTGCGCTACGATACCCAGGAACTCAGAGGGGCAACTGTAGGGGGCATGGGGCCCTAATACGGTCTTGATGCGGCCGTCGGCTGCCCCCTGCCATCGCTGCATGAATTCGATGCTCCCCTCCAGATCAGCGCCAATCTCTTTATCCTTCCCCAGACCGAAGACGCACCAGGCCAACGTGGCCCGCAGGCCGGCCTCCTCGGCAACCTGTGCCACCTCGTCCATGTAGAAGTAGTGATCGGCAAAGCCAACGGTGCCAGAGCGAATCATCTCGGCCGCGGCCAGATAGGCCCCCCAACGGACATCCTCGGCCTCCAGAGCCGACTCAGCCACCCAGATACGCTCGTTGAACCAGCGGTCGAGCGGCAGATCATCGGCCCAACCCCGGACCAGGGTCATCGGCCCATGGGTGTGACAGTTGAAGAAACCAGGCATGGCCACATGGTCCTGCCCGTCAATGATCTCATCGGGAGTGAAATGGTGAGGGAGGGTCAGCGGGCTGGAGCCGACAGCCTGAATCCTGCCCTCGGCGATGATGATGTCTCCCCTGGGGAGAACATCCCCTTTGTCGTTGAGGGTGATGATAGCAGTGTTCTTGATCAACAGTCTACTCATGGCCAAATCTCTCCCTCATGAACTTCAGCACCACACCATCAATGGTATCATCCTCCCGCAACCGCTCTTCCAGGTTCTCGATGCGACAGAAGGCCACCAACGCCTCTCTGGTATCCTCATCGTAGATACCGTTGATCGGACCCTGGTAGTATCCCTGTTGAGCAAGGATCACCTGAATCTGTTCCGCCACCGGCCCTTCAATCTTGATCAGGTCCTCCGCTCTGGGCTCAAGGAAGTAGAGTTTGTGAAGTTCCAACAGCCGGGCCAACTCCTCTATGGGGTCCGGATGGTCATCCACCCGCAGGTCCACGTAGCGATCGTTGAAACCGGCATAGCCCCCTTTCTCCCGCACCACAAGGAGGGCTGCCGACTGTTTCCCCCGGCTGTCGCCACCGGCCGCCTGCCCGGCCCTCAGCGCCGCAATCAGCCGATCGGCTAACTCCCCCTCGCATTCTTCGAAGGAGCGAGCTATAGCTGTCACCGTCTCCTCACCGACCAGGATGTTCCCCTGACAGGTGTAGTTCTGGCCGACGTGGTGGCCCTTCCAGGGGAAGCACTCCTCCCCAGTGTAGGCTGCCGCCTGTCCCTGGGCATCAACCAGGCCGACCTGTCGCAGTTTGCGGTTCTCATCCTCCGCTATCAGCTTCTCCACCACCTCCTCGGCCGAGAAGCCCTGTTCCATCAGGGCCAGGCCCCTGGGCCCATAGCTGGTGTTGGCCCAGGACTGAGTGGCCACTGCCCCCACGCCCGCTCTGGCCCATGGTACCACCGCCCCCACCGCCAGGAACTTCGATTGGACGGCGATACCCAAGTCCCCGTTGCTCGGGTCAAAAGCTACGATGGAAAAGGTGGCCAACTGCTTGGCACGATGCCAGGATTTCATTGTCATGTCTCTCACCTCAATCGGTTTTTATCTTCCGCCGGCCTTCAGCCCACCCATACTGCCAGGGCCATGGCCAGCCCCAAAATGATCAGAAAAAGGATCGTACCCCTTTGGTTCCCCGCCTGAGCAACAATGTACAGAAGAACGGGGACAACCATCATGGCCACGAAAGCCACCAATTGCAAAGGGAGTTTGTACCTTTGAACGTTGAAATGTGGCAACATAGGGCCTTGTGTCCCTCTCAGGCGGCCAGCCAGGCCAGGAGGCCGATGAGGGCGGCGATGACGAGGCCGTAGACCAGAGTACGACGAAGAACCTGGCCCTCCTGCCCGGCCAGGCCGGCCGTGCTACAGCCGACAATGATCTTAGCCGGGGCCAGCATACTGCCCAGGGCTCCCCCCGTGGTCTGAGCCCCCAGGATGACCAGCACACTGAGGCCCACCAGCTCGGCGGTACTCTTCTGCAAAGGAGCAAAGATGACGTTCGAGTTGGTATTGCTGCCGGTCATGAAAACCCCCAGAGTACCGACCAGGGGGGAGAAGAAAGGGAAAGCTGTTCCAACCGTACGGCTGATCCCCTGGGCCAGGAGGTAGGTCATGCCGCTGTGATCCATGACCACAGCGAAACCAACCATGGAGACGATGCCGATGCTAGAGGGCACGGCACTGCGCAGGGTGCGGCTAAGGATGCGGCCAACGGTCCCAGGTTGATATCGGCCGGCAGCACGGTAGATGCCGTAGGCCATCAGTGAGGTGTAAGCCAACAGTGCGCCAGCGTGGCCAAAGAGGCTGATGGCCTTGCCGCTCCCCGCCACCGTGTGCCACCCATAGGCGGTCACCAACTCTGGAAAGGAGACCCGCACAGCCACCAGGTTCAACAGCCTGTGCAGGGGTCCATACAACTCGGCTGCTGATACGACGATGATGAGGATCAGGTAGGCAGCGGTGGCCAGAAGAAGGCTCATGTTTGCTGTCCCCGGCGCGGAGGCAAGAGAAGGTATCGGCCTGGCACCCCTGTAGAGAGGCAGGCGGGAGACCACTGCCCCGATAACCAGACCCACCATACCGGCCACGAACCCGGCCAGGTTCCACAGCCCATTGACGGCTAAGAGGTATTGGGTCAAGCTCATACCGACCCCGATGATGACGATGCCTGCCAGGGCGTGCCTCACCCCTTTACTCCCCTGGTAGAGGTGGGCTGTGGCCAGGCCACACCCGAAGCAGGCCGCTCCCAGAAAGAAGGCTGACCAGGGGGCCAGTTGGAGACCGGAAAGGCCGGTGGCCGCGATCAGGGCCTGGAAGGAGGAGGCTATGTCGCCGAAGGTCACCGACCAGGAGTGACCGATGGCCACCGCAGCCACGGCCAGCGGTGGGGAGAAGCCCAGGCCGATGAGGAGGGGAGCCACCACGGCGATGGGTACTCCGAAGCCGGCCACCCCTTGCAGGAAGGAGCTGAAGACCCAACCCAGGATCAGCAACTGCATCACCCGGTCGCCGGTCAGCCTGGCGATCCCGGCGCCGATGACCGATATGGCTCCCGCCTCATCCACCACGTGGTAGAGGACCAGGGCCATCCAGATGATGTACAGCACATAGAGGGTCAACAGTACCCCTTTGAGCTGCGAGTAAGCCAGCAGGCGTGGTCCGGCCCCGAAGAACCTTACGGCCACCAGAACGGCGGTGAACCAACCAACCGGCCCGGCCCTGACCCCTCCCCAGCGGAAGCGGACCATCAGGATAAGCACAACCGCGATGGGTGAGAGGGCCAGCAGCCAATTCAAGAGGGTAATGGGTAGGGTTTGCATCTCCCTCCCTGTCCACAGGCAGAGCAGCAAGACAAAACCCCTCTCGGCGAGGGGCTCTATTCAAGTAAGCCAATTATACCCGCTTTCCCAATTGCTGACAAACTTGTGTAGTGAAGCCCTCGACGTTAGGTTCTGGTGAGCCCAGTCGAACCATCGAGGGAGTGTCACAGCTTGCCCAGGGAAAGAGCGTATTCAGGTCATCTTCGGCCTGGACCTATGCTGACAACCCGGCATTGACAACCCTCCCACAGAGAGGTATAATAAACACAGGTGTTTATAAACACACGTGTTTAATCAAGGAGAGCAAGGATGCAAGTCATCCAGCGACCTGTCACCGGGGAAGACTTCTTCGATCGGGAAGAGATCCTGGAGCGCCTGAAAGCCGAGCGAAACTTCGCCCTCATCGGCCAGCGCAAGGTGGGCAAGACCTCCATCATCCTCGAGTACCTGCGACGGAACCCCAACTCCCAGGTGCTCTCCCCCTACATCTACATCCTCTTCGAGGAGACCCCTACCTCCTTCGTCCGCAAGTACCTGCGAGCAATCCTTCTCTCTTTTCTGGGTTCAATCGGAGAGAGGAGGGACCCTTTCGCCTCCATCGAAGAGTTGATGACCCCGACCATCCAGACCCTTCCCTCCCTGGCCGCTCCCCTCATGCGGCTGACCAGAGCCGTTGAAGGCAAGCCCGACGCCGAGATCCTGGCCCAGGTGCTGGCCCTGCCAGGACGAATGGCCGAGGCCACAGACAAGCGTTTTCTCATCTGCCTGGACGAATTCGGGGCCCTGGCCAACTTCGATCTGCCCATCTTTGACCTTCTCCGCCAAAGGATCATGGAGGATCAGATGGTGCGCTACATCACCGCCGGTTCGGCCATTGGCACCATGCAGCAGGTGCTGGCCGATAGCGTGGCCCCCCTGTTTGGCCACTTTGATGTCATCTGGGTGAATGCCTTCTCCTACGAAGATGCCCATCGCTTCCTGCGTCAGAGCTTCGACAAAGCAGGCATCACCCTCCCCGAGCTTTTTCTGAACTATCTGCTTGAATTCACGGCCGGCTTCCCGTACTACCTGGCCGTCCTGGCAGAAAGCATCATCTTCTTCTGCCGACAGGCTAAGAGGTCCACCGTCGAAACCAGTTGTGTCATCTCCGCCCTGCAGAAAGAGGTTTTTGAGACCGATGGCCGGGTGTACATCCACTTCGTTGACTCGCTGGAGAAGAGCCTCTTGCAGCGCAACCTGGGCAAGCACCTGGAGATCCTGAAAAGTGCAGCGCCGGGGGGCCTACGCCTGACCGACATCGCCGTGGAGACTGGCTACTCGCCCCAGGAACTGAACTATCCCATTAATTTCCTGCTGCGGGCTCGATACCTGACCAAACGGAACCAGTTGTACTATGTCCCCGACCCTACCTTGCAGTTCTGGTTGGAGCACTGCTACCCACTGCAGGAAGAGGTGTATCTGGCCGATTTCGACACCAAGATCCAGCGCTTTCGCTCCCAGGCCGAAGCGATGATCGCCGCCTTCAAGACCGAGATCGGCAAGGGTCACGAATCCCGGGTGCGAGAGCTCTTCCGCAGCTTCGATGGTCGCCAGAAGCTCCATGGCCGAACCCTTCCCCGTTTCATCCACGTGGACCGGCAAGAGATGGCCGGTGAGGAGTTCGACCTGGTGGGCGAGATTGAGGAGGGATACTGGATCGGAGAAATCAAAGCTGGCCCTGTCCGTGTCGGTGAGGTGGAGCGTCTCCTGGCCAAGCTGGCGAAGCTGGACCAAGGGAAGATTCAGGCCAAGCTACTGATCTGCCTAGCCGGGATCGAAGATCGTGCTCGACAGCAGGCCAGGGATGCCGAGCTATGGCTCTGGGATCTGGCCGATGTCAACACCATGATGAAGGCTTACGGGCGCTTCCGGATCCTGCTATGACATCCTACACCACCGAACCGTCGAGGGAGTGTCACAGCCTGCCCAGGAAGAACGCTCTCTCCTTTCCCAAAGATTTCTGGTGAAGCCCTCGACGCAAGCCTTTACGCTGAATTGACAAAAAACCACCTTTGTGCTACACTTTTAGTGGATCGGGTGGCCTAGGGACCTCCTAGCACACCACTAGGGGCTGAACTAGGCGCTACCCCAAACGGGGACCCCGATCTTTTGTTGTTTTAGAACTCCGCCAGTATCTCTCCAAGCTCAATTATCTGGTCAGCCTCCGCTGCTCCTATAAAGACCGCCTTCGCCCTTTTGTGAGCCCCTGACTTTTTCCCGATGCGCTGAAACTGAATCCTGGCCGCCGGCACCGTGATACCCGCTCGCCGCAGAAGGTTCAGGAGGTAGAGCTTGATCTCCACGTTGTGGCCTGGGTACTCTACGTCAATCGTGACCTGGCTAAGATCCTGGATGTGATCCTTGAGAAGTAGGTAGAGGCCAGTGGCGAAAAGCTGCAGGTACAGGGTTGTACCCGATTTGCCCCGCTGGCGGAGCTCCCGAAGGTAGGCTCGTTTCACAGCAGCCGGAATCAGAACGGCGTAGCTGTCTCCATTGGAAAACGCTAGGACGGTGGGCACCTTGGTATCGCCGATCTTGCCGCTCTGATCTACCTCGACAACGTAGGGCATGGGCATATTTTACCGCTTTTTCGACGAGGACATCCGTTCCTCCAAATGCCGATGCATCACTTCTCGTACAGTAGGCCGCCTTGGGTCGGTTGGCTTCAGGAAACCCTCGGCATCAGCCGAGGGAGTGTCACAGTTCGCCCAGGGAAAAGGTGGGTTAGCTGTGATGTCTCCATGCGCCCTTCGGCAGACTCAGGACAGGCCTCACGGCGCAGGCTTCTTGAAAAGCTAAGGAACTGACGCCGGAAGGTAGTCGGTTGGGTCCACGCGGGTGCGGTCCTGGCGGATCTCAAAGTGAACGTGGGGGCCGGAGGACTTGCCGGTGCTTCCCACCTCACCGATGATCTGTCCCCGGGCCACCCACTGGCCAACGACCACCCAGGTGCCCTTGAGGTGGCTGTACAGCGATTGCAAGCCGTTGCCATGGTCCAGGATGACCATATAACCATAGCCGGTTCTGGCCCAGCCGGTGTGGATCACCCGGCCATCCCTGGCGGCGTAGACCGGGCTGCCATAGGGAGCACCGATGTCCAGGGCATGGTGATCTGGCCCATATCCCCGCGTTATGCGCCCGCTGATGGGCCAGGCGAAGGGACTCTCGGGGGACAGGGCTGGCTTGGATGGCACCCAGGTTCGCTTCCGGCCATAGGGTATGACCAGTTTCTGTCCCTCTCGCAAACGGTAGGGCTCGCGCAGATCGTTCAGCGCATAGTTGATGATGTCCGCCATGGCCACGCCATAGGCCTCAGCAATCTGGCTCAAGGTCTGCCCCTCCTGGACGGTATGGTAGGCCCCGGGGATGGGCAGGATGGTCAATTTTTGGCCAACCCAAAGTAAGTCCGGGTTGCGCTCCAGTTCCTCGTTTGACCAGCGGAGGGTGTCAATGTCCAATCCGAAACGGCTGGCGATACTCCATACCGTGTCGCCAGGCTCAACGATGTAGATAATCACCCCGCTACGCTGTGGCTCCTGGCTCTCTCCGGCCATCAGGGCCAGCTCCTCGTCAACAGAGCGGAGGAATTCAGCTATCTCGACCGGGCTGAGACCCCCTCCACTACCAGGATTTTCTTCGGAAGGTGGAAGGTTGCCCTCAGGTGTCGGCCGGTCCGGCGGTGGGTCATAGGCTGGCTCGAAAGCGAAGACCACCGGGGCCAGGAAGAGACCGACCAGCAGAAAGCCTATGATCACAGCAGCCATGACCAGCAAACGATGCATGATTCCTCCTATTATCCCAGGGCCTGATCCAGATCGGCCATGATGTCCACAGGGTCCTCCAGCCCCACAGACAGCCTCACCAGCCCATCGGTGATCCCCATCGTCAGGCGAGTCTCCCGTGGGACCATGCTGTGGGTGGTAGAGGCTGAGTGGCAGATGAGGGTACGGGTGTCCCCCAGGCTGACGGCCAGGGTGCAGAGCTTGATGTTGTCCATCAGCCGTTTTCCGGCCTCCACCCCACCTTTGACCTCGAAGCAGACCATGCCACCGTAGCCGCTCATCTGACGCCGAGCCAATTCATGTTGGGGATGGCTGGGCAGGCCAGGATAGGAGACCCAGGCCACTTGTGGATGCTCTTCCAGGAACTGGGCTACAGCCAGGGCGTTGGCGTTGTGGCGTGCCATGCGCAGGGGTAGGGTGTGAATGCCTCGCAGGATAAGCCAGGCGTTGAAGGGGCTAAGGATGCCCCCGAAGTCGCGCAAAACCTCTCGTCCCGTCCGACCCAGGAAGGTGGCCGACCCAACGATGACCCCACCGATGGCGTCGCCATGGCCACACAGGTACTTGGTGGCACTGTGGACCACGACATCAATGCCCTGCGCCAGTGGACGCTGGTTGATGGGGGTAGCGAAGGTGTTATCCATCATGGTCATAACCCCGGCCCTCTTCCCAATCTCGACCACGGCTGCCATATCGGTCAATTTCAGGGTGGGATTGCCGGGTGTCTCAATGTAGATGAGCTTTGTATTCCCCCGCAGAGCAGCTTCGATGTTGGCTGGGTCTGTGGCATCCACCAGGGTGACCTCCACACCGTAGCCGGGCAGGCGGTCGGTGAAGAGCTCGTAGGTGCCGGAGTAGATAGCATTGGCGGAGACGATGTGGTCGCCGCCTTTGACGGCGATGAGGACCGCGGTAGCGATAGCAGCCATGCCGGAGCCGGTGACCAAGGCCGCCTCGCCCCCCTCCAAAGCAGCCATCTTCTGCTCCAACATGGCCAGGGTGGGGTTACCCCAGCGGGTGTAGACGTACCCCTCTCGCTCCTCGGCGAAGGTAGCCACTGCCTCTTCAGCGCTACTGAAAGCAAAGGTGGTTGATTGATAAAGGGGTGGAGCCACCGCCCCCGTCTGCGGATCGGGTTCCTCGCCGGCGTGGATGGCCAGGGTGTGGAAGCTAATGGCCTTGGTCGTCATCATCCCTTCCTCTCGCAAAAATCAGCTCGATAGCACCAGCTTGTCACTCTGTTGACAGTGGCTTCCTGGCCAATAGTGTTGCTCCGGCATGATAGTGAGGGGAACCATGAGTCACATCCAGGAATCGTTCTTCAGCGTAGTGAAGGATCTCGAAGTCAGCAAAGAGGTCCCGCAGTTCGTCAGGGGCGAAATAGTGAATGGGACCATTCAGGCCAGGTGAGAAGAAGGTGTTTTCTTCGAGTATCTTGAGCCCCGCTTCCTGAGCGCGCTGATAGCCGGGATCGTCAGTGGTGAAGACGGTGATGAAGACTGCTCCCCCCGGCCCGAGACCATCCCTGATCCTCCGTGCTGCCTCCTCCAGCTCCTCCCTGGTCAGAAAGTGCAACGTGGCCACGGCCAGAATGAGGGCATATTCCCCCGGTGGGATGGGGTAATCCCGCAGGTCAGCTACGGTAGCCTCCACCGAGAGGTTACCCTGGCGGGCCAGGCGAAGACACTTCTCAACCCCGGCCGGTGAGATGTCAATCCCCTCCACGGTAAAGCCGTGCTCGGCCAGGAACAGTGCGTTCCACCCCTCACCACAACCCAGGTCCAAGGCCCTGCCCCCCGATAAATAGGGAAGATACTCTACTAACACCTCCTCGGGCTCCTCACCCCCGTAGCAGCCCTCCTCTTGATACTTCCTATCCCACACTTCCCCTCAAGCACCCTTGATCAGAAATCGAACAGTGGTCTTTCCAAAGAGGGCGGCACAGATTGTTGAGAGCCTTGCATAATTGCTCTCGAGGGGCGTCCCCGCCCCGTTCTGGGCCTTTGGGGGCACTCAGGGCGGGGCGAGGACGCCCCTTGGTAGCAAGAAAGGGCTCTTGGACTCACTGGAGCCGATTTATGCAAGGCTTTCATTGTTGACAAAAGGTGATAGGGCCGATAGAATTGAAACAGGCTACAGGTAGATCGAATCGTAGTCCCTGGCTAGGGTGACCTCTCCGCCGTAATATTTGCTAACCTCGGCCAGGACTTGTTCCGGTCTCCTGGCCAAATCTGGATGGTAGTGAATCATAATCAGCCTCCTGGCTCCCACCTCGGCGGCTGTCTCCGCTGCCTGCTGGACAGTGGAGTGGCCAGCCAACGGTTCCAGAACGCTGGCTTCGTGGACCAAGATGTCAGTCCCGGTGGCCAACTCAATCAGGTTCGGACAGGGGGTCGTGTCGCCTGAATAGGTCAGAGAGGTGCCGTTCAGCCTGGAGTTGATCCTCACGGCCAGGGAGGGCAAAATGTGATCGGTAGAGGCCGTATAGAGGCTGAACTCAGCCCTCTCCAACAGCAGGTTGTTCCTGGTTTCGGCAATCTCACACCATTGCAGAAACTCCTGAAACTCTTTCGGCATGTCAAAGGCAGCCAACTGCGCCTGAGCTACCTGCCTGGTGGAAGGATTGGCGTAGATGGGAAGAGGCTCATCCCGACCTCGCAGAACCAGGTCCTGAACAAGGGATGGCAGGCCGTAGATGTGATCGGCGTGGCTATGGGTCAAGAGGATACCCCCCAGATCTCTGGGATCAAGTCCCAGGCGCTGTAGTTTGTGGGCCGGGCTGCCAGCGCAATCTATGAGGAAAGGGAATCCTGGCGTGTCGAAGACCATGTAGGTTGTGTCCTGGTCGGCGTTGGCCATAGCTACGGCTGTGCCCAGGAACACTATTCGCTGTTGGTCCTTCATCCTTGCCCCCATTCAAATGAACCGATGTAATCCATGCACGTTATGAAAGTAAAAGCCATTTTACCACAGGAGCATCAACGTGGGCAAAGAGGACACCAGTGTGAAACGATATGACGTTCTCACCATCGGTGAGACCATGATCCGACTTTCCCCTCCGGACCACCAACGTCTGGAGCAGGCGACAGAGTTGGAAATGAGGATCGGGGGAGCGGAGTCCAACGTAGCTGTGGGCCTGGCGCGGCTGGGCCTACGGGTGGCCTGGGTCTCGCGGTTGGTAGACAACCCTTTGGGTCGCAGGATCGCCTACGAACTCCGTCGGCACGGCGTGGACACATCGCACGTGGTATGGACCGACCAGGGCCGGGTGGCTACTTATTTCATAGAGTTCGGGTCCCGGCCCCGGCCCACCACCATCCTCTACGACCGCTGTGATTCGGCCATGAGCCACATGGGGGTGGGCGACATAGATTGGAGCCTGATAGGGCAATCGCGGCTGATCCATTTAACCGGCATCACCGCCGCCTTGAGCCCAAGCTGCTACGATCTGGTGAGAGAGGCCATCCATGTGGCAAAAGGAACCGCTGTCGAGGTCTCCTTCGATCTCAACTACCGCGCCAAGCTGTGGGCACCCTCTGAGGCTAAGGCCAAATTGGACCCGATCTGCCGGGAGGTGGATATTCTTTCAGCCAGCAGGGAGGATCTGACCACCATCTTCGGCCTGAAGGGCTCGGCGGAGGAGTTGTTAGACAGGGTGCAAGAGAAGTACGCCAGGAAACTGGTGATCATCACCCTGGGAGCGAAAGGGGCGATCTGCGGGGACAAAGCCCCGATTAATCGGGACAAAGC
>JBHIDP010000013.1:0-25160 GCA_046760185.1 Anaerolineae bacterium
CACATCAGGTCGTTGGCCTGCACGTATTTCAGGTAATCCACCAGGCGGCCGTGATAGCCTGTCCTGAGCGTAGTCGAAGGGTCGGTCCCTCTCTTCTGGTCTATTTCATAGGTGACGCCATACAAGGCGTTCAAGGCATCGTGTCCGACGCAGCGTTGGAAGCACGTGCCGGTTTGCTGGCCTATGGCCCTCAACATGCGTACCTTCTTCACCAGTTCCTCAGGGGTGTGATGGATATGGGTGAAGCGATTGATCTTTTCGCCGGTCAGGTGAGACGTGACCGAGACCAGGTCCTCGAATTGGGGGTCGTGAGCCATGTCGTAGGTCATGGCAGCGGCGTTGACGTGGGGCCGAAAAGCGGGGTGCTCCACCAGGTTCTCGATGCGCTCCCCTCGAAAGTACACCACCAGCTTCAACTCTCTCAGGCTTTGAATGTATTGCTCCCCTGTCTTCATGGTCATTTGGGGACTCCTCCTTCCCAACCTTTCAGAGCATAGTATTCGGCGACCATCTGCTCCAGTTCCGCCTTGTGGATAATTTTACCCTCCCGGCCGAGGGGCTCGGCATAGAAGCGCTGGGGAAGTACATCGTCGGCGGGCATCATCCCCTCCCGCAGGTTGAACTCCCTGGCTTTGGTGGTGACGTTTCTGGCCAGGGTCGAAAGCTCTAGCTTGTCCATCTCCAGACCGGTGAGGGCCGCCATCACCGACGACAACTCGTCCCAGCCGATCATATCTCGATAGAAACGGCAGAAGATGAGAGTGTCGAAGATGGTGTGCCTGTCCTCGAAGTCCGTGAGCAGCTCGGCCTTGCCCTCTATAGAGCTGGGGTCGCTCATCCCCGAGAACTCGGCCTTGTACACCGTCGCCCTCAGGTGGCAGGCCCCCCGGTCGGAGACGGCAAAGGCCAGCCCCATACCCTTGAGCGCCCGGGGATCGTAGCCGGCCGGTTCCAGGCCCTTCACGTGGATGGCGATCTCCTCCAGTCCCAGCTCCCGGCTGGCGGCTCGCACCCCTCTGGCGAACAGGTCTCCTAAGCCTTCCCGGTAAGCTATTTTCTGTAGAAGATCGGCTGCTCCATCGGCGTCGCCGTAATCCAGCTCCAGATCCAGCGCCCCTCGTCGCGAGGCCTCCATGGCGAAGGCGACCACATTACCAGCGGTTATGGTGTCCAGTCCCAGACGGTCACACAGGTCATTGAGGTAGATGATCTCGGCCAGATCGTCAATGAGGCAGAGGCCGCCGAAGGAGTAAATTGTCTCGTACTCTGGCCCTTCGATGCGGAGCCCGGCATGCCTGCCTTCTGGCACGGTGGAGAGCTTGCCGCAAGCGAAAAAGCATCTATGGCAAGCCCTGTTTTTGACCCCGAATTTCTCAACCAGATAGTCGGCGCTCAGCCGTTCCCAATGAGAGATCGCTCCCTCGGACCAATAGCGGCTGGGAAAAGAGCCGAACTTATTGGCTATAGCGACTATCATGGGGGTGCCGAGCTTGCGGTAGGCGATGGCACCGGGATCATCTTTGCCCTTCTCTCGCAGTTCGTCGTTGAAGGCCTTGACCGCCTGGGGGTCATGGAGGGGGCATTGGACTTTACCGTGGAAGACGATAGCCTTGACTTTCTTGGAGCCCATCACCGCCCCCATGCCGCACCTCCCAGCCTGACGCCAGCGGTTATTCCCCACTACGGCGAAGGGCACCAAGTTCTCCCCGGCCGGGCCGATGACAATGGCCTGGGCCCTGGGAACGCCGACCTCTTCTTTAACGCGATCCTCCGTCTCGTAGATGTCCTTTCCCCAAAAGTGGGCCGCGTCGTGGAATTTTATCCTTTCGTCGTTGATCTCCAGGTAAAGCGGCGCGTCGGCGGCTCCTTCGAGGAGTATGGCATCGTAGCCGGTGGCCTTGATCTGAGGGGCAACATGGCCGCCGGCGTACGATTCCCCGTAGAGACCGGTGAGCGGAGATTTACTGAAGAGGCCGTAGCGGCTGGCGGGGGCCAGCACGGTGCCGCTGGCCGGGCCGGTGGCTACGATGAGCACGTTTGCGGGGGACAGAGGGGCGACGCCTGGGGGCGTGTTCTCCAGGAGGAGATGAGTGGCTAAGCCCTTGCCGCCGAGGTAGGCAGCGAGGATATCGTCGGGTATGGCCTCAACCTTGAAGGTCCTCTCGGTCAGGTCCACCCGTAGGATACGGTTGTGGAACCCGTGCATTGAGGCCTACCCTTCTTTTCGTTTGACGATGATCCGTTTGGCCTTGAAGGTGGTGCGCTCCAGAGTACCGAAAGGCACAAGTTGCACCTCTGGGGTCACCAGCAACTCTTCCTTGAGGGCCTTCTTCAGCCGCCCGACCAGCGCCTCATCGGCGGCTTGCCCGTCCAGATACTCGGCCACAACGGTGCAGTGCGGGATGCCGGTCTCCTCCTCGGTCGTCAGCTCGACCACGAACTCATCGCCCAGTTCGGCGAAGCTTCGCACCACTTTCTCCACCTGCACCGGGTAGAACTTGGCCCCCCGGTAGATGATCATGTCGTCGGCGCGACCGAGGATGCCTCCTGGCGAGCGGGCGTGGGTGCGCCCGCAGGGACACGGCTCGTAGGTGATGCGGGCGTAGTCGTTGGTCCAGTAGCGAATCATGGGCGTCGCCTCCCGTGTCAGGTGGGTGATGACCAGCATGCCCACCTCACCCGGCGGACAGGGTTCCTTCGTCTCCGGGTTGACGACCTCAATGATGTGGTGATCCTCCGTCCAGTGCAGGCCGGCCTTGGCCGTGCACTCCGAGGCCATGGTGGGGCCGATCTCGCCCAGCCCATAGTAGTCGTAGCCGTCAATGCCCAGCCCGGCCTCGACCTTGCGCCGGGTGGCCTCGACCTCCATGCCGGGCTCGCCGCCGAAGCAGCCGAGGCGCAGGGAGATGTCGTCGGGCGACACGCCCCGTTCACGCAGCCTCTCGGCGATGTGCAGGGCGTAGGAGGGCGTGGCCAGGAGCACGGTGGCACCAGGGCTGAGCAGGTAACTGATCTGTCGTTCGGTCATGGCCGCTCCGATGGGGATGACGAAGCAGCCCAGCTTGATAGCCGCGTAGTGCACTGACAGCCCGGCCACCCACAGCCCGTAACTGAAGGCGTTCTGGACAATATCGCCAGGGCGGACGCCAAAACTCCACATGGTGCGGGCGGTGAAGTCGGTGATGTTGGCCACGTCACGTTCCGACCAGACGGTACTGACCGGCACCCCGGTTGTGCCGGTGGAGGGGTGTAACTCGCGCCAGGTTTCTTGTGGGGCCACGACGTAGCGCCCAAAGGGAGGGTGCTCGCGTTGCTCTTGGCGCAGTTCCTCCTTGGTGACCACTGGGAAGTGGGTCAGGTCGGCCAGGGTGTGCAGGTCGGAGGGGTGGACGCCGTGCCGATCGAAGCGTTCCCGATAGAAAGGCGAGTTCTCGTAGCAACGCTGTAACTGCCACTTCAGTCGTTCCAATTGCAGTTGCTCCAGTGCTTCCCGCTCCATCGTTTCGACCTGTGGGTCGTAGAATTCAGATGCTTTGTTCTGCATACTCCCTCCGTATCTCTGTGATGTCATTGCGAGTCGGCCATGGCGCGGTGCGCCATTCGCAGGGGCAGAAACAACCGCCCCCCCTGTCATTGCGAGGCAGCGCTTTCTCGCCGAAGCAATCTCCAATGTGCATAGGGGATTGCTTCGCCCCTGCGGGGCTCGCAATGGCAGGCACAAGTTTCTGAGTAGGAGCGTTGTGTGCGACGAAGCAATCCCCTCCGATGATCTTATGAGATTGCTTCGCGGAGTTTACACTGAGCGTAGCGAATGTGCTCACAATGACAGCATCACTCAACAGCGGTGCGTCACACCGCCAGATACCTGCGGACGACGTCTTCGTTCCTCCAGATGTCGTCCATCTCGCCGTGATAGAGAATGAGTCCCTTGTCAATGATGTAGCCACGCTCCGCCACCCGCCGGGCGAACTTCAGATTCTGGTCGGCCAGCAGGATGGTGATCCCGGAATCCCGGATCTCTTCCAGCACCCGCAGCAGGTCGCGCACGATGAGAGGCCCCAGCCCCTCGGATGGCTCATCCAGCAGGAGGAGGCGCGGGTTTGTGACCAGCGCCCGGCCGATGGCCAGCATCTTCTGCTCCCCGCCGCTGAGGAGTGCCCCTTTCCGAGTGCGGAAGTCGCGCAGCATCGGGAATAGCTCGTACACGCGCTCCACAGTCCACGTGCCAGCGCCCTTCCGGGAGGACTGGCGCGCGGCCAGGACAAGGTTCTCTTCCACACTCAAGTCGGGGAAGATGCGCCGGTCGTCAGGCACATACCCGATGCCCAGTCGGGCGATCTCGTGGGGCTGCTTGCCGCGCAGTTCGACGTCCCTAAACCGCATGCTACCCGAGGGTACTCGCACCAAGCCCATGATGCTGCGCAGAGTGGTCGTCTTCCCGGCCCCATTCCGGCCGAGCAGGGCCACGACTTCCCCGCTGTCCACGCTCAGCGATATTCCTTGGAGCACCATACTGAGGCCATAGAGGGCTACCACTTCCTCAAGTTCGAGTATCATAGCACCACTTCCTCACCTAGGTACACCTCCTTCACCTCGGCGTTATCGCGGATCGCTGCCGGAGTCCCCTCGGTCAGTATCTCCCCGTAGTGCATCACCACGATCCGCTCGGAGATGGAGAACACCACGTCCATGTCGTGCTCGACGACGACGAAGGTCACATCCCGCTCGGCGGCCAGTCCTTTGATCACCTCGAGCACCTCCGAACGCTCGAGCGGATTCATCCCGGAGGTCGGTTCGTCCAGAAAGCACAGGCGGGGGTTAGGCGCGATGGCCATGCCGATTTCAAGGCGGCGCTGATCGCCGTGCGCCAGTTCACCAGCCGGGGATTCTCTCATCTCCCACAGCCCGAGTTCCCGCAGCAGATTCTCCGCCTCCGCCTGGCTGTCAGCATAGCTATCATAGCGCGCGAAGGCTTGCCTGGACCGGCCTTGCCGGGCCAGTAGCGGTAGCAGGATGTTCTGCGCCACCGTCATTTGGGGGAAGATGTTCGTGATCTGGAAGGAGCGACTGATCCCTTTCCGCACGCGCTGATCGGTCGGGAGCCGCGTGATGTCCTTTCCATCGAAAAGGATGCGCCCGCCATCGCACGGTAAGTAACCGGTGAGGAGGTTGATCAGCGTCGTTTTGCCAGCGCCGTTTGGACCGATGATGGAGGTCAGCACGCCGGCTTCGATCTCCAGCGTAACCTGATTCACGGCGGTGAACCGGCCGAAGTGTTTGCTCACGTCTTCGGCGCGTAATAGGGCGCTCATGAGGCCACCTCCCGTCCGAACCGTCGCCGCAGCCACGGCAGCAACTGGTCCTGGAGAACACTGACTACTCCGCCCCGGAAGCCCATGGTCAGGACAATCACGATGATCCCGAAGACTAACGGCCAGTACTCTCCCAATACCAGCTCCCCCCTCCAAGGCAAGGTAACCGTGGTGCTGATGCCCATGATGTAGTCCTGGATGTAGTAGAGCATAAAGGCACCCACGATCGGCCCAGCAAAGGTGTGGATGCCGCCCAGCAAGCTGGCCAGCACCGGCTCGGCCGAGAAGGTCCAGTGCGCGACGCGCGGCGTCAAGGCCCCGGTCAACGGTGCCGCCAGCGATCCAGCCAACCCGGCGTACAGGCCCGAAACGGTGAAGGAGATGAGCCGGTATTTCCAGACCGAGACGCCAGTGAACGCCATCCGGTCCTCGCTGTCGCGGATGCCCTGCAAAGTCAGACCGAGCGGCGAGTGGACCAGGCGGTACATGAGCCAGATGGCCAGAACACAGAAAATCATCAAGAAATAGTAGTAGCGCTCCAGCGAACTTACATCAATACTGAACAGCCCCGGGATTTCCAGCGGTGCGCGCGGCACACCCCACAGCCCGTCATCGCCGCCGGTGACCCTATCCCACGAGTAGATGACAGCCCAGATCATCATCCCGAAGGACAACGTGAGCATGGCGAAGTAGATGCGCGTACTGCGCACGCACAGGTAGCCGATGATGACCGCGGCCAGCCCAGCGGCCAGGATGCCAGGGATCACGCCAACCAGCAACGACGGCTGCTCCATCGTCACCAAGATTTTGGCGCAGACATAGGCGCCAATGGCATAGAAACCGGCGTGCCCAAAGGACAGCAGGCCGGTGTAACCAAACAGCAGGTTGAACCCCATGGCGAACACGGCCAGCAGCATCATGTACATGACGATGAAAATGAAATAGTCGTACTCCGCTCGGCCGGGACGGAAGGGCAACACGGCGAGTATCAGTAGCGGCAGGATGATACCCGCCGATCGCCAACTCAGCAACGCTCGGAATCGCTCCATTACGCTCCCCATCAATCTTGCCCCTTCGCCAAAAGGCCCTCTGGCTTAAACAACAGCACCAGAGCCATCAGCAAGTAGGGAAAAACCTCGTTGAACCGCGGCACAAGCAGGGTGCCATAGGCGATTACCAGGCCGACGATCAACGAGCCGACGAAGGCGCCTTTCAGGTCACCTAAGCCGCCGATGACGGCGATAATGAAGGCTAGAACGATCTTCGCCGTGCCCTCCCCAGGGGTCACCGTTTGCATCGGGATACTCAACGCGCCGCCAAAAGCGGCCAGCAGCGTGGCGAAGACGAACACAGTGGTGAACAGCACCGGGGTGTTGACGCCAATGGCACTGGCCATCTCTTGGTCGGAGGCCGCGGCGCGCACCGTCTTGCCCCACCAGGTTTTCTCCAGCAACAACCACACCAGCACACCAACCGCGACGCCGGCCACGATAATGAACAAGTTGTAAACCGGGAATAGCCTTCCCACGATCTTCACCGAGCGGTCGAAGACATCCGGCACAGGCGGAAGCAGGAACACATCTCCCCAGATAATCCTGGCCAGATCAGAGAATATCAGTATGAAACCGAAGGTTAAGATGAGCTGGTAGGCGATGTCCAGGTGGTAAATGCGCTTGAGGAAGTACCGTTCCAGCACCACTCCGACCAAGCCAATCGAGGCCGCACCCAGGGCCAGCGACAGCCAGAAGTTCCACCCCAGCTTGGCGTAGAGGGTGAAGGCCATGTAAGCGCCCAGCATGTACAGGCTGCCATGGGCGAAATTCAGCACGCCCAGCACGCCGAAGGCGATGGTCAGGCCGGCGGCCACGAGCCACAGGTACATGGCACTGCTCAGCCCGACCAGCCCCGTATATATTACGTTTTGAGGAGTGATTAGATTCAGGTTCATTTGACGCTATTACATCTCCTGTCATTACTGAATAACCCCAATAGACTTCCGTCTACGCCGAGAGAAACCAGGGAGAAGGCCGCCCGCAGGTCGTTGTGGGCCTCACTTCAGCCTGCGGGCGACTTCATTCCCCAGGGCTAGGTTAACGTTACCGCTCCTCGTACGACGGGATCTCCGGGAAGGGCGGGGTGCGGTAGTAATCCTCCGCCTCGAACACGACCAGATTACCCAGCGTGGCAATCTCATAGCGGTCGTCCCAGACAACCTGCCCGGCCGGCACGTTGTACACGGCCTGATGGTCCTCTGGCCGGAAACAGCGCTTCCCAGCCGGGGTGTCGAGGCACAGGCCCTCCAGCGCTTCGATCACCGCCGCAGTCTCGATGCTGCCCGCCTTCTCGATGGCCGCCTTCAGGGCGTAGACCGCCGAGTAGGTGGTCTCGGCCGAGTAGTTGGGGTAGCGGTTGCCCCAGCGCTCGCGGAACTTGGCTACGAAAGCTTTGTTCTGATCGGTGTCCGGCCAGTTGTGGATGTAGCGCGCCGTGGCCCACAGCTTGCCGTGGAACTTGTCCTTCTGCACGTCACGGGTGATCCCCTCCAGTACGTCCACCGAGCCGCCCATGCACTGCCACCAGATGTCAATGCCGCCTACGCCTTCCTCGTCGCCGAAGACACCCGTCGCCTGCGCCTGACGCAGCATCGCCACCGCCTCCCCGGCCCACGGCGTGGCCACGATCATGTCTGGCTCCTCGGCCATTAACGCCGTCAGGAAGGGGGTAAAGTCAGCCGTAAAGAAGGGGACGGGCTGCGGATCCAGGAAGGTGGCGTCGGGTTTCGTCTCGCTGCACTTCTCGATGAACATGGACCAGGTGGTCTTGCCATAGGCGTAGTTGGCCATCATGCTGCCGAAGACCTTGATGTCCGGGTAAGCTTCCGGATCACAGAAGATCAAGGCTGCGACCACCGCGTCCTGGTAGACGGGCACGCTGATGCGGAAGATGTGCTTGTTGCCTTCCTTGTACACCTGGTTTTCGGTCAACTTCTCGGTGGCGGCGTGGGTGAAGATCTGGATGCGGTCCAGCTCCGGCAGGACCGGGCCGATTGTCGTTGCAACGCCGCTGGAGTCGGTGCCGATCAGGAAAGCAGCGCCCTGTTCAACCAGCTTGCGGGCGTTGGCCACACCCTGATCGCCGCTCAGTTTGGAGTCCAAGAAGGGGAGCAATTCGAAGTTGTGAGCCACGCCAGCGACGTCCACACCATCGGCGGCGTTGATCTCCTCGATGGCCAAGGTAGCACCCATGACCATCTGGCGGCCGTAGTCAGCGTGCGAGCCCGACATGATGGCCTGCCCACCGAGCGTGATCGTCGGCCGCTCCGGCACTGGCGTTGGGGTCACCACCACCTCTTTGACGACCTCTTTGGTAACCTCCTTCTCGACGACCTCAGGCGTAGGCGGAGGGGCGCATTGAAAGGCGAGGAGGGTGAGGCCTGCCAAGGCTACAAGAAGCACCATATGCCACCTGTTGAGCTTCCTAAACATCGGTTTCTCCTCCTTTTACAAGATCACACTTTCGGTGGATTCTCGAAAGTGTATAGCCGAGCACTCGACCTCGGCCAGGTGCCGTTCGGTCGGGTGCCATCCGAATTTCTTGTATCCTTCATTGTGATTGTCTGTTACTCCCTGCTGTACTACCCTCCTTTCTGTGTACTCGTGCAATAATAACTTCGTGCTCTTGATCCCATTTGCAAGGACGCAACAGGGACATTATTTCTGCACGAGTGCTGAGCAAACCGCTAGCCAATTTGGGAACTGGTGAGTGTGGGCGCAGCCCCCCCGGCATTGGTGGATTGACGACTGCATGGGTTCTGTTGTTTTAACCATTGTAACACACTGTCATGACTTTGTCAATCACAAGTTCACAAGTCCCATCACAAGTTGACTCAGTTCGGTTCATCTAACGTTCACTGACCCTTCATTCGTTCATCAACCGTGGAGCATCCGTCGTACGGCGTCGGCGATCTTGGTCTCGTCAATCATCACCCGGTATTCCAGGATGGGGGCGAAGGGCAGGGGGACTGAGGGCGCGCACACCCGTTCGATGGGTGCATCCAGGTAATCGAAGGCCAGCCTGCCCACCTGAGCCGCCACCTCGGCAGCGAAGCCACCTCGTTCCACCGCCTCGTGGGTGATGAGCAGCCGGCCCGTTTTCTTAACCGAAGCGACGATAGTTTCGATGTCCAGCGGGAACAGGGTGCGGGGATCCACCACCTCGACGCTGATCCCCTCCTGGGCCAGCATGTCGGCGGCCGCCAGGGCCTTGTGCACGGTCATGGAAGTGGCCACGATGGTCACGTCGGTCCCCTCTCGCTTCACATCGGCCACGCCCAGGGGGATGGTGTACTCCATTTTGGGCACCGGCCCACTCACTGCATACAGGAGCTTCTGCTCGATGAACATGACCGGGTTGTCATCGCGGATGGCACTCTTGAGGAGCCCCTTAGCGTCGTAGGGTGTGGAAGGCATCACTACCAGCAGCCCGGGCACATGGACGAACCAGGCCTCCAGACTCTGGGCGTGTTGGGCGGCGGAGGAGCGCCCTGGTCCACCCTGGGTGCGGATCACCAGCGGCACCGTGGCCTGGCCCCCCGACATGTAGCGGACCTTGGCGGCCTGGTTGACGATCTGATCCATGGCGATGGTGGTGAAGTCAATGTACATGATTTCGGCCACGGGCCGCATCCCGGTCAGGGCCGCGCCCACGGCCGCGCCGATGATGGCCGACTCGGAAAGGGGGGTGTTCCGCACCCGCTCTGTCCCGAACTCGGTGGAGAGTCCCAGGGTGACCTTGTAGCTGCCGCCAAAGGGGTCGGCGATGTCCTCCCCCAACAGGAAGACGGCCGGATCGCGCAGCAGCTCCTCGCGCAACGCCTCGCGGACGGCCTCGCGGTAGGTGATTTCCCTCATTGTCGTCGCCTCCCTTGCCAGTCGAACCCGACGTAGACGTCTTCCAGAGCTTCATCCGGATGAGGATCAGGGCTCTGGCGGGCGAAGGCCACTGCCTCCTCCACCTCCTGGGCTGCCTCTGCCTCGATCCGCTGTGCCTCTTCCTCGCTGAGGATGCCGGTCTCGATCAACCGGCTTCGCAACTGGCCAAGAGGTTCCTGCGTCCGCCACTCAGCCACCTCCTCTGGCGGTCGGTAGGCGCCGGGGTCGCCTATGTAATGGCCCATCCAGCGGTAGGTCTTAGCCTCAATAAGGGTGGGTCCCAGTCCGTCCCGGGCACGGGCTACCGCCTTGCCCACTACCTCGTAGACGGCTACAGCGTCATTGCCATCCACGCTCACGCCAGGGATGTCGTAGGCCTTGGCCCGCTCCGAGATATCACTGATCTTCTGGTGCACGCGCTGGGGCGTTGATTCGGCGTAAAGATTGTTCTGGCAGACGAATATCACTGGCAGGTTCCATACCGAGGCCATGTTCAACGCTTCGTGAAAGGAGCCTTGATTGGAAGCACCGTCGCCGAAGAAACAGACCACCACCTGGTCGGTGCCCCGCATCTTGGCCGAGAGGGCCACACCATTGGCGATGGGGATGCTGCCCCCAACGATGCCGTTGGCACCCATGATGCCCAGACTGAAGTCGGCGATGTGCATCGAGCCACCTTTTCCCCGGCAGCAGCCGGTCTCCTTACCGTACAGTTCAGCCATCATGCGGTCCAGCCGGGCCCCTTTGGCCATGACGTCGCCATGCCCCCGGTGAGTGCTGGTGATATAGTCGTCATCCCGCAAGGCCGCACATGCTCCTACCGGCACTGCCTCCTGGCCAAGCTGGGAGTGGAGGAAGCCGGGCAGCTCAGCGGCCTGGAACAGGGCCATGGCCTTCTCTTCAAAAGTTCGTATTCGGGTCATCTGGCGAAACATCCAGATCAGTCTTTCCGCTTCGACGGTCATCAGTTCTTCCTCCCTGGTCAGGGATGTGTGGCAAAAGGCATACCAAGGCGTCTCGCTCTGTGAGATTACCACCAGTCATTGTAGTAGGATCAAACGGTTTTGTCAATAGCCGTTGACATGGTTGGCGTAAAGAACAGGGTGATGATGATGACCGTTTAACCTTAAAATTTGCCCCCCAACCCTTGACTTCCGAAACGTTTCGGAATATAATGGGGGTGTTCCGAAACGTTTCGGATAGTTACGATTTTCACAATTCTCAACGCTGCAAGCCCGCTTGATACTGCTTGCGTCTCTGTACGCAGACAGCCGGGGATCCGAGCATTCTAGGGGCGGAGGGGTCTGTGCCGGTCACTCTCAAGGACATTGCCAAGGAGGTTGGTTTCTCTGTAACCACCGTCTCCCGTGCCCTGAATGATTATGACGATGTCCGGGAGGAAACGAAGAGAAAGATACGGCAAGTGGCCCAGGAGATGGGCTACTACCCCAATGTCACCGCTCAGAGACTACAGAAGCGACGCACTGACACCGTTGGCTTCATCATCCCCACCTTCGGACCCCGTTTTTCCGATCCCTTCTTCAGCGAACTGTTGGCTGGCATCGGCAACGAAGCAGCTAAACATGAGTTTGACCTGTTGGTTTCCACCCGGGCCCCCGGCCCTGAGGAGCTGAGTGCCTACCAACGGAAGGTCAAAGGGAAACGGGTTGATGGCTTGTTGGTGGTACGCACCCGTTGCGATGATGAGCGGATCACCTACTTGGTCAAAAACCGATTCCCCTTCGTGGCCTACGGTCGCTCCGACCTGCCCTTGGACTTTCCCTACCTGGACGTAGATGGACGTCAGGGCCTGGAGCAGGTTACCCAACACCTGATTGACCTGGGCCATCAGCGCATCGCCCATATCACTGCTCCATCGAACTTGATGTTCACCGTCTATCGCGACCAGGGCTACCGGGCGGCTCTGGAGCGGAACGGTATCCCTTTGGATGAGAGGCTGATTGTCGTCAGCGATTTGACCGAAAGAGGAGGTTTCGAAGCGGCCAGGGCGCTCCTTGGCCATGATCCTCCCCCTACAGCCATCATAGCTGACAACGATCTGATGGCCCTGGGGGCCATCAGCGTGGCCCAGAAACTGGGTATGGTCGTCGGTCAGGGCATATCCATCACCGGTTTCGATGATATTCCTATCGCGGCCCACTCCCACCCCCCTTTGACTACAGTGCGGCAGCCCATCTACGACATCGGCCGCAGAATCTGCCGCATGCTGATCCAGGTCATCAAGGGGGAGGAATTGGCCGAGCGTCACATCTTGTTGCAGCCGGAACTGGTGGTGCGGGAGTCCAGTGGACTCTTCGATCTGAGAATGTAGGGAGCTCGCCAAAGCGAGCACTTTCGAAAAAGCTCCCGGTAGCCATAGGAAAGGGGGTGAGGCCGCCCAGCTAGCGAACGGTGGAGTAAGACAGATTTGTTGGTGCAACTTTTGACTAAAGGAGGATGAAGAAGATGAAAAGGTTAACAGTACTGTTGCTGGCTCTGTTGGCCCTGAGCCTCATTGCCTGCCAGCCACAGGTAGTCGAGAAAGAGGTGGTCAAAGAGGTCACCGTGGTCAAGGAGGTCGTCAAGGAAGTCACGCCGGTGCCTGTGGAGAAAACCATCGTTGAGTTCTGGACGACCGACAACGAGGAAGAGCGTGTGGTCGTGTACGAGGCGGTGGCGGAGAGGTTCATGGCCGAACATCCCGAGATCGAGGTGCGGATAGTGCCCATTGACGAGGCGACCATCGCCCAGCGCATCGCGACCGCGCTGGCCGCCAACCGCCTGCCGGACATCGTCCGCATGGGCGTCGAACGCGTGGCGGCCTTCGCTGCCGACGAAATCCTGGACGAGGACGCCGCCGAGGCGGTGATCGCCAGCATCGGCGAGGATGACTTCCGCGCTGGGCCGCTGGCCATGGTCACCAACCCCGCCACCGGCAAACGCGCTGCCCTGCCCTTCGATGGCTGGATCCAGGCGGCCTGGTACCGTACCGACATGTTCGAGGAGGCGGGGCTCAACCCGCCGGTCTCCTGGGATGACATCAACGCTGCCTGCGATGCCCTCCCCGGCACGGGCAACCTCCTGTACGCTCTCACCCTGGCCACGGATCCGGGGCAGAACTACCCGCACCAGGTCTTTGAGCAGGTAGCCATGTCGAACAACGCCTGGCCCTTCGACGAGGCAGGCAACGTCACCATGAACACGCCGGAGATGGTCGAGGCGCTGAAGTTCTACACCGAGCTACAGCGCTGCGCGATGCCCGGCCCGCAGTACTGGCGTGGGGCACGCGAGTCCTACGAGCTCGACCAATCCGGCATGCTGTTCTACAGCACCTACATCATGGACGACCTGGTCGAAGGCTCCGGCTTAGAGGAGGGCGGCAAGGTAGAGATCGCCGTGGAAGACCTGGCCCTCAAGACCGGCTTCGCACCGCAGATGGTCGGGCCGAACGGCTCCGCCTCCTACGGTCAGTTGGTGACCTTCGGCATTATGAAGGGTGCTGATCCCGAGGCGCAGGAAGTTGTCAAATGGTTCTTGACCGGCCAAAACTACCAGGACATCCTGGCCCTGGCCCCCTTCGGCAAGGTGCCCGTGCTGAAGAGCGCCGTGGACGGCTGGAAGGAACTGAGCCCCTTCTTCGCCTACTACTCGGATGAGACGATGGCCCAGATCGCTAACGGTTTTGAGACCATGCAGCGTTGGCTCTTCCGCCCGGACTATGGCCCGGTGGAGCGCGCTGTGATCGGCGACATCGAGGGCCGCCTGCTCATCCCGCAGGCCATCAGCGCCATCGCCCTCGAAGGCACCATGACGCCCGAGACCGCCGCTGAGTGGCTTCAGGATCAGGTCGAGGCGATACTGGCTGAACGCCAGGCAGGGTAGACCAACTGCTGGGGACGCAGCATTGTGCTGCGTCCCCAGCACCAACCTAGCCTCTGTGAGAACATGTTCGTAGTGTGCACTTCAGTGCGCTCTTGAGGCGCTGAAGCGCCTACTACGAACCTGCCCTCCACAAATCTTGGCCAAGGCTCAAGTGAATTTGGAGACAAGACCATGGCCGTTTCAGCCAAAGTCTCGCAATCATCATTCCGCCGGCGTTGGAACTCACTCCGGGCCCGCGAGGCCCGCCTGGCCTGGGTGTTAATCCTGCCCACGGCGTTGATCGTCTTTGGACTGGTCGTCTTTCCAGCGATTTTCAGCGTATGGATCAGTTTCCGCGACGTGGGGCTAAAAAACCTGAATGATGTTTTTCACGCCCCATTCGTGGGCCTGGAAAACTATCGCCGGGTCTTCAACGATTTCGCCTTCAAGTTCCAGGACCTGCAAAACTGGGGGGCGGCGGTCACCAGCATCGTCTATTCCTTCAGCACGACAATTCTGACGCTGGTTGTCGGCCTGATCGCGGCGCTGCTTCTCAATCGTCCGTTCCGCGCCCGGGGGATGGCGCGCGCCATCTTCCTGTTTCCCTACGTTGCCCCCATCGTCAGCGTGGCCTTCGTTTGGCGCTGGATCCTCGACCCACGCCCATCTGGAGTGCTCAACGATGTTTTAATGAGATTGGGCCTCATTCAGTTGCCCAAAGCATACCTGGCGACGCGCGGCCTGGCGCTACTGCTGGTGATCGTCTTCGAGGCCTGGCGTTACTTTCCGTTTGCCATGCTGATGATCCTGGCCCGACTTCAGGCCGTGGACAGGACCCTGTACGAGGCTGCCGACGTGGATGGCGCTAACGCATGGCATAAGTTCTGGTACGTGACGCTGCCCGAGCTGCGCTACGTGCTGGGTGCCGTCTTCCTGCTCCGTCTGATCTGGACTTTCAACAAGTTCGATGATATCTTTCTGCTGACCGGGGGCGGCTTCGGCACGAACGTCCTCCCGGTGCTCACCTATCAATTCAGTTTCAGGTCGTACAACTTCGGCAAAGGGGCGGCCAACGCCATGATCTTGCTGATCATCCTGGTCGTGTTCCTGGTGATATACGTGGGCACCGTCATGAGAGGCGTCGAAGAGTAAACGGAAGCAAGCATGAAGGGGAATAACACAGCCCATCCTCCTAGCGACCGCCTGAACCTGATTGACCACCTGGCGCGGTGGATCACCTGGCCCCGCTTTATTTTCGCGCTGACCCTGGTATTCTTCCTGACCGGTGTCCTGTTCCCCTTTTACTGGATGGTGAGTTCGTCATTCAAGACCTACGCCGAGATCGGCGGCCGAGAACCGGCCTACATCCCCAGTGCTCTGAGACTGGATGCCTACCGGCAACTGTTCGATCCCAGCGTCCCAGTTTCTAGAACTTCAAGTTACGAGAACTTCGGCCGCAACATCCTCAACAGCATAAAGGTCGCGGTCCCCACTTCCCTCATTGCTGTCATACTCTCGACCCTAGGCGCGTATGCGGTGGCCAGGTTGCACTTCCGAGGCAAGGATCTGCTGCTCAACAGCATCCTATTAATCTACCTGTTCCCAGGCATACTGCTGATCATCCCCCTCTTTGCCATGGTGTCTCAGATCGGCGCAGGGTTAGGATTCGACGTCCAGGATAACCTCCCGGTATTGATTCTCACCTATCTGGCGCAGACGCTCCCCGTGGCGCTGTACATGCTGGCCAACTACTTCCGCACCATCCCCTCCGAGATCGAGCAGGCAGGCCTGATTGACGGTTGCAGTCGCCTGGGTGTTATCTGGCGGATCACGTTGCCCCTGGCGATCCCAGCGCTGGTCTCAGTTGCCATCTACACCTTCATGATCGCCTGGAACGAGTTCCTTTACGCCCTCGTGTTCTTGAACAGCCGCCAGATGTTCACTATGCCGATCAAAATCAACGTGATCTTCAACGATCCCACCCCGCGTCCGCACGTCGTCATGGCCGCTTCCACCATCATGACGGTGCCAGTAGTCATTCTCTTCCTCGCTCTAGAACGGTTCCTCGAGGAAGGCCTTACGGCTGGGGGCGTGAAGGGCTAAAGACACGCGTTGTCTGCGCGCTGGGCTCGCTAAAGCTCAGAGATGGGGGTGGAACACCATGGGCGGGGCTCTATGGCCTCGCCTGTGCCCTTTGTCCACCGATGAAGGTTTCCAACAAGGGGGATTATGCCTAGTAAGCCTGTTATGGCCATCATCTCCGCCAGACTGTACGGCCAGGACGGGGTCTCCATCGAGGCCCGGAAGTGGGAACAGGCTTTCCGCCAGTTGGGATATGAGCCCTTCCTTATCGCCGGCAAGATGCCCGAGATAGAGACACCCCATATGGTTATACCCCTTATGAGCTTGGAACATCCTGAGGTGCTGGCCATTGACGAGTTGGCCTTCGAGGTGGAGTTGGATGGGGAGGGGCAGCATGCTCTGCTGGAGCGCATTGATGCCCTCGCTCAAGAGATCAAGAGTCAACTACGCCAAACCCTTGTAGAGCAGGGAGTGCTCGCCATGAATATAGAGAACGCTTTGGCAGTCCCTATGAACCTTCCATTGGGTGTCGCCCTTCACGAACTGATCCTGGAGGATGGGGTCCCAACCGTTGCTCGCCATCATGACTTCTACTGGGAGCGGGAACGGTTCTTGAACAGCAACGTAGCCTCCCTGCTCCAGATGACCTTCCCGCCGGACATTCCCTGGATGGCTCATGTGACTATTAACAACCGTGCTCAGCAGGCTTTGAAGCAGCGGCGAGGCATCGAGGCTCGCTGGTTCGCTAATTTCTTCGACTTCTCTAGCATCCAGGCCTTTGACGGGTACAATGAGGACCTGCGGCAGACACTGGGCTTAGGGTCCGGTGACCTCTTCTTCCTGCAACCGACCCGGATTGTAGAGCGCAAGTGCATCGAACGGTCAATTGAGCTGATCGCCCGTCTGCGGGAGGAATATGGTCTGCACGGCCCACTGGTGATCACGGGGCCAGCGGAGAACGGTGGCGACTGGTACTGCAGGGAAGTCGTCCAGCCAGCGGCGCAGAGGCATGGAGTCACCCTCATCCGAGCCGACAGCTACTTCGATTCGAAACGGGAGATTGTAGACCGAAAGAAACTATACGCTATTGGTGACGCCTACGTCCACGCTGACCTTGTGACCTTTCCCAGTGATTTTGAGGGGTTCGGCAACCCGGTCATCGAGGCAGCGATGTACCGGGTTCCTCTTTTTGTGAATTGCTACCCGGTCCTGAAAGACCTACAGCGTTTGGTGGACAAACCGTTCAAGTTCATCACTATTGATGGGGTTGTGACACATGAGGCAGTAGCTGAGGTCTATCATATCTTGACCGATCCATCAGCAAGACGAACGATGGTTAATCACAACTTCCGCGTGGCCAAAGAGCACTTCTCGATGGAGATGTTGACCAGGCGACTGGAGTCTCTGTTGGAGAGCCTGGGCCTGCCCTGTCAGGGCCTGCGCGCGGGACAACCACCACTTGGGGAATAAGAGTATGAGCTATGCAACAGCACTGGGCAACGAGGCTCGCACCCATATCGCCGAAATCTCAGCCGAAGTGCTCGCCGACGTCATCCTGGTTGGTATCCCCAGCTACAACAGCGCGGCAACCATCGGCCACGTGGTCAGGGCTGCCTCGGAGGGGATGGTCAACTACTTCCCGGGCCTTAAGCCAGTGCTGATGAACTCCGACGGGGGTTCCTCTGACGGAACGCGGGAGGTGGTGATCAATACTTCTGTGCCGGAGGGGGTGGAGGTCGTCGTCACCCAGTACCAGGGGTTGTCTGGCAAGGGGAGTGCTTTCCGCGCCATCTTCGAAGCGGCACAGATGTTGAGAGCCAGGGTATGTGTGGTAGTGGACAGTGACCTGAGAAGCATCACCCCCCAGTGGATCGAACTCCTGGCTGGCCCCATCGTCAAGGGGGGCTACGACTACGTGATCCCCTACTACAGCCGCCACAAGTACGACGGCACCATCACTAACAATATCGTCTATCCCATGACACGGATGCTGTACGGCCTGGACATCCGTCAGCCCATTGGCGGTGACTTCGGCTTCTCGGCCGAACTGGCCAGGTCATATCTGGACAAAGATGTGTGGCAGACCGATGTGGCCCGCTTCGGCATTGATATCTGGATGACCACCACGGCCATCGTCGAAGGGTTCAGGGTTTGTCAGGCCTACCTGGGGACCAAAGTGCACGATGCCAAGGACCCGGCGGCAACCTTAGGCCCCATGTTTGTCCAGGTGGTGGGGACTCTCTTCAGGATGATGGGCCTCCATGAGGCCAGGTGGCGAGGGGTCGAGGGCAGCCAGCCTATACCCTTCTATGGCAAGCAGAAGGACGTTATGCCCGAGCCTCTGACCGTGACCGTGACGGCTATGATTGACAGGCTGCGAGCCGGGGCCACAGAGTTGAGAGAGGTGTGGGAGGCGGTCCTCCGTCCCGAGAACCTGGCCGCTGTGGACGGGACCGCTGCTTTGGAGTACGAAGAGTACGACTTCGCCGCCGATCTATGGGCCAAGATAGTTTTCGATTTCGCCGTGGCCTACAACCGTAGGGGCAGGGCTCAGTCCTTGCCCATTGACCCCAAGCAGGTGATCGAGGCTATGACACCGCTGTACTACGGCCGCACGGCGAGCCTGGTCATGGAGACGAAAGAGATGACCAGTGATGAAGCTGAGGAGGTCATCCGCGCTCAGGCCAGGACCTTCGAGCGGTTGAAGCTATATCTGGTTGAAAGATGGACGGAGCGATCGGTTGACAAAGAGCTTTCAATGTGATAAGATATGGAAGGGTAATGGCCGTCGTTGAACGGCTGACTACTTGGCAAGGAGGGTCTAGATGGCTAGTGTAACCTATGATCATGTCACCAAACGCTTCGGCCACGTGGTAGCTATCAGTGACCTGACCATTGAAGTACAGGACAAAGAGTTCCTGGTTTTGGTCGGTCCTTCAGGATGTGGCAAGACCACTGCCCTGCGTGTGCTGGCCGGCCTTGAAGAGGTCACCGAAGGAAAGATATACATTGACCAACGTCTGGTGAACGATGTGCCTCCCAAGGACCGTGACATCGCTATGGTCTTTCAAAGCTACGCTCTCTACCCCCACATGAGCGTCTACGATAATATGGCCTTCGGCTTAAAACTTAGAAAGACCTCCAAGAAGGAGATTGACAGGCGGGTTAAGGAGGCCGCTGAGATGCTGGGCATTGGCGATCTGCTGGATCGAAAGCCTAAGCAGCTCTCTGGTGGGCAGCGCCAGCGGGTGGCCGTAGGACGGGCCATTGTGCGTGAACCCAACGTCTTTCTCATGGATGAGCCCCTGAGCAACTTGGATGCCAAGTTAAGGGTGCAAGCCAGAGGAGAGCTCATTAAGCTGCACCGACGCCTGGAAACCACTTTTATCTACGTCACCCACGATCAGACCGAGGCCATGACTATGGGCTCCCGCATTGCCGTCCTGAATGATGGCATCCTGCAGCAGTTGGATACGCCCCAGAACCTGTACGATCGTCCTCGGAACATGTTCGTGGCGGGCTTCATCGGCAGTCCGGCCATGAACTTCTTCGAGGCGACCATCACCGGCACCAATGAGGAGATATACATTGACGGGGGTACATTCCGGGCCAAGGTTCCTCCGGAAAGGGTTGCTAAATTCAGAGAACACCTGGGCACGCAGGTCATCTTTGGCATGCGCCCGGAGGACATCCACGACCGCAGCTTCACTCCCCCGGGGATCACCGCCGCCTCTCTCAAGGCCAAGGTGGACGTGACGGAGCTGATGGGTAACGAGATTTTCCTCTACCTCCTGACCGGTGAGAAGCAATTCATCGCCCGTGTTGACCCCCGTACTCAGGCCCGGCCCGGCCATGATATCGAAGTGGTCATGAACATGGACAATATGCACGTCTTTGACCCGCAGAGCGAACAGGTCATCGGGCGGTAGAGGTTCCCCGAAACGGCGCCGCTGTACAGCAAAGCCCCCTTCGTCAGAGGGGGTTTTGTTGTACTGGTACTGTTATGTCTGCGACTTTTTGCAGCAAAAGGGTCTTGCAAAAACAAGGATGAACGAGACGGCGCAATTGCCCGAGGTTGGAATTGAAGAAGAAGAGGGGTGGGCAGGCTGCCTCTGGCCTCTGATCAAGATGCTCATCGCTTTCACCCTGACCGTCGTCGTTCTCTTCTTTGTCGGGTTTGGGGCGGGGGCGGCTGCCTATGCCCATTATGCCGCTTCGCTACCCTCCCCCGAGGAATTGAGGGTCAGGTCCTTCGCTTTCAAAAGCACCAGAATCTATGACCGTCATGGCCTGCTCTTGTACGAGGTCTTTGACCCTAAAGCAGGGCGACGCACAGTCATCCCCATAGATGAGATTCCCTCCTACCTCAAGTGGGCAACCATCGCTACCGAGGATGCCACCTTCTACGTCAACCCCGGCGTTGACCCCCTGGGGATCGCCCGCGCCATCTGGCAGAATGTCAGTCAGCGGGAGTTGGTTTCGGGGGCCAGCACTATCACCCAACAACTGGTCAAGAACCTCTTCCTCTCCCCCGAGAAAACGCTCACCCGCAAGATCAAGGAGGCCATTCTGGCCCAGGAGATCACGCGGCGCTATTCCAAAGATACGATCCTGGAGATATACCTTAACGAGATATACTACGGCAATCTGGCCTACGGGGTGGAAGCAGCGGCTGAGACCTACTTCGGCAAACATGCCCAGGAGCTGACTCTGGCCGAAGCGTCATTCCTGGCCGGGCTGCCCCAGTCCCCGGTAATGTACGACCCCTTCACCAACTTCGAGGCTGCCAAGGGGCGTCAACGGGTCGTCTTGAACTTGATGGCGAAGGAGGGATATATCACCCCCTCACAGGCCAGGGCTGCCTGGAGGGAGGAGTTAAAGTTGGCTGCCCCCAAGATCACGATCAAGGCTCCTCACTTCGTGTTCTATGTGCGGGAGTTGCTGGAGAAAAAGTATGGGCCTGAGGTGATATACCGAGGAGGGCTACAGGTCCATACCACCCTTGATTTTTCGATGTACCAGGTAGCTGAAGAGGTGGCCCAGAAGCAGATCAGCAAGCTGACCGATAAGCATGTCACCAACGCTGCCCTGGTAGCCGTAGATCCGAAGACGGGTGAGATTTTGGCCATGCTGGGCAGCGTAGATTTCTTCAACAAGGAGATTGATGGTCAGGTCAACGTCACCGTCCGTCCACGGCAGCCGGGCTCTTCTATCAAGCCGGTCAACTACGTAACTGCCTTTGAGAAGGGTTGGACGGCTGCTACCCTCATCGCCGACGTTCCCACTAAGTTCCCCGATGGGGCCAATCCCCCCTATGAGCCGACCAACTACGATGAGAAGTTCCATGGGCCTGTCACCGTGCGTTATGCCCTGGCCAGCTCCTACAACATCCCAGCGGTTAAGACCCTCCAGTTTGTAGGGGTGTTGAACATGTTGGAGATGGCGCACCGCCTGGGGATCAACTCCCTTAACCGTTATGACTATGGATTGTCTCTGACCCTTGGTGGGGGCGAGGTTACCTTGTTGGAGATGGCCGCTGCCTTCTCTGCCTTCGCCAATGGAGGTCACAAGGTAGAGCCGGTAGCGATCCTTAAAATAGAGGATGGTGAGGGACGGATCATTGAGGAAAATCACCCCTGGCTCGGACCTCAGGTCATTACCCCTCAGCACGCCTACATTATCACCAGCATCCTTTCCGACAATGAGGCGCGGACTCCGGCCTTCGGGGCCAACAGTCCTCTGAAGCTTAGCCGGCCAGCCGCGGTGAAGACAGGCACTACTAACGACTGGCGGGATAACTGGACCATCGGCTACACCCCAGACCTTGTGACAGCGGTCTGGGCCGGTAACAGTGATAACACCCCTATGGAGAAGGTCTCCGGTGTGACCGGAGCAGCGCCCATCTGGCATGATTTCATGGAGGAGGTTCTCAAGGATACCCCTGTACACGAGTTCCCTACCCCCTCTGGGCTGGTATCGGCCGAGATATGCCTGGACACAGGGATGCTGGCCAACGAATACTGTCCCAGGAAACGACGGGAGATTTTCGTGGAGGGGACGGTCCCTCCACCTGACAACATCCGCCGCAAGGTCAAGATTGACCGCTTGACCGGACAGTTGGCCACAGAGTACTGCCCGGAGAATGTCATCGAGGAGAAGCTCTTCGTTGTTTATCCGGAGGAACTGCGTGGTTGGGCGAAGGGGCATAACCTGCCACAGCCTCCCACGGAGAGCTGTACCCTGCACACTTTTGCTCCCAAGGTGGAGATCTGGGAGCCGGTAGCAGATCAGGTGGTCGAGGGGGTGATTGACCTGGTGGGCAGCGCCAACATGTCCGATTTTTCCCACTACATTGTCGAGTACGGTATTGGCCCCGATCCCATCGGTTGGGGGATGGTCAGCCCTCCCAACGGGACAGCGATAGAGGGTGGTCTGCTGGCTCAGTGGGACACGGAACCTCTGGACAACGGCCTACATTCTCTGCGCGTGGTGGTCTTCGACCATCAGGGGAACAGCGCCGAAGCTCGCACGCGGGTCGTGGTGGAGAACCCTACCCCCACCCCTACGCCGACTTTCACTTTCACTCCTGTGCCCACAGATACACCCATCCCGACCGCAACCTATACTCTGACACCGATCCCCACCTCTACCGCTACGCCGTCCCCTACAGCCACACCCAAACCGACCAACACTCCTTCTCCAACACCGGCCGTCACCTCCACTGCAACAGCAACCCACACCCCTCTCCCCAGCGCCACAGCCACAGAGGTGGCAACAGACACGCCGACCCCCACGGCCACGACCACCCCTACGGTTACGGTTACGGTGCAGCCGACTGCCAGCCCGACGGCGACACCTACTCTATCGAACTGATGGGAAGCATTGAATCAAGTGGTCAGGATGGACAATGTCTTGAGCCCTGCCGGAGGTAAACTATGTCGCAACAGGATATCCTTGGCCTCGTCATCTCGTACGTCTACGCCTTTGGGCTGCTGGGCGCCGGGGAGCTCATCAGGGTCTGGCGGAAATATCCCCTGGAGTTCACTCGTAAGGTGATACACATTGGGGCCGGCATGTGGGTCTTCGGGCTCCTGGCCCTTTTCGACCACTGGTGGGCGGGGCTCATCCCCACAGCCAGCTTTATCCTCTTCAACTACATCTCCTACCGCTTCACCATCTTCAAGGCCATGGATACTGTCGGCTCGACCCTGGGCACGGTCTACTTCCCGGCCTCGGTCACCCTTTTGTTGGCCATCCTCTGGCCACGGGAACTGGCTTACGTGGCCGTGGCCGGGGTCATGGCCATGACCTGGGGCGATGCCTTCGCCTCCATCATTGGTCGGCAGTTTGGCCGTCACCGCTATACGGTACGTGGCCACCAGCGCTCCTGGGAGGGGTCGGTAGCCATGTTCGCCTTCAGTTGGGCCTCGGTCTACCTCAGCCTGCTCTATCTGGCTCCTCTCAGTGGAGGTCAGAGCCTGCTATTCAGCCTGGTTGTGGCTCTGGTTGCTACTGCTGTCGAGGCTGTCTCCCCCTGGGGTCTGGACAATATCACTGTACCCCTCCTGTCGTCGGGGGTGCTGCTTCTCCTCACTTGATTCAGAGATGCCCTTTGCCTCATTGCTTCTCGGTTTGGTCCTGAGCGCCGCCATAGGTCTTGTTGCCTACAGACGGGAGTCCCTGTCCGCCAGCGGGGTGGTAGGAGCTATGGTGGTGGGTACCCTTATCTTCGGCTTCGGCGGCTGGGTCTGGGGTCTGCTGCTGATCGCCTTCTTCGTCCTCTCCAGCCTGTTGTCGCACTACCGCCAGGCGGAGAAGAGGGATCTGGCGGAAAAGTTTGCCAAAGGAGGGCGGCGTGACTGGGCGCAGGCTTTGGCCAATGGCAGCCTGGGGGCCATATTGGCCCTCACCTACTTCCTGCGACCGAGTCCAATTCTTTTCGTCGCCTTTGTAGGGGCTATGGCCGCTGTCACGGCCGACACCTGGGGCACGGAATTGGGGGTGCTCAGCCCCACCTACCCTCGTCTGATCACCAACTGGGAGCAGGTGGAACCGGGCACTTCGGGGGGGATTTCGACCATGGGGACGGTGGCCAGCACCGTCGGTGCCTTACTCATCGGCGTCCTGGCCCTTCTGCTTGATCTGGTGGGGGGGGCCATCGCTACGGGTTCGGTGATGGGCTACCAGAGAGGGCTGCCAGCGCTGGCTTTGGCGGCCGGGCTGGCCGGCTCGCTGTTTGACAGTTGGTTAGGGGCGACGGTGCAGGCTATGTTCTACTGTCCGAACTGTGGCAAAGAGACGGAGAAGACCCTTCACGGCTGTGGGCGCTCTACCATTCACGTGCGGGGTTGGTTGTGGCTGCAGAATGACCTGGTTAACTTCGCTAGTTCAGCGGTGGGGGCCGGCGTGGCAGCCGGTTTGTACACCCTTTTCAATCTTTGAGCGAAATTGAAAAGCCCCCCGCCGGGGGTTTCCTGGCTACTAACCGTTCTCTGATAGGACAGAACGCATCTGGCAATACGCATCTCCCTCCAGGACGTTCTTCTCGCAGGTGAACTCGATGGCCGAGTTGAAGGCGCGAGCCAGGGCCTCATCCTGGTGGCAGTAGAGGCGGCCCAATTCCTCCCCTCCCACCTCCCGCCAGTATTCGGCAAAGGGGCAATAGTCCACCCTCGACAAAGACTGATTGCCCTTTCTCTTTCCTTCCCCTTCCCACAGCTCTCCCAAAGGCAGGTCATAGAACTCCCGCTGGCTTTCCAGGTTCAGCGGTCGGCCAGCCGCTTCCGCCCTTCTCCGGATCTTGCGCCCTCGCTCCTCCCCATACCTTTGGATGGCAGTAGCAACGATCTGACGTCCCTTCGCTTCCCCGACCGCCTCAACTATGGCTTTGGCGTAGTGATAGTGCAGGGCAGCGATAAGCCTGGCCATGTCCAGGGCCTGTTCTTTGCTGACGCCGTTCGTCTTCAAATCATAT
>JBHIDP010000014.1:0-24886 GCA_046760185.1 Anaerolineae bacterium
AGCCGGCAAACTCGTAGACGCTCCATTCTTGCAGAGGATGTCCCTTCAGCAGAGCTTGTCTTAATTGCCAGCTATAGGTCAAGCGGGGTACTGCCTCGTGCAGCCGGGTCGTGGGCAGATCACTGTTCAGCCAATTGCGGAAGAAGAGCAATACCACAGCTCCCATAAGGGCCCAAATCAGCAATTTTTTTGGCAACAGGGACCTCTTTTCCAACTGACAGCAGTTTTGCACTTTTGCATTTGAGCCAGTTTGAGCATCAAAACAGCCCAAGCCGGGATTCCACAGCCATCAAAATGAGCCTTTCTGGCACATTTCCATCACTCGTCGGCAGATCCGGTGTGCACCTGACCGACCGGCCCTGCTATCATCTGCCATCATGAACGCCATCCTCTCGTCATAGTCCATGCCGTCTAGCAAGACCAGCGGCAACGATTCGATGTCCATTTCAGATCTTCCACATGAACTCCAATGGCGGCGAGGGGTTGACCCAACCGAAGGGCCGCAGGAAGAGACTGTGCAGCGCGGCGGAATCGGAGAAGCTAAGCAGGAACAACAGTCGCCGTTCCCACACATCGTCCACGGTCATAGCCAGGGCTGGCACCAGCAGCAGGTACCAGAACTGAGCCCAACTGACCGACTTCAGGAAGACGACGAAGAGGGCCAGACCCAGATAGGGTGTCACCTGACGGCGACGGACCATAAATGCCAGGCATAGGGCCAGCAGACCATAGGTGAGCAGGGCATTGGCCCACACCAGCCAGTCTGGGCTGCCACACAGCCTGCTCTGGTCAAAGAGGTTCCAGGTATAGGTGTTGCAGCTATGGGCCATATGGCTGGAGACCAGGATGTGAAAGATGTACTGGCTGCGCAGGGCGAAGGCCAGGCTGGGCAGAAAGCCCACCACAAAGGTGATAGCCTCTCGGGGTCCCCTCTTCTGTTTCAGGAAGTAGGGTAAAAGGAATACCGGAGTGTACTTGGCTTGAATGGCCAGGGCCAGGGAAAGATAGGCCCAGGTGGAACGACGGGGCAGCAGGTAGATGGCCAACAGGACGAATAAGTTCACCAGTGGTTCGTACTGCCCCTCCCGAGAGACCCACCACAGGCTGACCGGGTTGGCGAAGTAGAGCAAAGCCAACCAGCGGTCGTGGCTGATCTTCCACACCAGGAAGGCGTTCACTCCTTCCATGGCCGTGAGGATCAGCTTGCCAAAGAAGAGGGCCGGCCAGACCTTGGCTAGTAGAGCAAAGAACAGCAGACAGACGGCCGGGTAGATAAAAGGCAGATCGGGCCAAAGTAGGGCGTAGGGCGTGTCCCCAAAGGCCCTGGCCGGGTAATTGTAGATAGTGAGGCCATACCGCCAGAACTCCCAGCCGAAGCCAATATAGCGCAGGAGGTCTGTGCTGGTGATGGGCGGCTGGTAGCAAAGATAGAGACGGTAGCCAGCGACGACCACGAAGGCCAGGACGATGAGAAGTTTTCTGATGCCACCCGGCCCCAAAACCGAAATCAGTGGTGGTCTGAGGCTGCGCACAATCCCCTGCCCGATGTTCACCGCGCCGCCGGTCACGATGGCGACCTGACCACTCAAATTGAACAACCTATGAGTCTCGCTGCTCGCGTCTACCTCACTCCCTCCGCTCGTCGCCGAATTCGGCGCAAATACACGTTCATCCTCTTGCCGTAGATGTCAACGGTGTCCAGATGGTGAAAGCCGTGACCTCTGTAGAAACGGTTGGCCCCTTCATTGACCTCATCCACGCTCACCCTTAGCCTGGAGATGGACCGCCTCCTACATTCGGCCAGCAATTGGTCTAGAAGGGCCCTACCCAGCCCCTTACCCCGATCCTCGGCTCTGACCACAATGGATAGGAGCTCGGTCTCCGCCTCACCCTCGGCCACTTTGCCTGGATATCTCAGGGTTTCAAGCAATCCCTTCAAAATGGCTGGATGCCTGACCACCTGCCAAAGCAAGGGGAAAAGCAGACGATAGCCACGTCTAAGGACCAATTCCTTGAAAAGTTGGTCGGTGTTGGTGGTGGCAGTGATGAACCCTGTCACCGTCCCGCCCTGTAGGGCTACGAACCCGAAACTCCAGGGGGAGGAGCTGAGGAGGGTGTAGAGAGCGGTCAGGAAACTGTGGCCCAGCCTGGTGAGGAAGGCATCTGGCAGGCCCTCGGCGTGCAGTTGGGCCGCGGCCCTGGCATGGACAGGCTCCATGGGCACAATCACTGCCTGGCCCTCCTGCGGATAAGATTAGCAACCAGCTCGATTTCCTCCTCCTTCAGCGTGACAGCCGAAGGAAGGCTCAATCCCTGCCGGGCCAATCTCTCGGCCACAGGAAACCTTTGACCCTGCCTGTAGGGGGGCAGGGTGTGAACGGGATGAAAGAAGGGCCTGGTATCCACCCCCTTCTCCCGCAAGAATGCGGCCAACTGATCTCGACCCATCCCATACCGCTCCTCATCCACCAGAATCGAGTACAGCCAGTAAACGTTGCGAGCCCAGGGAGCTTCCCCCGGCGTGGTGATTCCTGGTACATCCCCTAACAATGAGGTGTACAGTGCGGCATTTTTCCGCTTGATGACGACAAACTCCTCGATACGCTCTAACTGGGCCAAGCCGATGGCAGCCTGCACATTGGTCAGACGGTAGTTGTAACCGATAGCCGCATGCCAGTAGCGCCGGTCCTGGTCCATAGCCTGGTCCCGCAGCCAGGCCGCCCTCTGCGCCAGGTCCTTGTCATCGGTGATAACCATCCCTCCCTCACCGGTGGTTATGATCTTGTTGCCGTAGAAGCTGAAACAGGCCAGATGGCTCAAGCTGCCAGCCTTTCTCCCCTTGTACTGAGCGCCATGGGCCTCAGCCGCATCTTCTATTATGTAGAGCCCATGCCGGGCAGCAATGGCACGAACAGGGTCCATATCCACCGGGTGGCCGTAGAGGTGAACAGGGATAATAGCCCTGGTACGGGGCGTGATCATCTTTTCCAGGTGGCCAGGATCAAGGTTCCAGGTCTCCGGTTCGGAATCAATAAATAAAGGCCTGGCACCGGTATAGGTCACAGCATTGACCGTAGCCACGAAGGTCAGAGTGGGGACGATTACCTCGTCATCCGGGCCAATACCCAGAGTGGCCAAAGCCAGATGCAAAGCCGTGGTCCCATTGCTGGTAGCCACACCGTAGTGCACACCGCAATAGCGGCTGAATCCCTCCTCGAACAGGCCCACATATTTGCCCAGGGATGAGATCCAACCACTATCAAGGCAATCCAAGACATATTCTCTTTCCCTGGGACCCAGACTGACCTCGGTGACCGGGATCAAAGGCTGTTCCTCCCCCTATCCAGCATTTACGAAAAGGCGCGAAACGCACCAGACACGGATTGGACGTTTCGCGCATTTCCGGCGGCGCTCAAGAGTTCAACTTAACCTCCACCCTCGCCAGCGAACCGCCGACTCCGATGCCACCTTTTCAACCCTGTGTTTTACCCACATCTAGCCCCTCTCCACACGCCTCACGGCGTGGGTTTCGGAAATGCGGGTAAAAGTTACCTTTTCAACCCCAGGACGTAGCGATGATGGGCCCAAATGGCCTTCAACTGCCAGGGGAGAGGAAGCTTCTCCAGGAACGTATACCGCTCCACAAGCTCCTTGAGATCGGCTCTCCGGCCCAGATAGTAATCCATACTGCTCCATCGCCAGTCGTCGCCAGAAAACCGGTTTTGAAGCCTCTTTGACCTCAGACCCAAGCGCTCCAGGAACTGGGCGGCAGGCATGACTGTATCGGGCCAGGGAGGAATATCCATCACACCTTCTTCCACCACCTGGAGCCCTTCCCCGCGCAAAACCCCCTTGACCCAACCCATATCAGCCCACGACTCGTTCACCGTGGCGAAGAATTCTTTGTCAACCAGGTACTTGCGCATGAGGTAGCCAACCTGCCAGCGATTGGGCATGGCCACAAACACTATCTTACCGGACACTCGCACCAGCTCCTTGAGCAAAGCCTCAGCCTCAGCGACATGCCATAAAGCCGCCCACTCCCAGGCCATATCAAAGACACCGTCGGAAAAAGGCAGAGTTGATAGGTCCTCCCGATGGATAAAGCGGGCCGAGAGCCCAAGCTCATCCCAGAGCCTGACCACATCAGCCAACCGTTCGGCGTCGGTGTCTATCAGGGTCACGCTGCATCCCCATTGAGCAAGAGGCACGCTGTTGATGCCTGAGACTCCGGCCATGCCGTAGATGGGGGCCTCCAGGACAGTCTTTATGTTATATTCCGTCACCAGCCTTTCCAAATAGTTGTTGAGCACAAATCGCTCATAGACTACCCCCAGGCCCTCATTGTAGTCTATCATGAACTGCTTCCAGGCCGGCTCCATCATCAGCCAGACCCCTCTCCGCTCACTGCGGCTTCTCGCTCCTCCTTCACAAAGGTGATGTTCAACAATTCGCCCTCTAGCTTGGCCCCTTCCACTTCCAAGGCCGCCAGGGAATGAGGAAGTACCAGATTACGGCGGAAGTTCCCCACCTGCACCACCAATTCGTCCCCGTGGCGTATCAGATCCACATCTCCCTTCTCAACGAAAGGAAGGGGGAAACTCAACACATAGTGGCCATCGCGCTTCTCGATGGAATGGGTCCGCCCCTGGAAGTAGATCTGGCTTGGGTCACCGTCGCCGTAGATGCTCTCAGCCATGCGCCGCAACATCTGCGGACCCACGACCTCTTGGTCGAAGAGAGGTGCCTTCAGCACCGGCAAGGGCGCAAAGGCCTCGTGGATCAGGCGGCCATACCTCTCCTGAGCCTCCTTCCAGGCATCAAAGTAGGTGTCCTGCACCCCGGGCGGAATCAAGCGATTGGAGATTACCAGATCGGTGGGATAGCCATAAAGATTCAGGTAAGTGTAGGTCCGTTGTGCTTCCTTGATGACCATCTTCTCCGGGTTGAGGACCAGGCGCACAGATGACTTCTGGGGATCGGCCAACAGGGTGTGCATGCGGTCAAGCTTGAGGAGAAGATCCTTGATGGCTTCAAATACCTCGTCCTCGGGAAAGGGCATGTTAAAGAAGGGGCGTATCACGGGGCGAGCCAATTGGGCAACCTTACGCTCGATGGGGAAGATACGGCGAAGATACCAGCGAGCCACCTCAGGAAAGGACAAGAGACGAAGGGTATCGCTGGTGGGAGCACAATCAACGATGATGACATCGTACTCTGCCCGGTCATGATGCCTCACAATCTGGATCAAACTGGCCAACTCACCTATACCAGGGAAGACACTGGTCTCCTCGGCCATAAGCTCATCCATCCCCTGCCAGGCAAAGACGGACGACATGTAGGCCTGCACCGTGCCCCAGTACCGCTCCATCTCGTGAAGGACATTGATCTCCTGCCCCCACAGGTTTGAGGAGATAGGGGTAGGCTCAGCTCCCAGAGGCGCGTCGAAGGAGTCGGCCAGACTGTGGGCCGCGTCGGTGGAGAGGACAACGGTGCGATAGCCCAAGTCGGCACAACGCAGGGCTGTGGCCACAGCCACGCTCGTCTTCCCCACCCCGCCCTTACCGGTGTACAGGATTATGCGCACCAAACCTCCTCGCCTCTACTCAGCGTCCATCCTCCCGCAGGTTACAGCGAAGCTTTTAGGCACAGCGGGTTTCCCAGGTCTAGAGCGACCTCAGAGCTATCACTCTTCCAACCTGCGGGAGGATTTCAAACCTCCTCGCCGATTTCACTCCAGGGTATCTCGCTACCGCAAGGCTCCATTATATCACCTCTCCCCACCCTTGCCAAACCACCTTCGGCACGCCGCTTGTCCTCAGACTTCCCTCACCTTGCCGTTGCTAACTCAGGCTTGATTTTGGGAAGAATAAGTGGTATCATTTATGTAATATGCGGGTGTATTTGACCACTCTAGGGTGTAAACTGAATCAGAGCGAAAGCGAGCGCCTGGCCCGTGATTTTGTGGCGGCCGGCTATCAGATAGCTTTGGACCCCCGGGACGCGGACCTGTGCGTGGTCAACACCTGCACCGTAACTCACGAAGCCACCCGCAAGTCACGTCAAATCACCCGCCGGGTGCTGCGTGCCAATCCACAGAGCGTGGTCGTGGTCACCGGCTGTGCCGCAGAGATACAGCCAGAGGAATTTCGCCGCATCAATGGCGTTGAGTTGGTCGTCGGTAACAGCGGTAAAGAGCGATTGGTCAGGCTGGTTCAGGAGCTTGGGATTGAGCAGCCTGAGCCAGTGAGCGCAGACGTGGGGATACCGGCCCTTCCTGGCTTCCAACAGCCTGTTCCCTCATCCTACACCAACGCGCGGTCACGTGGCTCTGGTTTCAGCCAAGGGAAGGTTCTCTCTCATGAGAGAGGGCAAGCCCCTCTTCACGTGACCGCGACATTGACCCGTGCTTTCGTCAAGATTCAGGACGGATGCAACAACCGCTGCACCTTCTGCATTATCACCCTGGCTCGCGGTCGAGAGCGGAGCCGTCCGATCCATGAGATCGTCGAAGAGATAAACGGTTTGGTGCAGACAGGATGCCAGGAGGTAGTGCTGACGGGAGTGCATGTCGGCTCCTACGGTCACGATCTGGGCACCGATCTTGGACAGTTGACCAAGGCTATTCTGGAAAGGACATCACTGCCGCGCCTTCGTCTCTCATCTGTAGAGCCCTGGGATTTCCCCCCTTCCTACCTGCCACTGTGGGAGAACCCTCGGCTCTGCCGTCATCTGCATCTGCCCCTTCAGAGTGGCTGCGACGAGACCCTGCGTCGTATGGGGCGACGCTACACGGTCAAAGATTTTTGCAGCCTGCTCGAGATAGCACGCCAGGCTATCCCTGGGGTGGCTATCACCACGGATGTGATGGTCGGTTTTCCAGGGGAGAGCGAGGCAGAGTTCGCCGACAGCCTGTGTACAGTCGAGGAGATAGGGTTCGCTCGCATCCACGTCTTTCCCTACTCACCCAGGCCCGGCACCCGGGCCGCTCTCATGCCAGGCCAGGTGCATCCTCAAGTGAAACAGCGGCGTGGTCGTATCATGAGGGATGTGGCACGGCGGTCGGAACGGGCCTTCCAGACCGATCTTCTGGGGAAAAGGTTGCCAGTGTTGTGGGAACGAAGGGTGAGGCGAGATGCCAGCGGCCATCAGGTGTGGTCCGGTCTAACAGACAACTACGTACGGGTGACGACGGAGTGTGAAGCCAACCTGGCCAACAGAATCCTTCCCACGAAGCTGATAAATGTAGTCAATGGCAGCATGTACGGGGTGTTGTCGTCAGACAGTCCCCCTTGAGAGAGCCTCTGGGATCACCGAACGCTTGACTTTCCCAACCCATGATCCGAGGCCTACTGGATACTGAGGAAGAAAGGAGAGGAGGAGTATGACCTGTATCTTCTGCCAGATCGTCAGTGGTGAGGTGCAGAGTGAGATCCTGCACAAGGACGATTCAGTGACAGCTTTCCGCGATATCAATCCCTTAGCTCCGGTCCACATCCTGGTCGTCCCCAACAAGCACATCCTTTCCCCGGCCGAGGTAGGCCTGGAGGATGTCGGTATCGTCGGCCACATGGTCTACGTGGCCCATCGGCTTGCTCAGACGGAAGGGATTGATGAGCAAGGATATCGCCTGGTGATCAACACCGGTCCCGATGCCGGACAGTTGGTACAACACATGCACATGCACCTTTTGGGCGGACGCAAGTTAGGCTGGCCACCGGGTTAGAACTACAACCTCTGTTTGGCGGGCGTAGCTCTGTCTATCTTTGCTACCAACGGGCTAGGGAAAGGGCCGGCCAGGCATCTATCCTCCCGCAGGTTATAGTGCAGCTTCAAGCGGGGTCATCACTCTTTGAACCTGCGGGAGGCTCAACACGAGTACAAAGGAGAAAGAAGGATGGGACTCAAGGAGCAGTTGCAGGAGGACTTGAAACAAGCTATGCGGGAGGGTGACCCCTTTCGCCGTTCGGCCATCAGGCTAGCTCTGACCTCAATCAAAAATGCTGAGGTCGAGAAAATGGGGGAACTGGATGAAGGGGAGATACTGGCGTTGCTGGCCAAGGAGGCCAAACAGCGGCGCGAGGCCATAGAACAGTTCAGCAAAGGAGGCCGTCAAGACCTTGTCAAACAGGAGGAAGCAGAATTGGCCATCCTCACGGCCTATTTGCCGCCGCAGATGAGCCGGGAGGAGATCGAAGAGGCAGCCCGGCAAGCGATCCAGGCCATGGGGGCCACAGGGATGAAGCAGATGGGGGACGTCATGCGCCACCTCATGGCCGAGCTACGGGGTAGAGCCGATGGCCGGATGGTCAACCAGGTGGTCAGAGAGCTCTTGAGCGCCAAAGATTGAAGCGCGTCAAACCTCTCATTCCAACATGAATTGCCTCAGTTCATTCAAGGGTGCAGAGAATAGGTTGAGTTGAAGGAGGGAGGATGCCAACTATAGGTCGCAGGAGATTGATTTCAACTTCCGAAAGAAAAGACAGGAAATGGTGGCAGGTAGCCAGTACTGTAGCTATGGGCGTGCTACTGGTGGCTGTGCTGAGTCTCATTCTGCTCTGGCAATTCGTCCCCAACCAGTTACAATTGGAAGCGGGTGATGTTAGCCCCCAGGAGGTCCGAGCGCCGCGCCGCATCACCTACGTCAGCCAGATCCAGACTGAGACGGCTCGCGAGGAAGCAGTAGCCGCAGTGGAGGACGTATACGACCCGCCCGATGTCGAAATTGCCCGCCAGCAAGTGATTCGAGCCAGCCAGGTCTACGATTACCTGGATTCCATACGCCACGATCCCTACCTGTCCTTCGATGAAAAGAGGGCGTTGATTGAGGACATCCCAGAGTTGGCCCCTCCGGTCACGGTCATAGACAACCTCTTGAACCTGGATGACGAGCGCTGGGAAGCCGTAGTCAAAGAGAGCCTCTCGGGCCTGGAGCAGAGCATGCGTGGTGAGATCCGTCCCGGACAGGTGACCGCCGCCAGGCGCTTGCTCCCCAGCTACGTAAGCCGTGATCTTTCCAGGGAGGAAGCACAGATCGTCAATGAACTGGCCAAGGGGTTTATCAGGGCCAACAGCTTCTACAACGCCCCGGTCACCGAAGGGAACAGGGCCAAAGCCAGAGCTGAGGTGAAACCGGTCAGCCGCACCATCCTCGAAGGGGAGGCTATTCTCCGTGAGGGGGATATCGTAACCCCTGAGGACTTGGAGGCCCTGCAAGCCCTGGAGTTGCTAGGGACCCAGACCAACTGGCAGAACATCGTTGGCACCTTCCTCTTCGTGGCCGTGACCAACATAGTGCTGGTTCTGTACCTCTATCGTCTCCGACCCACCTTCTGGCAGAGCCACCGCCAGATGATACTGGTGTGGGTGCTCATCGTCCTCTTCGTCGTAGCTGCCAAGCTGACCCAGGGACGCGTGGTCCTCCCCTACCTCCTTCCCCTCCCGGCCGTGTCTATGTTGCTGATCGTGCTTTTGAACCCGGAAATAGCCATCATCACCACCCTTTTCCTGAGCCTGATGCTCGGCTTCATCACCGGCAACCCCTTGAACTTCGAACTGATGGTCTATGGTCTGGCCGGCGGGGTGGTCGGTTGTCTCAGTCTGTGGCGTGTGGAAAGGCTCAACATCTTCGTCCGGGCCGGTACCTATGTGGCTCTCACCAACCTGGCCGTGGTTATGCTCTTCCGCTTACAGACCCAAAGGTATGACACTCAAGGGTTGTTGACTCTGGCAGCAGCGGCCATAGTGAACGGGGCCCTCTCAGCCAGTCTGGCCCTGGGCGGATTCTCGGCCATGGGAAATATCCTAAACATCGCCACCGCTGTGCAACTCCTGGACCTGGCCAGACCCAATCAACCCTTACTCCGTCAACTGCTGCTGAAGGCTCCCGGCACCTATCACCATACCATCATTATCGGCAACCTGGCTGAGCGAACAGCCGAAGCCATCGGTGCCGATCCCCTGCTGGCCCGTGTTGGAGCCTACTATCATGACATCGGCAAGACGTTACGCCCCTACTTCTTCAGCGAGAACCAGTCGGACGGGATCAACGTCCACGAGCGTTTGGACCCCAAGACCAGTGCGCAGATAATTATCTCCCACGTGAAAGATGGGCTGGAACTGGCCAAGAAGTACGGCCTTCCAGAGAAGATACGGGCCTTCATACCCGAGCATCACGGTACCAGGCTGGCTACCTATTTCTATCACCAGGCGGTCGAGCAGGCAGGCGACGAGGCCGTTGATGAGGAAGACTTCCGCTATCCCGGTCCAAAGCCCCAGACCCCCGAATCAGCCATCGTCATGCTGGCTGACGGCGTCGAGGCCGCGGCCCGCGCTACCCACCCTACCTCTCCCGAAGAGATTGATAAGCTGTTGCGTAAGATCATCAACGACAGACTCTTGAGTGGCCAACTGGACGAGTGTGATCTAAGCCTGCGGGATATTGACCTGATCCGGGAAGCCTTCGCCAACATCCTTCAAGGCATCTTTCATCCCCGGGTCCAGTATCCCGAAGAACGAAAGGAACCGGAACCAGGGCCGGAAATCAGCGGTGAGGGAGATAGACGGCCAGAAAGGTAGGAGGCCCGTGGCTGAAGCTCTAAAGGGAGCTGGAAAAGATAGTTTCAGCCTGGAGATGGAGATCCAGGCCGACTCCCCTTTCGACAGGATGATCAACAGAGTGCGGATGCGTGATGTCGCCCGCCGGGCGCTTTGGGCTGCTGGCGCTCGTGGCCGCAAGGAGCTTACCCTGCTGGTCACCGACGATGAAACTATCCAGGAACTGAACAGGGAATACCGTGGGGTAGACGAAGCTACAGATGTGCTGGCCTTCAGCATGGAGAATGCGGACCAGTTCATCTCACCTCCAGACGCAGCGGAGTACCTCGGTGACGTGGTGATCTCCTACCCTCGCGCCGAAGAGCAGGCTGCCGAGCATGACCATCCTGTTGAAAGGGAGATGGACCTCCTGGTAGCTCACGGGGTGCTGCACCTCTTGGGGTATGACCATCAGACCGAGTTTGAGAAAGCTCAGATGTGGGCCAAGCAGGATGAGATTATAGGGCTTAGGGAATAGGGGATAAGGAAGGATAGCCGTTGTCATCGTCGTATGACGTCATTGTTGCCGGAGCAGGGCCGGCCGGTGCTGTGACAGCGTATGAACTGGCCAAGGCCGGCCTGTCAGTCCTGATTCTGGAGAAGGAGAGGCTGCCGCGCTACAAGGCATGCGGCGGTGGTCTGCCAGAGAAGGTGCCCCGGCTCCTCGACTTTGACCTCAGCCCCACCTACGAGATGGCCATGACCACCGGTATGGTTTCCTACCGATGCGGGGAGCCACTGGTGATAGAGATGGGGCGGCCAGTGGGCTGGACAGTGATGCGGGACAGATTCGACCTCTACCTGGCTAAGAAGGCAGCAGCCGCCGGGGCCGAGTTGCGTGAGGAACAGGCGGTCAGGGAAGTGGAACAGAGGGCAAAGGGCGTGGTAGCCCAGACCAGGGACAGTGCTTTCCAGGCCCAGGTGCTGGTAGGGGCTGATGGTGCCAACAGTGCGGTAGCCAGAGCGGTCGGACTGATGAAGAATCGGCGGGTGGGATTGGCCCTGGAAGCGGAAGTTCAAGTTGGCGACGCAGCCCTGGAGCGGTGGTGGGGTATCGTCCAGTTCGACTTTGGCTACGTCCCATGGGGGTACGCCTGGATCATCCCCAAGGCCGAGCACCTGTCGGTTGGGGTAGGCACCTACGGCCCCAAGCTGAAGATAGATTTGAAGGGCTACCTGGCCGGTTTCATCAAGAGCCAGCCTGCTTTGAGAGATCACAGGAGCATAGAGCGCAAGGGGCACCTCATCCCCCTGGGAGGCAGAAAGGAGAGGTTGCACAAGGGTAGAGTTCTCCTGGTCGGCGATGCCGGAGGATTGACCGATCCTTTCCTGGGAGAGGGGATCTACTATGCCATCAAGAGCGGTCTCCTGGCCGCTCGAACCATTTCCCGTGTCCTGAAGGATGGTGACATTGATCTCTCAGGATACAGCCAAGCAGCCAACGCTCAAATCAACCATGACTTCAAATACGCCAGTTGCATCGCTCAACTCTTCTACCGCATCCCCCGCTTTGGCTATGACCTCTTCACCCAAAGCCAATTTCTGCGCCAGGGCCTATACGATGTCATCGTCGGTGCCCTGAGCTATGAAACCCTTTTCAAGCGCATCCTTCGCCGTGCACCCAGGTTAGTGCTGCGCTGGCTCACTGGTTAGTATTGCGGTCTATCCTATGCAAGATCGCAACCAATTTTCCATCTTTGCCTTGCCTGAATAGCAACGCGTACACGGAGGTATACCAATGACCTTTGATCCCTACAACGAACTGGCCCACCACCTGCACGCTCTGGGTATGGGCTACCCGCTCAAGGACGAGCTGCTGGGCATCTTGCGGGCCAACTTCAGCCCGGCTGAGGCAGAGGCGGCCCTGGCCGTGCCCAACACGCGTATCCCGCTGGAAGTGGCCACAGCAGATGAGGTGGCCGCCCGCCTGGGCCGGCCAGTGGCTGAAGTGGCAGGCATTTTGGAGGGCTTGGCCAGACGAGGGCTGCTCTTCTCCGGCACTACCAAGGATGGGCAGTCGGGCTACGCTCTCCAGCAAGTGGGCTACGGCTTCCCTCAATCTTTCTTCTGGAAAGGGGAGCGCACACCCCATGCTGAAGACATGGCCCAGCGCATGGTCAGGTACTTCCGCTCCCCGGAGATCAAGCAGACCTACGGAGCCACCCCCACCAAAGCCTTCCGCTATATCCCCATCAAACAGGCCATCAGAGGCCCGTTCGAAGCTGTGTACACCTACGAGATGATGGAAGCCGTTATCGGCCGGGCACGCACCATCGCCGTGGCCCACTGTCCGTGCCGCATGACGGCCCAACTACTGGGTAAGGCCCTCTGTGATCACCCGCTGGAAGTGTGCATGAAATATGATGAGCTGGCCGAATACCTCATCGAACGAGGGATGGCCCGGCCGGTTGACGTGGACGAGGCGTTGGCCATCACCCGCTTCGCTGAGGAGAGCGGGCTGGTGCACATGGGTGACAACTCGCAGGAAGGCATCAAACACACCTGCAACTGCTGCCAGCACGCCTGCTGGAACGTGGGTCCCATCGCCCGGCGGCGGCTGGCCCGCGACGATATCATGGCCACCTACTTCCTGCGCACTACTGACGAGGAGATATGCATCGGCTGCGGAGATTGCATCGAAGCCTGTCCCGTGGACGCGCTGGTCTTGGGTGACGAGTTCCCCATCGTGGACGAGGCGGTGTGCCTCGGCTGCGGTCTGTGCGCTATACCCTGCCCCAGCGATGCCGCACGACTCAAGCGCCGCACCGACGTCGCCCCGCCGCCGACCTTCACCGAATTGCATGGGCGCATTCTGGAGGAGAAGGCGATGATTTAGGAATGTGACTTGTCACCCTGGTGCCAATGTGGTATCACTGACAGTGTGGAGGTGCCATATGACGATCACGAATGAGAAACGGACCCGGTTGACGATTGACGTCCCCCCAGAAATAAAGCGTCGCCTGCGGTTGGCAGCCGCCCGCCGGGACGTCTCCATGCGCCAGTACGTACTGGAGGTGCTGGAGGAACGTCTAGCCGAGGACCTGCCGCCCTTGATCGAAGAGGAAGGTCTGCTGGCCCTGACGGCTGAGGCTGATCCCGTGCTGGCCGAGCTATGGGACAACGACAAGGATGCGGCCTATGACCACTTATGAGCAGGGAGATGTAGTGTTGGTGTGCTTTGTCTTCACCAACGAGAGAGGAGCCAAGCGCCGCCCGGCCGTTGTCGTCAGCACGAGCGAGTATCACCAGGGTCGGCAGGAGGTCATCGTCGCGGCCATCACCAGCAACGTGGATCGGCTGCTGGACGGCGATCATCTGATCAGCGGCTGGCAAGAAGCAGGCTTACTCTTCCCTTCGGTGGCCACTGGCATCGTTCGTACCATCAAGCAGACCATGATCGAGCGGCGGTTGGGGACGATGCCGCCGACGGACATGCAGGCCATTCAGAGCAACTGCGGCACGTTCTAGGGCTTTGATCTGAGACATGAAGGAGTGTACGGAATTGGAGTCATGAGTAATTTGACTGCTCGCAGCAAGAAGAAGCAACTTGGCGCGTTCTACACGCCTCAGCCGATGGCTCGCTCCATCGTAAACTGGGCTGTGCGCAGCCCCGATGAGACCGTCATGGACCCCGGCTGCGGCGAGGCCGTCTTCTTGCTGGAAGCTTACCAACACCTTGTAGAACTGGGGGCCTCGGCCGCGCAAGCCGTGAGTCAGATTCAGGGTGTCGAGGTGGACGAGGTCGCCTACGACCGGGCTTGCCGGCTGCTGACCGATGCCTCGGGGGTTGGCGCGCCTGGGATCATCTGCGCGGATTTCTTTCAGGTGCAACTTGATCTGTTTGGCCCGCCGCCGGTAGACGTCATTGTCGGCAATCCTCCCTACGTCCGCTACCATCACTTCAAAGGAGCCGCGCGCAGGCGGGCCTTGCAGTCCGCTCGTCGGGCTGGCGTGGAACTGACACGCCTGACCAGTTCGTGGGCACCCTATCTTATCCATGCCATCTCCTTCCTCAAGCCTGGCGGTCGCCTGGCCATGGTTGTCCCGGCTGAGCTCCTCCAGGTTGACTACGCTGAGCCCGTCCGGCGTTTCCTGCTGGAGCGTTTTGCGACTGTAGCCGTCGTGACCTTCGATGAACGCGTTTTCCCTGACGTGCTTGAAGACACCGTCATCTTGCTGGCCGAATCTGATGGTCCCGCGCCAGGCCTGCGGGTGATCCGACTGGAGAATCTCGACGATCTGACCGAGTTAGGCCAAAGTCTCAGAGACGCGCCGATTGCTCGTGGGGCAAAACATGCTCAGAGATGGACGCGCTATCTCTTGCCGCGCGACAGCCTATCGGTCTACCAGACCGTCGTTGAAACCGGGGAAACCACGACCCTGGGCGAGCTGGGCACTGTGGACATCGGCGTGGTCACCGGGAGCAACGCCTATTTTCTCTTAACAGAAGCCAAAACACGTTGGTGGGAAATCGAGCCGGACTTCCTGAGGCCGGCTGCCCCCAAGCCCAGGCTGATGCCAGGGGCGCGCTTCTCGGTCCAAGAGTGGGAACGGTTGCGGGATCAAAGTGTGCCCTGTTACCTCTTGAACTGCCAGTTGCCTCCTTCAGTGGCGGCTGAGCACCGGGTTTGGAGCTACATCGAGAGGGGAGTCGAGAAAGGGGTACATAAAGGTTACAAGTGCCGCAACAGGGAACCCTGGTATACTGTGCCAGGCGTTCGCGTACCACCGGCCTTCTTGACCTACATGGCACATGAGATACCGCGCCTGATTGTCAACGAGGCCCAGGTCGTCAACCACAATCTGATCCATGGCCTGTACTTTCACGATGAGCACGAGATGTCGCCCGAAGAGATTGCTATCCGCGTTGCCTCATTCTACACCACCTTCACCATGCTGAGCGTTGAGTTGGTTGGGCGAAGCTACGGAGGGGGTGTACTCAAGTTGGAAACGAAGGAGAGTGAGCGTATTCGCCTGATCGAGCCGTCCGGCCCAACCCGTCGCAGGCTGATCGAGGCTTTGCCGCTCATTGATGAGCATCTCCGGCGTCGGGCCTTCGACGATGCTCTGGCGATTGGCGATGAGATTTTGTTGCTGGGGCAGCTTGCTATTGACCAGGCAGCGTACGAACAATTGTGTAGCGCCTATCAGTCTATCCGAGGACGCCGGCTGAGCCGGGCCCAAAGCTAAGCGAGGTAAAGGAGGTGCATGTTGCCGACATGGGAAGACCTCTTCGAGCTGATCCGCAGCACGCCCAACGTGCGATTTCGGGACGTTCGCGAAACCTTTTTGGACACGGTACAGACCTACAACGAACTGTGGATTGCAGGAGAATTGGACGAAGGGCTCTATCGGCAGAAGGGGACACAGTGGCAGCAGGTCATCGTGACCATCATCACGGCCAGAACGGGGGCAGCACTCAGTGGCGGAGAGATCGAGGGGCTGACCAGCACCCATCGTCCCGACATGGCCTTGTTCCGCGCTGATGGTGTGCCTCTGATGGCCGGCGAAGCCAAGATGGCGGGGACGCGGGCGCATGTGACGCCGTCCGGTGTCAGGCGGCCGGAACGGGGCGGCAGCGTTGACCTGGAAAAGCGTCTGAAAGAGGTCAAATACACCTCGGTGGACCTCAAGCTGCGTTATGCAGGCACTCAGATTGGTGAATGGCAGGAGTGGATTCGGTCATCGTTGCCTCACTTCTACTCGTTCTGGGCATTCTTGATCGTCGGCCGTGACCGACCGGAGTGGATTCTTGGGCGGATGCGGTCTTTGCGCGAGCACTACCACGATGGTGTCGGGGTGTGCATGTTCCGCTTCGAAGATGGCCGGTACGTTGCCTATGAGGGCCCTGAGTTCAACGAGTTTGACGTGGACGTGGTGATTGATGAAATCGTCGCTCTGATCCGAGCTCAACGACCGTAGGCATGGTAGGTATGCTTGACCTGAGGGCGATGCTGGGGTAGGGGCAGCCCTTGCACCTGAGGGCCGTGTGTGGGTGGGCGGAGCCAGTTGATGGCTGGTGGGAAGAGGACGTTCAGAGATGTTGACTGAGACCAGAGGAGGGGAGGGATAGGTGGACGCGTTGTTAGAGATCCTTCGCAACGCGCTTCCGGAGGCCCTCGGAGGGTTGATTGCTGCTGCTATTCTGGCTGTTCTCGGCTATCTGTACATGCGGCTGCGCAAACAACCTACATCGTTGCCCGAGCAACAACCTCTTGAACCTCCGCCCCAACCCACCATACCCAGCAACCTGCCGCCTCGAAAGGAGTTCATCGGGCGGGAGAAGGAGAGGGCGCGGGTGAGGGAGGCTCTGGCCTCGCGCTGGCCGCTGACCTGCATTGACGGTATTGGCGGCATCGGCAAGACAGCGCTGGCCCTGGAGGTAGCTGGCGAGTGCCTGCGGGTCAGCAAGGGCGAGGTCCCGGCCGACGGCATCCTCACCTTCGACGGCTTCATCTGGACCACGGCCAAGGACCGGGAGTTGGCCCTGAACGACGTCCTGGACGCCGTCGCCCGCACCTTGGACTACCCCGGCATTGCCCAGCAGCCGTTGGAGGAGAAGCAGGAATCGGTACGCAAACTGCTGCAAACGAAGCCGTATCTCCTCATCGTGGACAACTTCGAGACGGTGACCGACGACGCCGTGCGGGACTTCCTGCTGCGGCTGCCAGAACCCTCGAAGGCGCTCATCACCAGCCGGGAGCAGAAGCTGCGCCAGGCCTGGGCGGTTTCGCTCAAGGGGCTGGAGCAGGAGGAAGCGCTGACCCCCATCCGCAGCGAAGGGCGGCGCATCCGTTTACCCGCTAAGCCGAAGGCCATCCGCTGAAGGCGTGGAACTGAGGTGTGGAAGGATGCATGTAAACCACCTTGATACAGCCGGCTACATCGCCAACTTCCTCAAGGTCCAGGGGATCCAACGCGTCTTCGGACTCCCGGGCGGTGATAACCTGCGCGTCATCGAGGCGCTTCGGCAGGTGAGTATTGACTACATCCTGGTTCATCACGAAGCGGCCGCCGCCTTCATGGCTGATGCCGATGGTCAGCTCAACGGCCGGCCTGGCGTGTGCGTGGCAACCCTGGGGCCTGGCGCCGTCAACCTGCTCGACGGTGTGGCCAACAGTTACCGCGAACGTGCGCCGGTCCTAGCCATCACCGCCGACCTCGATGAGGCCGAGCACCCCCGGCAAACGCACCAGGAGATTGACATCAACGCCCTGTACCGACCGGCCACCAAGCTCACGTTGCCGCTCACCGCCGACACGGCACCGGAACTATTGCCCTTGGCCTGGCGTCTGGCGATGACCCCACCCTGGGGACCGGTGCACCTCACCCTTTCGCCGGCTGAGGCAGTGTCTCGAGTCCATCGAGAGGCGAGTCAGCCGGTGTCCGCATCGACTTTCGAGCCACAACTGCGGTACAACGAGACGACTGGATCGCTACCAGACCTTTCGGAAGCGGCACAGCGCATTGAGCAGGCCGAGCGCATCTTCATCGCCGCCGGCATCGGCGTGGAGCAAGCCGGCGCGCAGGCAGAGCTCCAGGTGCTGGCCGAGACCTGGGGAGCCCCTGTGACCGTTACGCCCAAGGCCAAAGGGCATTTTCCCGAGGACCATCGGCTGTTTGCCGGCACCTACGGAGCATATGGCGATGAGCCGCTGCGAGATGCGTTAGATGAGGCCGATTTGATCCTGGCAGTCGGGCTCGATGGTATTGACTTCATCAAGCCATGGACCTTCCAAGTGCCGGTCATCAGCCTGGCCCAGGCCGGCGCTGATGATCCGACTTTCAGCCCTAAACTGGCCCACGACGGCGAGTTGCGTCGCATGCTGCGTCATTTGAGGCTGGTACGACAGGGGGACGATGCGAGCTGGGCCGCAGCAATTCGGAACGACATCGCTGCACGGATAGCACCTCAGGATCTTTCACCCGATGGGACGGTGGCGCCTCAGATCGTTTTCCGCGCTCTGCGGCAGGCGCTGCCGGCCGACGGCATGGTGACCGTGGACGTCGGGGCACACAAACTGCTCATCTTGCAGACGTGGGTGACGACACAACCCAAGACCTACTTTGTGTCCAATGGGCTATCGGCCATGGGCTACGCACTGCCGGCCGCGATGGCCCTGAAGCTGGCCCGCCCTGACGTGTCCGTGGCGGCGGTCACCGGCGACGGTGGCCTGCTGATGTATGCTGGCGAATTGGAGACCCTGGCACGCCTTGGAACACCGGTCGTGGTGGTCGTCCTGGCTGACGCGTCACTGGCGCTGATCCATATGAAGCAGGCCGCGACCGGACAGGAACCAGGCTACGGCGTTGATTTTGGTGAGGTGGACTACCGCGCGCTAGCCGGCGCCTTCGGGCTGGCGTACCGCTGCATTGACGATCCGGAATCCGCCGGGGACGTTATGGCCAAGGCTGTGGCGCTGCAACGCCCAGTGCTCGTCGAGGCCAGGATCAATAAGGAGCAATATCGGCGATTTCACGAAGGGACGTAGAGGTAAGGGTTGCTCTGCCCATTGGTGCCTCTCTAGCGCGCCGCATCCTCTCTGACGCCACCGACACCCTCATGCAGCGCGGGCCAGTCGTCCTCTTCGCCGTGGCCAAAATAGGTCAGAATCCGACCTCATCATCCAGCGAATTAAAAAGAGACGCCAGATGGCGCCCCTTTGTACTCGTGCAATAATAACTTCCCGCCCTCCGGGCCAGAGGCCCTCTGGGCCGGCGGCTTTTGATCCCATTTACAAGGGCAAAGTCAAGAGCAATAGAGATATTTTCTGCACGAATGCTTTTGGTTTAGGTAGCCTGTGCTACAGCCTCTCCTCAGCTCTCCTGCTCCAGTATCTCCACCGGGACGGAAGCTGACTCCTTGAATTTCCTGGCATCGGTCAGGCTGCCCACAATGGCGTTGTAGTGCATGGGGATGGCCAGCTCCGGCTTGATCCGTTCCGCAGCATCCACCGCCTCGTCAGCGGTCATGACGTAGGTGCCGCTCACCGGGATGAGGGCGATGTCCACTTTCAAGTCGTCCATCTCCGGGATGACGTCGCTGTCCCCGGTGTGATAGATGCGCTTGCCTCCCATGGTGAGGATGAAGCCCACGTGCTCCGCGTTCTTGGGGTGGAAAGGTACACCAGGGCTGCGGAACTTGTTCACGTTGTAGGCCGCCACTGCCTCGATGGGGATGCCCTTCACCGTCAGTGAATCCCCCGGCTTAACGGTGTGCACCTCGCCCGACAACTTCTCGGCCACGGCCGGAATGGTGACGATCTCAGTATCGTCCGTACGCACCTTTTCCACATCCTCCGCAGAGAAATGGTCATAGTGCTCGTGGGTGATGAGGATGATGTCCGCTGCCTTGGGACTTCCCTTCAGTTTGAAAGGATCAATGTAGACCGTCTTCTCCCCCTCGATGCGGAAGCCGTCGTGTCCCAGCCATTTGATCTTCTCAAGCATCCGTAAAACCTCCTTTGCCTATGGGATACTTCAACTAACCCTTCTTGGCTCTGCGTCTTTTCCGGAGAGCCTTGACTTTCCTAATGGTAAGTTGCCTGCCGCCTGGTGACCTGGCCTTGTTCATCACGCTAACCACCTTCAGCATAGGCTCAATGTGACGGCTGCGGGAGGCCCCCAAGAGGCCATGCATGTCCACCTTGAGCTCCCCTTCCGGAGTGTGATACATAGCCAGCGAGACCGGATTGCCTTCCTGACGGACAACCCACAACAACACGGCATAGAGTTGACGGTTGTACTTCAGGACGGGTCCCTCAAAATCCCTCTCTGCCTCCTGCAAAGGGACAGCCTCGGCATAGTGGTCAAGGCCTTCCAAATCGTCAAGCTCGAATCTCAGTCTGATCGGGTTGTCCATCATTGCTCCCCCCTTCCTCCCTTCAAGCTCGCTTCAAGAGGGCACTCGCCCCCCTGGAATCCCCATAAATAGTGTGACGATCCCCCCGGCATCATGGCCGGTTTCAGCAGGTGAGGTGAAAAGCAGCCATGACCTCACCAGAGCGACAGAGCTGGTTGTAGGTGCGCCAGGCCTCGTCCGTTCTTTGCACGATCAGTTGTATTCCTTGCTTCTCCAAATGCCCCCTCGTCTGAGGCAATACCTGCATCATGCCTGAGTTGCCTGTGCCTACCACCAACACCTTCGGTTTCGCCGCAAGCACCTTCGCCAAGTCATCGGGATGCAGGGCATGCCCCTCCTTTCGCCACCACTCGGTATCAACGTGGTCGGGGAAGATGAGCAGGTCCTGCGTATATTGGTGCCCCTCAATGACTATCCGACCGAAGGAATAGGAGTCAATCTTCATCGTCCTGATGCCACTCCTGGCCCTTCTCAGGAGGCTGACCAAGGCTGTTGAATCCCGGTCGAAAACCGGAGACAATCCAGTCCCCCATATTATACCATTTCTGAAACAAGACTGCAACGGTCAATTTGGAAGATCAGCGTCTCTACCCGCTGCCCCTGGGAAGCAACCCCTTGTGCTACCTCCTGAGCGGGCACCGCTTCACATCCCAGGCCCACAACCAGGGCCGCGGCTACGTTGGGATTGCTGGCATAGCCAACCAGAGTGTGCAGGGTCAGGTCGCGGTCGGCCCCGATTTGTGAGCAACCGTGCTGGTGGGTGACGGCCACAACCCCTTCAAGCTGATCGGCGATACGCTGGGCCACGTGTCCAGCGCAGACCACCGCCGGAATGATCAAAACGTGATTCCTGACCCCAACGCGGCCGTTGGGCCGACGGTATCCCTCAAACTCAAGCCTCGGCATCAGCCACCTCCCCGGTCCCCCCGTCCCCGCCGACTCTCCACGTTGTGGACGTGAACGTGCTCCCCCCGGGTGATGGGTCGCGTGGCCAGACCCATGATCTGCCCGTACTTGATGAGCGGGGCACCGGCAGCGATGTCGGCCAGGGCAAATTTGTGGCCGAAGGGGATATCGTCAAGCAGGGTCAGTTCCTGATCGCGCCTGGGGCCTAACAGTGGCACCACATGCCCGGCCGCCAGGTCCACAATGGCTACAGCCACATTGTCCTTCTCGTGCAGGAGCAGGGCCTCTGGCTGTCTCATGATAGTTGCCTCACCGGGTTGCGCAGGGTCCCGATCCCTTCCACTTTGATCTCCACCAGGTCTCCATCCTGCAAACGGAAGTCATCGGGCGGCACAATGCCTGTCCCTGTTAGCAAGACCACACCGTGGGGAAAAGTATTGTCCCGACCCAGGTAGGCTATCAGCTCTCCGAAGTCCCGCTTGATTCGTGACGTGGAAGTGGAGCCCTGAAAGACCGCCTGATCCCCTCTGAACACCGCACACTCAATGGGGAGGTTCCTGGGTGTAGACACCGCCTCGGCCAGGGTGATCACCGGGCCCAGAGCACAGCAACCGCTGTAGGTTTTGGCCTGGGGCAGATAGAGGGGGTTCTCACCTTCTATGTCACGGGCGGTCATATCGTTGCCGATGGTGTAGCCCACCAGGGCCAGCTCGGTGTTCAGGACCAGGGTAAATTCCGGCTCCGGGGAGGTCCAGGTGGAGTCACGGCGCACGCAGACATAGTCGTTCGGCCCCACCACCCGGTGGGGCGTAGTCTTGAAGAAAATCTCTGGCCGCACCGCCTCATAGACCCGACCGTAGAAGTCGGCCTCGGCCGACTCCCCTTCCCGCGCCTCTTTGCTGCGAAGATAGGTCACGCCCGCACCCCACACCTCCTGAACATCTATCGGACTTAAAAGGTGAGGGATGTCCGGCGCAGGCGGTTGGTCCAGGTCTTGATAGGCATAAGCCGGGGATCCCCCCTTCAAGGACTCCTCCAGGAAAGGGACCAACCCTCCCTCCAGCTCTCTGGAGAAAGCCAACAATGCGGAGAAGGACGAGAAGACCTCATCCCCCAGGGATGTTAGGTCGTAGACCATCTCCCCCACAACCGCTCCCAGGTGTGGTCCTTCCTCCGGTACAAAGAAGCGACACAGCTTCATTCTTCCTCCTCCTCTTCTGGAGCAGCAAGGTCAATCCTCTCCTCAAGAACCCCGTAGAAGGATGCTCCCAGGTGATGTAGCGGCTTAAGCTCCTCTTCCTCCAGCAGCCATGTTTCCTCAAAGGCCTCCTCTTCAGCCCAGGCTGTGATCACCCGGCCCACGAACAGGGTATGATCACCAAGGGTTATGGCATTCACCACCCCGCACTCCAGGTGAGCCAGGCACTCCTCGATCCAAGGGGCTTCCACCTCCACAGCATCGGTCGGGGTCAATCCGACCACGGCGAACTTGTCAACCTCCTGCCCCGACACCCGACCGCACTTCTCCACCTGCTCTGCCAGGGACCGGCCCGGTACATTGAGGACGAAAAACTCGCTCTGTTTGATCATCTGGTGGGTAAAGGCGCGGGGGCTGATGGCCACCCCCACCAGCGGTGGATCGAAGCTGAGGGGGGTAACCCAGGCAACGGTCATCACGTTGGGCTGCCCACGGTGCATGGCCGTAACGAGGACAACCGGCCCATTGTTGAGTAGGCGATTGGCGCTGGAAAGAGGAACCTCACGTTTCATGCTCTCCTCCACCTTTCTCAAACGGGTTAGACCTTGCCCACCACCAATAGATAAATGGCGGCCTCTCTCACCCCATCAACGCCCAGCAAACGGTTGATATCATCGTCGAAGAAGGCACCGACGGCACAGGGGCCCAATCCCATGGAGGTGGCCGCCAGGTAGATGTTCTGGCCCAGGTGGCCAGCGTCGAGGAGAACGTAGCGGTAGGCTCGCTCCCTGTACTTCCAGCGGGTGCGCTGGAAGATGGCCGTCACCACCAGGGCCACGTTTGCCTGCCCCACCATCTCCTGCCCGACTGCGTACTGGGTCATCCTGGCTCGGTAGTCACCTTCCTTCACCAACTCCAGCGAGTGGTCCTGCACCGAGTAATGGTAGACCCCTTTGGGCAACTGGGAGACATTGTGCACCACCGGATAAAGTTCCAGCGGGTACAGGGCTCCCGCTGAGGGAGCGGCCCGTAGGGCAACAGTGCGCTGACCGGTGAACCCATAGGCGTAGTGCAACAGCGCTGACAACTCCAGCAGGGACATGGCCTCCCCGGAATAGTCCCGCATCGAACGTCGTTTGTTGATGGCCTCCTCCACCGTCAGACCACGGAAGCTCAGATCCTGAGGGAGATGGACCTTCCTGGCCGAGGGATAGGTCTTGTAGAGCGGCGGCTGAGCCCCCCAGTTCAGAGCCCTGGTCAGCAGACCGATGTAGCTGGGCTTGCTCCACTGGTGATAGACCTCACCCAGGTCCCCACCCTCCGCGGCCATACCAGCCTGCCCGGCCAAAGAGGTCCTGCCCACGGCAAAACCGCCTGCGGCAAAGAGTGAATAGAGCAGGAAATGGCGGCGGCTTAACAACTGTGGGGCTGCGCTCTTCTCCACGACAGCGGTGGAGTCGAGAGAATCTGGGGAGACAGCAACCCCTTTGAGCGGACCCGCTACCGCAGCCGGTGCTGCATCCAGCAACAGAACGTATCTCTTGATGTAGAGGATGAGACTCTTGCGGTGCAAGAAGAGATGGATGCCGAGCAAGGCGGCAAAGAGATAGGCACTGTATTTGTGATAGACGAAGCGGTTCAGGTCCAGAGCGGCTTCAATCAAGCCTGTGATACCGGTGATGGCACCAAGGATGAGGAGCAGCAGGCTCAGAGGACTGAGGATATCCCTCTTTCTCATCACACACCCCCTTTCCGGTTCCACTACCGCCCACTTGCGGTTTGTACAGAGGATCAAAATAGGATATAATAAATGTTAATCCATCGGGGCGTAGCGCAGTCCGGTTCAGCGCGCACGGTTCGGGTCCGTGAGGTCGCCGGTTCAAATCCGGCCGCCCCGACCTAGGCTCAGCGGAGGGCTCTCGGAAGCTCGTTGCTCGATCACCGTGCCGTCTCTGGTACAGCACGGGATTTCGGGGCATGTACCGGAGGGTACGGCGAGGTTGAGCGCGGAGCCGTATCCCCTGCCTCCCAGGACTGGCCTCAGCATCCATACTCCCTTATCTTCCTTCTCCACCAGAGCTGGTACGGAGCTGGGGCTGCCCCCATTATATGCGCTCAGTCCCCTGGCCGCAAGTACTCAAGCCTGTTGTCGGGATATTCACTTTGAATCCGACTACAATTGAATCACAAATCACCGGACAGATTCACGGAGAGGTGCTCGAATGACAGTTTACCAATTCACAGTGGTGATAGAACTAGACGAGGAAGCGTTTCACGCTTATGTCCCAGCCTTGCCAGGTTGTCACACTTTCGGGGCCACGATA
>JBHIDP010000015.1:0-24134 GCA_046760185.1 Anaerolineae bacterium
CTCCAATGATTCCTTCACCAGGTGTGGTATCTCCGACAGCCTGTCGGCCACCTTTGCCCCTGCCCGGCGCAGAGCTGCGATCTTGCCCGCTGGGCTTCCCCGTTCTCCCTCCACAATAGCACCGGCGTGGCCAAAGCGCACCCCCTGCATCTGGTCGGCGAACCGCCCGGCCACGAAGGCCACCACCGGCAGGCGGGAACCATGCTCTCGCAGGTGCTCAGCCAGTTGTTCCTCCATACTGCCGCCAGGCTCGCAGAAGAGGACGAGGGCCCTGGTCTCAGAGTCGGCCTCGTAGAGAGGCAGCAGGTCGAGGAAAGTGGAGCCGACAATTGGGTCGCCGCCGATGCTGACACAGGTACTCTGGCCGATCCCTTCCTGGGTCAGCATGTTGGCTATCTCGGTGGTCATGCCGCCGCTGCGGGAGATGACACCAACGGGACCAGGTTGGTAGGCCCTTCGCACTGCATCGGCCGAACCGCCACACATCCCCACCCTGGTCTTGCCCGGTGAGATCACTCCCAGGCTGTTGGGGCCAACCACCCGACTGCCAGCATCCTCCGCTGCTTCGAGAAGCTCTACCACATCGCGGCGGGGGACCCGCTCGGTGATGATGACCACCAGTGACAGTCCATGATCAATGGCCTCCAGGGCGGCATCTTTGACGAAAGGCGCTGGCACAGAGATGACCGAAGCCTGGGCCTGATGGTCGTGAAGGGCGGCCGCCACCGTATCGTAGACAGGGACGCCGTGTACTTCGCTGCCGCCCTTGCCTGGGGTCACCCCAGCCACAATCCTGGCCCCGTAGTCCAGAGACTCCCTGGTAAAGGTAGCCGCCTCCCGGCCGGTGATCCCTTGGACGATGATGCGGGTCTGTTGATCAACCAGAATGGCCATTAGAGAACCCTCAATCAGTTATCCCCTTCACCACCTCATCAATGGCCGTCTCTCGCCCGAAGTGAGGGACTCCATAGTGATCCAGGATAGCGAAGCCCTCCTCCTCCCAGGAGCCGGGGATGCGAAAGGCAGCGATCCTCCCCGCCGGATCGAGGCCCAGCTCTAGAATGCCCTTGATCACCCCCCGCGCTACCAGATCAACCCGGGTGTTGCTGACCACATTCATGATGACGGCGATCCTCTCCACCTGGGGCTGGGCCAGGATGAGCTTGGTCAGCTCTTTTACCTTCCAGACACTGGGGTTGCCGCCCATCTCACAGTAGTTGGCCGGCTTGATGCCGGCGTCTAGCACGGCATCGAAGATAGCCAGGCTGGCTCCACCCCCACCGATGAGGAGACCCAGGTCTCCATCAAACTCTACCACCCGTCCGGCCACGCCACGATGGTCTGCCGTATCAATTTCGACTGCCTGTTGTTCGAAGGGGGTGCGGGGGCGTTCTCCCCGTCCAGCCAAGGCGAGCTGCTCCACCAGGTCCCTGTGGCGAAACAGGGCTTCATCGTCCAGCTCTATGTGGGCATCAACGGCCACGTAATCCCCACCCTTGGTCAGAAATAGGGGGTTGATCTCCACCAGCAGAGCGTCGTAGCGAGTGAACAGCCCTACCAGATTGGTGACCACAGTGGTCAGCTTGCGGAGGCTGCCGCCAGTGCTCAGTTGACTGGCCACCTCGCGGGCCTGGTAGGTGGGGAATGCTTTGCAGAGGGAGAGAGGATAACGGCGTACCACCTCAGCAGCCTCCTCTACAGCGATTCCCCCTTCTGTCGAAGCCAGGATCAAGGCCCGTTTGGAGGTAGCGTCGTAGGTGACAGCCAGGAACAGCTCGTCCCCCTGTTCAATCTGTTCCTCGACGAGCAGCTTTTCCACCAGAAAACCACTGACCTTTTTCTCCAGCAGCCTCTCCGCCTTCACAGCGACCTGACGCCGGTCTGAGACAAAGTGCACGCCCCCAGCTTTCATCCGTCCACCCAGCGGGATTTGGGTCTTCAACACCACCGGCTGGCCCAATTCAGCGGCGAAGCGGGCCGCTTCTTGCGGAGAAGAAACGACCTTCCCCCGGGGTACCATGATCCCCGCCTCAGTCAACAACTCTTTCGCTTCCCATTCCAACAAGCGCATGGTGACTACCTCTACGAAAACTATTCGTAGTGGCGGCTTCCCCTGGCACCTGTGCGCCAGGACAGGTGAGCCGCTTCAGAGCGACTAATGTCGCCACTACCAGCGTTTTCAGATAAGCTCTTAGGCGACGGTTTGGCCAGCAGCGACAGGTTGACCTTGTTCCTTCCTGGCCTTACTAGCGGCCATGGCTTCCAATAGGCGCGCTGCCCGCACGGGGTTGAAGATGCCACACACGCAGAGGCGAGCCAGATCACAGGCGGCCTCCGCGGCGCTCATGCGACCTGCACGCACATGCAGTGCCCGCTGCCTAACCAGGTCGGCGGCGATCAAGCCATGTCCGCACATGGTGGTTATCTGCATAGTCTGGGCGTCTGGCAGTCGGTCAACCTGGCCCCACACACCAACCGAACACTCAACAGTGTGCTGACGTAGACCTGCCTGCTGCGCACGCTCACGGACTCGATCGAAAAGCCCGCTAACCACGACCGATATGCCCAGATCTGCCTCGCGCACACGCTTGAGCAAGGTCGCCACCTTCTCTTCGTCGGTGAAGACAGCGTGTGCAATACCCACATCCTGAATGCCATCTAGGATGTGCTGGCGTGAGTGCGTGAAGATGTTGCCGGTCATCGTGTCCCCTGCGTTGACCGGATCCAGTTCAAATGCCAGTTCCATGAAGCGGCGTATGGCTACATGCGAACCTTCTTCGTTGATGCCCTTAGCCGACATGGCAAAGACAACATAGTCGTCGTGCAGATTCTCTGTATTGCCGAAACGATGCAGTGTATGGGTCATGATGCGCTGTCTCCGAAGAAATCGAAGGCCGGGCGGCCTAGCCCCATGTTATTCTTGCCATTCGGTGAGGGGCTAAGGCCCGCTTTCTCTAGCAGAGGGAAGATGGGAAAGCTCCCATCCGGCTCTACCAGGCTAATTACGTCCAGGCTGAAGACTGTGTCCAGCTCCTTGGATACTTCCCGCAAGGTGTCCAGTATGGCAGGTGCGTCTTCGAGTGGAGCTTCAAACTCAACAATGCCGGAAAGCACGCGCTCCCCAAGTACTTCGGGATTTATATCGCCTGTGCTGGTATCTATCATCAGAGTAGTGATCGGGTTCTGCGGGCAGAAGTGAACCCCATGCCGTGCACAAGCACAGGCCACCTTCTGGATGTCTACGAAGGAAGCACCTACACCAGGCCGGCCCAGTTCGACAGCTATACCGAGGTAGCCGCGCCTGTAGCGACCAGTCACCTCGTTGGTCTTCATCTCTTCTGTGCCACGCCCAGGGATCCGTGTCTCTGGGTTGACGATGAGCGGGTCGCTCAGCGCAGCGCGAATAGAGCGCGGCCACGTCAGCGTGGGTCGAACCAGCCCAGCATGTTCACAGACACCAGACCGATAACACACGCCACACTCCACACACAATTCCTGGTCTATTGTCACGTGTTTCCTGCTGCGATCTACATAGATTGCCCGTACGGGGCAAGTGGGGATGCACTTAGCGCAATTGGTGCATACTTCCTCATGGATGTACATAGACAGACGCTTCTCTTCATTCGGAGTTAGTCGCTCGAAGGCAGCCGTTGAAACCATCGAGGTGAGGGTTTGCTTTGACCCTTCCTCCACAACTGATAAGTGATTTCCATGTGACCCAGGTGGAGAGCCGTATGGTCGATGACATGCAAGATGGCCCAACGAACAGGGACCGTCCGGCCGTTGACCTCACGTGTTCCATCCAGATCCACTTTGCGTAGGGAGGATAGCGCCTCTCGTGTCTCCACCCCCGTTTCTTCCAAACGGCGACGAAGCTCAGCGGGACCGGTAGCCTTAGTAGCAAACTCCGCATGGCGATCGCGGGTGGGAGGCTGGCCGCCGATCACTTCGGCGATCCAGAAATGCTCAGCGCCGGCGATGTGGGTGGCCAGAACGGCCAGGGAGTTGGTGGCATGGTCCTCGATTCCCTCGACGGGACGCCAGTTCAACGCCTCAGCGGGAAGGTTGGCGATCAAATCGCTGACCTGGTCGCGCAGGTCTTCGATCATATGCAAGTAATGGTGCACTTCCGAGTCCATGTACGTGAAATTCCCAACTCCTTATAGTCCAAACTGTGGCTGCCGCTTCTGTAGAAAGGCCTTGATCCCCTCCGTGAAATCTTCCGGGTCAACAGAAACGGGTTTAGGCTCACTACTGATGTCGCCGCCTCTCTCATCTGCACCGTTGTCACCCCTGAGTTCACTAAGGATCCACTCCACGGCACGTTTGGCACCGTTGACGTGCTCAGCATTGGTCTCTTTCACCTCGGTTATACCTCCAGCGAAAGCCGCGCACGTAGCACGTGCGCCCCAAAGAGGCCGGCTGCCACTGCGAAGAGAATTAAAAGACAGCCGAGGGGGAAGAAGGGTCGTTCCATGGTTGCTTGGAAGTTGATCCAGAAGGCGAGCGGGGCTATTACATGCGCAGCCTGGGATCCAGGACATCGCGCAGCGAGTCGCCAAACACATTGAAGCCGAAGACGGCCAGGCTGATGGCCAGGCCGGGGAAGATACCCATCCACGGGGCTCGCTCGGCAAACTCTACCGCAGCCCCGCGGAGCATCAGCCCCCAGGCAGGCGTGGGCTCCGTAACACCCAGACCCACAAAGCTCAGGGATGCTTCCAGCAAAATGGCCTGTCCCAGGAAGGCGGTCAGCATGATGAGATAGGGAGCCATGACGTTGGGAAGCATGTGGCGGAAGATGATGCGGCCGGGACCGGCACCCACAGCCTGCGCGGCCTCCACATACAGGCTTTCTCGGATGGCCAGGGCGCTGGCGCGCACCACGCGGGCCACGCGGGGAAGCATGGGGACGGCGATGGCCATAATCACGTTAACCGTCCCGGTACCCAGCACAGCCACCACTGCCAGGGCCATGACAATAAGCGGAAAAGATAGCAAGATATCCATGATACGCTGGATGAAGAGGTCAATTCTGCCTCTATAGTAAGCGCTAACGACCCCAATGATCGCCCCCAGCGTGGCCGCCAAGAACGAGGTCGAAAACCCTACCAGCAAGGCAGTGCGCGAGCCGTAAATGAGCCGGCTTAAGATATCGCGCCCGAAGGCATCGGTCCCCAGCCAGGAGGCGCGATTGGGCGGCTGCATCATGGCTCGGTAGTTGGTATCCAGGGGATCATAGGGGGCGATGTAATTCGCAGAGATGGCAACCAGAACCATGACGAGAATGATCACCGCCCCGGACATTCCTAGTGGCTTCCGTCGCGCGAACCACAAGGGGGTCCCAAGCCATCCGGGCAGCCTAATGGTCACCGGCCGTGCTGCCGGGAAGGCTCTCTCAACTCCGGTATGTTGCGCTGTCATAGCTCCTCCTCACTGGTACCGGATTCTGGGATCCAGCAGGGCATACAGCATGTCCACCATGAAATTGACCACGACGAAGGTGGCGGCTGTCAGGAGGACCAGTGCCTGAGTCATGGTGTAATCTCGGTGGGCGATGGACAGCACGAACAACTTCCCCAGACCGTTAAGGTTAAAGACCTGTTCGGTGACGATGAGCCCGCTGAACAAAAAGGCAAATTCTAAGCCGATGACGGTGATGACCGGCAGCAATGCATTGGGCAAGGCATGACGAAGAATGACAAGCTGCTCTGCCAGTCCCTTGGCCCGGGCCGTGCGCATGTAGTCCTCTCGCAGAACTTCGAGGGTGGCGGAGCGGGTCATCCGAGTGGCCACCGCCGAATAACGATAGCCCGTCGCCAGCGCTGGCCAGATGAGTTGCTTCAGGTTCTGCAGCGGATCCTCCCAGATGGGGGTGTAGAACATGGGCGGCACCCACTGGAAGTAGATGAGCAGGAAGAGGATGATGAGGATTCCCAACCAGAAAGAGGGAGTGGCCAGGCCAGCGATGCTGAAAACCCGGATCACATAATCTATCCGGGTGTCCTGGTGGAGGGCTGCCAGAGTACCGAACGGGATCGAGATCAGGATTGCGACCAGGGTGGCCATAATGGCTACCTGGAGGCTGAGTTGGAACCGGATGCCGATCTCGTAGGTGATGGGCCGGCCTGTCCACATGGAGACCCCGAAGTCCAGGCGCAGAACTCCCCCCATCCAGTTGATGAACTGTTGCCAGAACGGCTTGTCCAGCCCCAGGCGGGCCCGTTCCATGGCCAGCACCTCTTCCGTGACGTACCCCCCTTCGGTGGTGTACCTCAGTTGGACGATGTCGCCTGGTATGACCCGCATGAGGACGAAGATGAAGATTGCCACCCCCAGGAGGGTAGGGACCATCAACAGGATGCGTTTGATAACATAGCGTTGCATGTGTCTTCGCTGCCCGCGCTTGTCTAGAGGAGCCGCACTGCAAAGGATACGGCCCGTCGCCCCAGTGGGCGACGGGCCGCACGCCTGCCGCCACTTCTCAGTTCACGGCGGGGTGTAAGCCTGCCGCTACTCCTCAGCCAGCCAGACGTCTCGCAGGTCCTGATTCAGGTAGTGGCTGGGGAGCTGATTCCAGCCTCTCACCTTCGCCCAGTGAGGGTTGATCTTGAACCACCAGAGGGTGGGGAAGGTATAAACTTTCTCGTCCAACAAGCGCTTCTCGAACTGCCGGATCAGGTCCAGACGCTCCTCGGGGCTTTTGGCCCGACCTTGCTTCTCGTACAGCTCGTCCAGAACCTCATCTGTGTAGCGGGAGTAATTCGACCCACTTATCCCGTGGGAGAGGAACTTGTAGAGCTGCAGGTCTGGCTCGTCCATGAAGCCGCACTCCCAGTCCATGATGGTTTCGAAGTTGCCCTCGGCCCGGTCACTCATGAAGTCCCCAGTTTCCTCAACTTTCAGTTCCACATCGAGGCCGATCTGTCGCCACTGGTCCACCAGCCATACCCCTAGCGGCTCATAGGGCATGGGCAGATCTCGGTTCTTGAAGGTGAAGGAAAAGCCCTCAGGTATCCCGGCATCTGCCAACAGCGCGCGTGCCTCTTCCCGGGCAGCCTCGATATCCTTCCCAAAGCCAGCCAGTTGAGTCAGCTCGTCTTCAGAGATGGCGAATGGGGAGCCCGGTCGCATGATGCCGCCCACGTACTTCAGCATGGCGATCTGCGATAGCGTCTCGGAGGCTTCCCACCGATCCAGGGCCAGGGTCAGGGCCTTGCGGACGCGGACATCATCGAAGGGCTCCTTCTCATTGTTGATGGCCACGGACAGGTAGCAGAGCCAGGGGCCCTCTTGAACGGTAAGCTTGTCTCCCAAAGCGGCGACCATTTCGTCCCGGGCGGCGGGAGAGAAGCCCCGGAATTCGATCAGCGCCTCACCCCCTCGAACGGCGGCCACGCGAGCGGAGGTTGATTTGATGAAGATGGCTTTGAAGCCATCCAGGTAAGGCCGGCCTTCCACGAAATAGTCTTCGTTCTTCTCACCGGTCAGGTGCGAGCCAGGTACGTGCTCGACAAACTTGAAGGGTCCTGTCCCATTCACGTTGGTCTCATACCAGTGGGGGTCGTCCTCGATGATGTCGGCCTTGTAGATGAAGTTCCACGGCGAGGCCAGGTTGGCCAGGAAAGAGGGGGATGGCCATTTGAGATTAAACACCACGGTGTGGTCATCCGGTGCCTCTACCGACTCTACCATGAGATAGGAACCCTTACGTTTGCTGACGACCCCTTCCGGGGGGAAGATGATTTTGTCATAGGTGGCCTTCACGTCTCGGGCCGTCAAGGCCGAGCCGTCATGGAACTTGATCCCGTCGCGAATGGCGAAAGTGTAGGTGAGGCCATCTTCAGAGATCGTCCAACTCTCAGCCACATCCCCGACGACCTCAGGGTAGTTCCACTGGTCGAACCGGAGAAGGGTGCTGTAGAAGGGAGCGACGGGGTGAATACAGGCGAAAGTGGTCTCCCGATGGCAATCATATGACGGGGGATCTTTGGCCACCGCGAAGTTCAGAATCCCTCCGTACTGAGGCTCCTCGACTACCTCCTCCGGGGTCGGGGTCGGTGCTGGTGGCGGGGTCGGGGTCGCCGCTGGCGGCGGGGTCGGGGTCGCCGCTGGCGGCGGGGCCGGGGTCGGCGCGCACCCAGCCCAAACCAAGACCAGGGTGAGAAGAACACCCGTAAACAATAGGAACTTCTTCATTTGTCTCTCCTTCTTTTCATAGAGTGTTTCTAACCAACTTTGGTAGATCCTTCCACACTATCGCTTTGTCCCGCTTCATCACCCCCTTTCGTAAAGGTTGAGATTTCTCGGAAAGGGTCAGAGCCTGATGTCGAAGGTGACATCGGGTCCGACGTCGTAGTAGTACTCGTAGCGCACCTCGCGGTCTAGGGCGGGGAGGGACAATCTATCGCTTCTACCTTGACTCTTAGCGGCCGGTAGTGCGCCTCGAAGTGGTAGACAGCCTGGCGGTTCGACACACTGATTTTGATAGGTGGTCTTGCGTCCTTATGGGCAATCCAATTTCACACCCATCAAAAACACAGTGGCTCACCACTAGCGGCGATTGGTGATGTTGAGGGCGATGTGAGGTATAGGGGGTTCTCGCCTTTCGGGGCGGCAGGGTACCCAAGAACTCCCTCCCCCTCGAGCTCTTGGTCACGTCAGTCGAGATACCTCCTTATAAGGTCGCTTCGATTCTCTTACCGGTGTCAATGCCCTTGAAGTAACTGATATTGCGGGTGAGGACCCGCTCCATGTTCTCGAAGTCCGGGGCAAGGAAAGGCTTGAAAGTCCTTCGTCTATCACACCCAAAAGGGAATATCAGGGCAACAATAAGGACCAGAAAGGTAATCTCGAATTAAATCCATTATACCCCAAAATCCCTTTTTGTCAAGGGAGTACGGAGGTTTTTGGGGTTTGCGCAGCGGAAAAATCTCACAAAGCCCTATAGATTGTGTTGGCCAAGCCATTTGGCCCAACTTATTGGGGTCAGCCAGGGGGTAGACAGGGTTGATCACCTGATCTCAGTGCTTTTTCGACGCTTCTTCAGCCCAACCAGTTCGTAGATTTGCTCCAGAGCGCTGCGGCCCTTAACCCTGGTGGGCTTTAGAGGCTTGACTCTTACAAAACCTTTGACGCAATCGTACGCACTTTGGCTGAGGAGGATCTGCCCCGCCTTAGCCTCTTCCTGTAATCGCTTGGCAAGGTTAACGACATCGCCAATAACAGTATAGTTCATCAATTGAGCGGCGCCAACGTTCCCTACCACCGCCTCCCCCACGTTAATCCCTATACCGTAGCTTAGACGTTGACTCTCGTCCAACTGACGGTGGTATTTAGCAATGGCCCGTTGCATGGCCAAAGCAGCCTTGACCGCTCGTAGGGTGTGATCGGGTTGGGTTTCAGGAGCGTTGAAGAAGGCCATCACTGCATCCCCCATAAACTTGTCCAGAGTTCCCTCATAGTGGAAAACCGCTTCGATGGCCAGTGAGAGATAGCGGTTCAAAATCTCCACTAAATCTTCGGGAGGCAGTGGTTCGCTGAAAGAGGTGAAGCCCCGGATGTCGGCAAAGAGTATGGTAATCTCCTGACGAGTTCCCCCCAAAGCTACCTGGGATGGATCGGCAATGAGGCGGTTCACGACTGTCGGAGCCACGTAGCGCTGGAAAATGTCGTGGATCATACGCTTCTCCCGCTCCTCGCGCTCCCGTTCCGCCTCCAGACGCCGCTTTTCGGTCAAGTCATCCACGACAATAGCCACTCCCAGGGGTTCCTCATCGGCATCTTTCAGGGGAGAGAGGCTCATGCTAAGATTGACCTCCCCCCGCTGCGGCAGCTCAGGGTCTATCTCATAAGCAATATAGCGTGCTTCCTTCTCCTTGACATCTTCGAGCAGATCAGGCAAGGGAGTTTCTCTCAAGAAGTCCAGGGCTTCCTGGTATGGTTTTGTCAGAATCTCCTTCGCCTGCTTGCCCAGGATAGTTTCCGCTGCCCGGTTAAAGGTGGTTATACAATCGTCAATGTCGGTGGTGATAACGCCACTGGCTATACTGGCGAAGATGTTGTCCTGGAACCCTTTCATGGTGGCTATCTCATCCATCTTCTGACGAACACTTTCGAACAAACGGGCGTTGTCAATAGCGATAGCGGCCTGATTGGCCAGCGAGCTCAACAGCCTTTCGCTGGTAGGCTCAAAGGCGTTGAGGCGGAAGCTATCGGCACTGAGGGTGCCAATAACCTTACCACTGATGATCAGAGGGGCAACGATCAACGATTTCAACCCGGTGCCAGTGTCAAAGTAGCGAGGGTCGGTTTCGGTGTTTGCCACATAGATGGTTCGTTTCTCTTTGATAGCCAAACCGGCGATACCCTGCCCTTTGAGCAGGCTCTTGCCTTCAACCTTCTTCTTCTGACGGTGGGACAGAGCTTTGGGCACCAGCATGTCTGTGGATTCATCAATGAGGTGAATGATGACCTTGCTGGCGGTGGGGATGGTTTTAAGGGCCTCATCCGTGATCAATTGCAGAACCCGGTCTAGGTTAAGGGTGCTGGTGATGCTCTGTCCAACCTGGTACAGGGCATTCATCTCCAGCAGGCGCTGCCTGGTTTCGGCAAAGAGCCTGGCGTTCTCTATAGCCACGGCCGCCTGGTCAGCGAAGGCTGTCAGAAGATCACGGTCACGAGGCTGGAAGAGGCCGGTCTTGATGCGGTTGTCGGTATAGATGACCCCCGTTATCTCCTCCTTAACCCGCAGGGGAACACACAGGATGGAGCGGAGACTGTAGCTGATGATACTTTGCTGAGCGCTGAAACGGGGGTCTTCCTGGGCATTAGTGGTCAGCACCGGCGATCCCTGCTCAGCTACCTGTCGCACAATGCTACGGCTGATCTGGAAGGATGATTCGGAAATGGTCTCCTGGTCTATGTTGCGGGCCACCTTGAACTCCAGGCTGCCTGTTTCCTTATCAATCAACATCAGGAAAGCACGTTCAGCCCCTGTAACCTCAATGATGATGTCCATTACCAGGTTGAGCAATCTCTCCAGGTCCAGGGTGGAATTAACGGCCCGGCTCACATTGAAAAGCCCCCTGAGTTGATTCTGTTCCTTCTCTTGGTCAGTCAACCTGGCCTGAAGCTTGTCCAGGGAGGTGCGTAGTTCAGGAACGAGGACACCTATGCGGCGGATCTGGTTGGCCGTAGCTGCACTTCGTTCCAGGGCTTCCTGCAAGGTCTTTTGTTCGGCAACTTCACGGCTCAGGGAAGCCCAGCTCATCTGCAGTTTCTGCAAGACGTCTTCCTGCTCGGCCAAGATGTCGGTCAGCTCGGCTAGGCCGCGATATAGAGCGATGACCTCTCTTTGGGCCCGATGGATGGTGGATCCACTTTCATTCATCTTTCACCAGTCCTCTATCGAAATTATATCACATCTCTTCCCTTACGGCAACGACTTAGAGCCTCACTGGTAGTGGCGACTTTAGTCGTTCTGAAGCGGCTCACCTGTCCTGGCGCACAGGTGCCAGGGGAAGCCGCCACTACGAACGCTTTTCGGATAGGTTTCTATTCGCGCACGACTGTTACTTCGCCAAGCAGTATCCGGTCCCCCGTCGTCTGTCCTATGGAGTCCAGAACCGGTAGGCGGGGGAGGGTGGGAGCAGCCGCATTGTACATCCCTACTTCCAACAGATAGTGGCCAGGTGGTGCTTCGGGGTTAACCACTATTTCGTACTCGTCTACGATCACTTCTCCCGCAACCCAACTGGTGGTAGGGTAGGTCCCATCCCTGGGAATGCTGTCCTTCTGCCCCCAGATCCGATTGTCCTGGTCCAGGAGGTGAGTGAAGACGGTATAACTTGTCCCCATCTCCCTTCTGGCCTGCCAGTAGAGGGTGAGGTGCAGACTGGAACTTGGTGTTACCCTCCAGGGGCTCAAATCGTAGCCCAGGAGGGTGACTTGATCTCCCAGGTTGGTCTCCAGTCGATGTTGCATGGGAGGTATAGTGAACTCCCTTTCCACAACCGGCACGACCACGGGCCCCAAAGAGATTTCACCCGTCTCCGACACGACCGGGAGAAAACGCTCACTTCCCTCGTCATACAAGCCTATTTTGAGCTCGTAGAGCCCCGCTGGAGTGTGCGGGTCAAGCCTCAGGTCAAAACGATCGCGCACCATTTGACCCTCCCCCCAACGACTGGTGGGGTAGTCTCCACCCAGAGGCTGGTATTTCCCCTGAGGCCAGACCTTCCCAGCCTCATCCACCAGGTTGACCACAACCGAGTAATCTCCGTCCGGTTTCTGCCTGACCTGCCAGTGGAGGGTCAGGTGGGTACTCCTTCCTGGCTCCACGACCCTCTCACTCAGGTCATAGCCCAGGAGAAGGAGGGCCTCACCCACGTAGACCTGGGATGGATTGGCAATCTCCAGGTCAGCAGTTTCAACCAACCCTTGGGCCACGATCACATCTACGGCCCCCAGAGTGGCCGCATTGTCAGCCAGCGGGGTACCGGCCCCCACGATGGGGAGTCGTTCTCCCGTAGCCTTGTCATACACCCCCACTTTGACTTCGTACGGCAGGGGGGGCGCGTCATAGGGAACCAGGAGGTCGAACCATTGCACTACAAGGTCACCTTCCTGCCAACTGAAGGGAGGATAGCCAGCAGCATCTTGTTGGGCCCACAGATAGCCTCTGCGGTCAACCAGATGGGTGAAGAAGGCATAGCTCCTGTCACCAGGCACTCTGTTGATGACACGCCAGTACAGGGCCAGATGGAGGTTGCCCCCGGCGGAGATGGTAGAGTTTAGATCATACCCCAGAAGCTCGATCTTGTCATCCAAGGCCAGTGACAAAGCCTGTTGTGGTTGAGGGATATCCAGTTTGGAGAACTCCTGAGAAGAGAGGTGATAGGCCACGAAGGTCAGCTCACCTTGGGGATCAAAGAACTTCTCGCTGGCTGGCAGTTTGTCAAAGAACTGGGCCGCCTCCCCTGCTGGTTGATTGGTGGCGGGGAAGATATAAGTCACCCCCTCCTCTGCTGCTCCTTGGGGGAAGACCATGACCTTTTGGGCATCGTGCCAGCGTATTTTGCTCCACTGCCGATTTGACACCAGGTAAAGCGCCTGCTGGTCCAGGTCGGCGGCGTACTGGGCCGAGAGGCATATCACCCCGGTCTCCTCCTGGCGGTCGAGGTAACGGGCCACCTCCGCCAGGTCCGCTCTGTAGATTTCGCGCACCTCTTCGTTCCTGGCCCAGATGAGAAAATAGTCGTAGTAGGTAGAGAGGGCATTGACCGCCAAGAGAGCGCTGATGCCAATGGCCAGGAGTTTCAGGCCCTTGCTGCCCCATCGTCGGTCCACATAGCGCCAAAGGGCCATGAGGGTGATGGCCGGCATGGCGTAGACGGCGGTGATGGCCCCCACCGCTCGCAGGAAGGATGGACTGGGAGGAGTGACAGCACTGGCCAGCAGGTTGACAGGCAGCCACAGCAGCAGGAAGGCATATTCCGCTTCCCTGAACTGGCGGATACAGAGGAGGACACCAGCGTAGAAGAGTAAGGCCATGAGCGGGTCGAAGACAGGGCGGCCAGCTACATTGTAGCGCCACTCCGGATCGCCCCGGACGCCGAACATTCCCAGGATGGCCACCATATCCTTTAGGACAGGGCCTGGGTCGCCGTCGCGGAGCGCATACAGATGATAGCTTAGGTCTCGTACCCGCGCCGCGGAGGTTTGTGGGCGGGTGAGAACGTAGTGCCCCAGGGGGGCGAAGACGAGGAAAGCAACGAGCAACATCAGGGCCAAACCCCACCGGTTCGTCCTCAGCCGCTTTCTGTGGAAGAGAAGAAGGTAGGGCAGGAAGAGAAGGAGGGTTAGAGGAACCAGGGGGCTGGAATGATAGGTATAGGTGCTGACGCCCAGAAGCAAGCCGGCCAGAAGGAGGATGAGCGCCGAACCCCTCTTGAACCCAAGCCAGAAGAGGTAGAAACTGGCCACCTCCAGCAAAGGCAGCGTGATCGGTTCCAACCCCACCCTGCTGTTAAAGATGTGCCAGAAGGAGAGGCTGAGGCCAGCCAGGGTCAGCAGGGCCACACCGCGCCCGAAGAGTTCACGCATCAGCAGGTAGCTCAGGATCAGGCTTCCCAATCCGCAGGCCACGGCCACGGTGCGCAATGACCAGAGGGAGGGACCGAAGAGACGGAAGGAGACGGCCACCAGGTACATGAAAAATGGGAGGACGCCGTTATTGGCCTCGAAGAAGATGGGCCGTTCCCCAGCCAGGATGGAAAGGGCGAAGTTGGAGTCGAATATCTCGTCGTGCTGCAGGCCTGGCGGAGCCCCTTCCAGATGATAGAGGCGAAAGAAACTGGCCACCAGAAGGATGAGGACCACCAAAATCACCTCCCTGAACGTCGCCATGGTAGAGGCAGGTCTCGCGCCTGCCCTGGTCAAAAGAGAAGTGTCTTTGGGTTTCATGGCGTGCGTACCACCTGTACTTTCCCCAATGTAACGCGCTGGTCAGGGAGAGGTTGATGTGTGCTCTGATCAAGCACAGGGAGCCTCTCCATGGTGGTCAGAAGGTACATGCCCACCTCTATCTCGTATTCTCCCGGCGGGGCCTCAGGGGATACCGGTAGACCGTATCTATCTACCACCATCTCTCCCACCTGCCAGCGGCTGGTGGGGTAGGTTCCACCCACAGGCTGGCCGTCCATTTGCCCCCATATTCGATTCTCCCCATCCAGAAGATGGGTGAAGACCGTGTAGTCCTTTTCCATCCTCCTCAGCGCCTGCCAGTACAGGGTCAGTAGCAACGTCTCTCCTGCTTCAACCCGGTTGGTGTTGAGAGTGTATCCTAGGAGAAGGACCTCGTTGTCCAGGTTGGCCTGGAGCGGAAATTCAATGACCTCCTCCGCCAGGACCGGCGAGGTTACATACAGGGACAGGCTGCCGTCACGATAGCTGCGGAAGAAGCTCTTATACCCCCACCGGCTCAGGCGGGTCTCGATCAGATGCTTGGGATCGTAGGCGGCCGGATCGCCATACATTACCAGCCAGACCCGGGGATGATGGGTAACGATCTCCTGCAGGTCCTGGTCCGTACGGGGGTCTTCCAGCGGATACTCTTTGGGGAAGATGTAGAAGGTTGGTCCCCGGGGACGGTAGTAGTCGAAAAGGGCCTGCTGGATGGGGTAGTAGACGATGAGCGCATCATCAGCCGATCCATGCTCCTCCACATAGGTCATCAGAGCACCATATTCCCCTTTGGCGTATCTCTGCTCGAAATAGTAGTTGCTGAGGGAGTAGGCGCCGGATAGCAATAAAAAGGGCAAAAGCAAGAACCAGGCAAAGGGATACCGTTCCCTGGCCTCCACCAGACCAACGGCCAGCAACAGGTGGAAGGCTGGGGCCACCAGCAGCAGGAACCTCTCCTGGAAAAAGGGCAACAGGGGATTAACCAGTCCAGCAGCCAGCATGGGAACCAGCAGATATAGGATTACCAGCCAGCCTGGGTTTCGGTCGGCTGAGCGGCGCAGCAGATGTACCCCTCCCCAGCCAGCCACGAACAGGAAGCCCCAGACAAGGTACCTGGCTATAGAAAGCTCTACAGTAGTACCCAGACTGAAAGCGATCAAACTTCTGGCCCAGAGAGTGCCCAAACTGGCGGGACTCAGTTGACTGAGATCGGTGCCGGCTCTGCCCTGCAGGAAGGCGGTCTGGGCCAAAAGCCAGGGGAGGTAGGCTACGACCAGGCTGCCCTGCATTGGAAACCAGTACCAGAGGGAAAGGTTGTACCTTTTCCTGGCAGCCAGCAAGTAGATATTCTGAGCAAACAGGACAAAGAAGGCGTAGTAATGAGCATAGAGGGACAGAGCTGTGACCAGCCAATAGGCCAGCCAGCAGATGAGCTTCTTCTTGTTAAGAGCCAGGACAAGCATGAGGACCGACAGCTCGCTCAGGAGGGCTACCAGAGCATACATGCGGGTCTCCTGAGAATAGTAGATGAGGAAGGGGGCAATGGCGGTGGTGCCGGCTGCCAGGACACCCACCCTCCTGCCAAACAACTTCTGACCAAGTTTGTACGTGGTAGGCACGATCAACAGCCCAACACCTACCGAGAGGAAGCGCACCACAAACTGAGTTCGGCCCATCCAAAGGATCCAGAAGTGGAGGAGGAAGTGGTAGAGGGGAGGGTGAGTGTCCGCCCCGCCTGCCACCACACTTGATAAAACCTGTTTGCTGAGGTAGATGCTGAAGGCTTCGTCTCCCCATATGTCATGATGGGTCAGGCGAAAGAGGCGCAGCCCGAAAGCCAGGAGGACAGTGGCCAAAACCAGTAGCGAAATATTTGATTGCTTTTTCCTAGCGAGGTAGAAGGAGGGAGTCACCTGTGACCTCCCCTTTGTCATTAACGAGCGGCAGACGTTCACCGCTGCTCAGGAGATAGAGACCAACCCTGAAGATTTCACCTTTTTCCGCATGGCTATGCCCCACGGCGATACGGTGCTCATCCTGTATCACTTCCCCTACCGGCCAGACTGAGGTGGGGTAATGGCCCCACACCGGAGGGCCATCCCCCTGGGCCAACAACTGGCCTCCACCATCCAGGAGGTGAACGAAGACGGTATAGTCCCTCTCCACAGGCCGTTGAGCCTGCCAGTACAGGATCAGGACCAAAGCGTCCTCTTCCTCCTGCACTTCGTAAGCCAGCAGGGAAATAACATCGGCGAAATCGGCCTGGACCAGGTGCGGCAGGCTTTCCCTCTGGGACGGCGGCACCTTCTCCTGAACCAGGACGATATCGTCCCCCAGCGGGTTGATGCCATAGACGTAGTTTCCCTGCGAACTGTGTACCAGACGCAGGGTGGTGGAACGGGCCGCCAACCACTGCCCCTCTTCACGCCACCTTTCAGCATCCAGGCCCTCCTCCCCGGCGTGGACGACGACATATCTTACTCCCTCCTCTCCCAAACTCCTAATGGCTGCCAGTGATTCATCGTCGGGGAAGCCCTGGAGCTTCTCGGCCAACAGGGTCTGCCGCTTTGGGGTGAAGCCGCTATAGCCGTTGACCAACCCCCACCAACGCAGCGTGCTGGCATACAGGCGCTTCGTCTCAGGATACTCAGGCTGAGGGGCACTATGAAGAGGGATCTCAAGAACTGCGAACGGGCCTGGTTCTTTCGCCAGCCAACGATAGACGACCGGCAGATCGGACAGTGGCCCCACCTCAGCTAAAGGGATGGGGGAGCTATATCCTTCAGCGAAGAGGAGCAGGCTCAACGGCAGAATCAAGGTCCAACTTCCAGGATCAGGCGGAGTCTTTATGACACTATGCAGCCAGGCGCTGCCATATCCAACCAGGACGCTCATGGCGAAAAGGGCCGGGACCACCCAACGCGGAGGAACGCGCATCAGTTCTGTAGCTGGCAAAGCGCTTTGCAGGAGTCGGTAGGGTAAAGGGAAATCGGTGTTGAAATTGTACCAGAGGAGAGAGGGCCCCAGGGTGAAGGCGAAGGCGCAAAGCAGGATGATCAGGAATGGCCCGGGCGAGCTTTTGTTGTTCCCTCTTCCCTGCCACAAAGTGCCCAAGGATAAAGCAGCCAGGAGAGGTGCTGTCACCCCTGGAAAGAGGAAATGCTCTTCGGTGAAAGCTGGTCTGGCCCGAAAGGAGGCAGTGATATGGCCGAAAGGACGGTTGAAGGGAGAAGCAGCCAGGTAGTCGGTAGGACTTGCCGAGAAGAGGGCAGTGACCTCAGCAGTACGGGTTTCCCTCAGCTCAGGCCATGCCTGGAGGTAGGGGATGGCCAAAGGGGAGACAAGAAGGACGATAACCAGGGCGCTCAGGACAAGCAGGCCCACGGCCGACCGCATCCGGGTCCCTCGGTGGAAAAGCCAGTGGTAAAGCAGGTAGACGACCGCCACCAGGGTAAGAAAAGCGGCGCCATGCCAACTGGAGATAACCTGTAGCCACAGGAACAGAGTGAACAGGGCCAGGTCCCTAAGACGGCGGGACTCCAGGAATCGATCCAGGTGGAGGACTGAAAAGGAGAGCCATTGCATATTCAACAGTTGCAGGTGGGCCATGGAAGCCAGCCTGTAAGGGGCAAAGGCGAAGGCTACACCGGCCAGGAAAGCCACAGCCCGGTTCTTAATATAGTGATGGACAAGATAATACATGCCTAGAGCGCTTAGGATGAAACTGGCCAGGAAAATCAGATTGTAGGATAAGAGCGGTTCTCCAGAGAGGAGGAGCAGCGGCACAGCCAACAATGCGTTGCCCAAAAGGTGCTCCGAATAGGCCAGAGTGTTCCTCAAAGGGTAGAAGATGTTGGCATCGAAGAGGTGGATGGGATCTGTCAGCAGGGCGTGAACGTCCCAAGCGATAATCCACGTATTCAGCAACGGATCGCCGATGTCACCCGCTATCTGCGTGGTCAGGTGAAGCCAGAGGGGGTGAGTGGCAGCCAGTGAGAGGATGGTGTAGACCACGAAGATGAAGAAGGGCCAACAAACTCCCTGGCGAGAGAAGCTCATGGCTCTCCTTCCACCGGCATGGATGTTGACAGGGTGATCATGTCTTGATCCTGGGCTATCCCCTGGCCATCCACCACCGAGAGCCGTTCCATGGTGGAGGGGTTATACATGCCCACGGCCAGGCGATAGAGCCCCACCGGCGCGTTTTTTTGCACGGGGATGGTGTATCGGTCCACGATGACCTCTCCCGGCAACCAGGCTGTGGTGGGAAGGAGGCCCTGGGCTGGCAGATTGTCTTTCTGACCCCAGATGGTGCCCTGCTCATCCAACAGATGGGTGAACACGGTATAACTCTTTTCCACCTTGTCTACACCCTGCCAGTAAAGGGTCAGTTCAATCGTTCCGCTAGGCGATACCGTTAACGGGGTAAGATCGTACCCCAGAAGGCGGATTGAGCCCTCACCCAGGCGGAAATCGATGCGATAGGTGACACTGTCGAGGTCCACAGACTTTCTCCTGAGGACGCGTAAAGGCTGCAACGATACGCTGCTAGAGCCTTCAGACCCTCCTTCTGATATGACTCTCAGCCTCTCATCGGTGTAGACATCGTACAGTCCGGCCCTCAGCAGGTATTGGCCCGGGGGTGTATCAACAGGAATGGAGAGGATATGGGGGTCTCTGGTATACAAGGTTGGAAGCCAGGAGAAGGTGGCAATGCCACCGGGCTGTTGGTTGTTGGACAAAGCCTGGGCAGTGCCGTCCAGAGGGGAGTCGAGGTGCACGAAGGAGCTGTAGTCGGCATTTAGTGGGTGCAGAGCCTTCCAGTAGAGGGTCAACCGCAGGCTCTCTCCCTGACGTACACTCCCTTGTGCCAGGTCGTACCCCAGGAAGAGGACCTCATCATCCAGATTGATTCGTTTCGGATTCTGGACGCCAAGGACCTTGTCCGGTGGTGAATGGCGTCTGAACCAGTCGGTGTGGGGGTCAATATAACCCACCTTGAAAAGGAAGGCTGTCACTACGGCTGCGAGCAACAAACCAGCCTCTGATGCAGTCAGCAACTTCTCCCGCTTGTGTACCAACGGCGCAGACGGCTTGATCATTCTGCGGAATGGCCAGGCAAGGGGGAGGAAGACAACAACAATGGCCACGGCAGCCAATGTCCAACTGTTGGCGATGACCCTGATCGGTGTGTCCTCAAAGCGGAGCAAGAGAGAGTGCTCACCAGCGGGGACGGTCACCTCCATCAGCCCATAGGGATAGGAGACGTTGATCGGGACAGGCCGATCGTCCACATAGACGCGCCAGCCGGGGAAGTAGAGGGTCAGAAGGGTGGCGGTGAAAGGCTCAGAGCTGGTCAATCTGTACCTATGAACCACTGTGCTCTCTTCCACCTTTTCCACCCGGACTGAAGAGGGGATGTTCTCCAGGTCCAGCTTGCTGATGGGTTCACCGTCCAAATAGGCGGCCACCAGGGGGGAGCCGTAGGGACGCTTTTTGGTCCAGATGGAGAGGTATTCACCGACACTGGTGGTACCCAGGGCCTGGCTCTCTCGTTCGAAGCGCACTATGTCGGCCGGGGAGGGATTGGGCTTGGCAGTGATCAGCCAAGGGAACAAGAAAACCATGGCGGTCACGATGAGGGAGAATAGACCAAGGGCCAAGACCCACCACACTGCGGGGAAGGGGCGAGAGGCATCCCACAGGCGGAGGCTGGCTCCGGCCAGGAAGGAGGTGGCCACGGCAGCCAGACCGAGGAACCGCCAGGGGAATTCGGTGAAGGCCAGAAAGGGGATTTTCTTCCAAAACTGAGTAGAGAGGCTTGTCATCATGAAAACAGCTACTGCCAGAACCAGCCAGAAGAAGAGGATATGGATCTTCTCCTCACGCCTTACCTTTGACTTAAATAGCACAGAGAGAGAAAGGAGAGACAACACTACGTGAACTATCCCCAGATTGAAAGGAAGGTAAGGATTGGTGGCTGCGGTGTCAATAGGTGGTGATGGAGCCAACAACTCCTCGAAGGGCACAAAGTACTGGCGAAAGTCGAAGAAACCGCTTTGCAGCTTTTCCACCTGAACCCATCTCTGCTCGTACAGAGCTGGCAGCCAAAAGAAGGCGGTCAAGCTCAAGGCCAGAGCAAGGGCCAGACCAGCCTGAACCAGTCTCTGACGCTGCCTGAGCAAAAGAATCAACCATACCAGGTAGCCGATCAGGAGAGGGGAAAGGAGCATGGCCGTAATGTTGTGGCTGAGGATGAGGCTGCCATAGCTGAGAGCGCCGCTCACCAGCCAGATATAGCCGCCACTGATCACAAGGCGGCGAAAGGCCCACAGGATGAGAGGGACAAATGCCAGAGCCAGCAACTGGGGATAGTCCCCTTGGATGTAGACCTCACGAAAGCGGAACGGAACATAGATATACGCTGCCGCCGCGAGGAGGGCTGACCTGGTACCCAGAATGTCCTTGGCAAAGAGGTACATCCCCAAACCATATAGAAGCAAACAGCCTATTTGAATGGCCTTAAGGGCTCCTTCAAAGCTGAAACCAGCAAGATGAAGGGTCTGGCTCAGATAGTAGAGGAGAGGAGAGTAGAAATTGAAGATAGGATAGCCGTATCCATAGGCCAGATCGGGTGCCCAACGAGGATAGAATACGCCATCCTGCCAGGCACGATCCAGTTCCACCGTACGGTAAAGGTGGAGTACACCGTCAGCGGTGTTAGGTAGCCCGGGTGCCAGGAGAGGATAGATGGCGAAGATGGCCAGCGAGCAGACTAAGATGGGGCCAACATCTACGGTAGACAAACTCCCTTCTAGTCTTTTGATCATGGCGTTATCTATTATAGAACGCCATTCCAGGCTGGTCAAAAGCGGGAGGTCCCGGTTCGAAGCTCATCAAGCCCAACTCAACTTGGGGTTGCGCAAATTGGGATTCAGGAGTACAATCCCTCCGCCAGGGGGCAACCTCTGAAATCCCATGTCCGGATCGCAGACCATGTTTCAGGTTTCCGTCATCCTGCCTACCTACAATGAGAGGGAGAACATTGGGCCTCTCATCGCCGCTATCCACGAAAATGTACCAGAGCCTACCCAGATCATCGTGGTAGACGACGATTCCCCTGATAGGACGTGGCAAGCGGTTGAAGAGATAGCAAAAGCAGATGGGACCGTTCAATTGCTGCGCCGGGTCGGTAGGAAAGGACTTACCAGCGCCATTGCTGAGGGGATCAACCTGGCCCGGGGGGAGGTCATAGTGTGGATGGACTGCGATTTCTCGATGCCCCCGGAGGTAATCCCGACCCTGCTGAAAGCGCTGAAAAAGAGTGATGTCGCTGTCGGGTCTCGTTACGTGGCCGGTGGGCAAGACGCGGGACATAGCCTCATCGGTCAACTCTTCAGCCGGACAATCAACCTCTTCGCCAGCCTGCTGTTGGGGTTCGCCATAAGAGACTATACCAGTGGCTTCATTGCTGCCCGACGGAAGGTTCTGGATGACATTGGGCTGCGTGGTGACTACGGCGAATACTGCATTGACCTATTGTACAGAGCCAGGACCAGGGGATATCAGGTTGTGGAAGTCCCCTACCGTTGCCTTCCTCGCAGGTCCGGCCAGTCCAAGACCGCCCCCAACTTCTGGGGGTTCTTTCGTCACGGCTGGAAATATGTGGTTACCATCATCGGCCTTCGCTTCGGATACTGATTCTTGAATCGGTGATAACCGTCAAACCTGGGGGGAGAACTTATGCTCAAGGAAAGCAAATTAGACCTGGAGGAGTTAGGGGAACGGGCCAGCATCATTCCTGGTCCAGAACCGGCACTGGAGATTTCCATAGGAAGGATTCCGGTCTCGGAGTTGGACATACAACGGAAGATTATCCCGGTCTGTGAACCTCGTCTGGACGGGAATGAGTTGAAATATGTGACGCATTGTGTGGAAACGAACTGGATCTCCTCTGCCGGGCGCTACATCCAAGAATTTGAGGAGAGTTTCAGTCGCTGCTGTGGAGCGAAGTACGGAGTGGCCTGTGCTAACGGTACAGTGGCTCTTCATCTGGCTCTGGCCACTCTGGGAATCGGACCGGGAGACGAGGTTATCATCCCCACTTTCACCATGATCGCCACGGCCAATGCGGTCACCTATACCGGGGCAAAACCGGTTCTGGTAGATTCAGAGTTCGAGACCTGGAACATGGATACCAGTCAGATTGAGGAGAAGATAACGGAGAGGACCCGGGCCATCATGCCTATGCATACCTACGGTCACCCGGTGGATATGGATGTGGTGTTGGCTTTGGCCCGCAAATATGACCTCTATGTGGCCGAAGATGCAGCCGAGGCTCATGGGGCTCAGTACAAAGGTAGAACTATCGGCAGCCTCGGTGACGTATCCTGTTTCAGCTTCTACGCCAACAAGATCATCACCACTGGCGAAGGGGGTATGCTCACTACGGACAATGAAGAGATAGCCAGGATCGCCCGTAAGCTGAGAGATCATGCCTTCTCCGAAGAGAGACACTTCTGGCATAAGTATCCGGGCTTCAACTATCGCATGACCAACATGCAGGCCGCCGTCGGACTGGCACAAACTGAGCGCTTTGATCAGTTGGTGGAGATCCGAAGAGCCAACGCCCACTACTACACCTCTCTGCTTAAGGATGTTCCGGGGATAATCACCCCTCCAGAAAAGGATTGGGCCAAGAGCGTGTTTTGGATGTATTCCATCCTGGTGGAGGATGAGTTTGACCTCAGCCGTGACGAGTTAAGGAGACGCCTGGCCAGAAGAGGTATCGAGACCAGGACCTTCTTTATCCCGATACACCTGCAACCGATCTACTTCCACCAGTACAAAGAGCAGTTCCCTGTGGCCGAAGAGCTTTGTCGCAAAGGGATGTATCTTCCTTCAGGCGCGACCTTGACCCATGAGGATATCGAGTTCGTCGTGGAGTCAATTGTGGATGCACGCCATTCGCCGGAGTAGGGCGGCTGGAGCGGAACCTTAGCGGGGAGCTTTATGAACATGGAAAAGGAAGAGCACGAGAGGGTTTTTCACCTGCAGGACCACCACTGGTGGTTTGAGGGAAAGCGGAGTATTGTCAAGGCAGTGCTTGATCAACTTGGCCTCGGAAACCTTTCGCTTCGCATCCTGGATGTAGGGTGCGGCACAGGAGGTATGTTCCGCCTCCTCAAGGAGTATGGGGCAGTCACAGGGATTGACATCAGCGAAACGGCCCTGAGCCTATGTGCAAGCCGCTACCAGAGCACATTGTGCCAGAGCTCGGCCCTTCAACTGCCTTTTCAAGATGAATCCTTTGACTTAGTTACCGCTTTTGATGTATTGTATCACAAGTGGGTTGAGGATGATCAGCGCGCCCTGCTGGAGATGGCCAGGGTGTGCCGCCAGGGTGGGACCCTGTTGATCACTGACTCAGCCTTTGGATTCCTGAAGAGCCCTCACGATGTGGTTTATCATGCCCGACATCGCTACACTGCCCCTGAACTTATGGAAAAGGTCACCAAGGCAGGCTTCCTTGTCCGGCGCGCTTCCTACGCCAATACCCTGCTGTTCCCGTTGGCCTTGGTCTGGAGAACTGTCCAGCGCATCCTCACCGACGATAGAAAAGCACACTCAGATTTGAGACCTACCCCAGGCTGGCTCAATAGCCTTTT
>JBHIDP010000016.1:0-23884 GCA_046760185.1 Anaerolineae bacterium
CGCCAAGGGGCCACTGACCACCAGCCTGCTGGTCGTGGTCGGGATGGACGACGCGCTGGCGCTGATGCTCTACAGCGCCGCGGCAGCCGTGGCAGAGTCCTTGTTGGCCCAATCCGGCGTTCCCTCCCTGCTGAGCATCGTGGGATTGCCGCTGATCGAAATCGGCGGATCGGTCGTGTTGGGCTTGACGGTGGGCTGGCTGCTCGACTTCATCATGTGCCGGATGAAGCGGCGTCACGATGCGATGGCCGTCTCCATCGCCTTCGTGTTTCTGTGCGTGGGGCTTTCCGAGGCGCTTGGCTTTTCGCTCATATTGACCACTATGATCCTGGGCATAGTGGTCGTGAACCGACATGCAGAGCACAGCCGGCACATTCGCTTCACCATCGAGCAGGCGGGGCCAGTCATCTATGTGCTCTTTTTCGCGCTGGTGGGCGCGCGGTTCCAGATCGATCTGTTGCCCACGATGGGGTTGCTGGGGATCGCCTACGTGGTGCTGCGCAGCTTCGGCAAGTTCACGGGCGCCTGGGTGGGTGGCACGCTGGGCGGGGCAGTGCCGGCGGTGAGGGACAACCTGGGACTGGGACTGCTCTCCCAGGCGGGCGTGGCCATCGGCCTGGCGCTGGCCTCAGCCAGCCGGTTTTCCACCTATGGGGAAGAGGGGAAAGCGCTGGGGAGCCTGATCATTAACGTGATCACCGCCACCACCTTCGTAGTGCAGATCGTCGGCCCGATTTGCGTCAAGTTCGCCATCGGTCGCGCCGGGGAAATCGGGCGGGCCAGCCTGGAACACGACGCCTGGGCATCCGAAGGAACGCCCGAATAGGGCCTCACTGTCTGCCCCCAATGACCAGTCGGCCGGTCGAACTACACAGCACCCGTTCAGGCTAGATTTCAGAGCCAAAAGATTTGACCTTCCTCAGCTATGTGCAACCCTTCGGCTTCTACCCTCTTCCGCGAGAGACCGTCGGCGTCAAAGATATGGTTGGTGTGGTTGAGGTGAATGAAGTGGATCTTGGACCGTTCGCTAGGGGCCAACTCCCCGAAAAGCGTCAGGCTCTCCTCGACCAGGGGATGGGGAATGTCTGCCATATCGTGGTCGGGTAGTTCGTCGTTCGAGTAGAAAGTGGCATCCAGGAGGGCGTAATCCACTTCTCTCACCAGCGCTTTGATGTCTTTGTCCCATCTGTGCCACTGGTCAATGTCGGGGATGTAGAGCAGCCTCCTTTGCCCGCCTATAACCTCATAACCAACGGTGTCCGTATACTCATTGCGGTGGGGAACAGGCAAGGTTCTAAAGTGCAGCTTGTCGTCGAGGGCCACTTCTGCCTCCAGGGGTACGACCTTCAACTCGATGTTCCCCGAATCCACCAATTGCCCCCAGGGCCCGTTGTTACGCAGGAAGCGGGCCATCTCCACTGTGCAGTACGCCGGCAGAGCGGCGGTATTCATCACCTCCTTGCCAAAGTGTATCAGCCCCGTATAATGGCCGATATGGGCGTGAGTCAGTAGCACGCCATCAAGCGGGTTTCTGGCCTCTCTGGAGGGCAGGTCAGCGTCACTGTGGATCAACTCTATCTGTTCCCGTATGTCGGGGGTGGCATCAATCAGAAACACTCTACCGGTCCCGGTGTTCAACAGTCCCAGGGAGGCTACTTTTCTGGCCCAGCGGCTGTCCTTCCGGGCCCTCTGGCAGTGCTCCCGGTAGCAACCAAGTTGAGGCAAGCCCCCGTCCTGGGCGATCCCTAGCACTTTGACCTTTGTGGCCACTCCCATTCCCTCCCTGGAACTGTCAACCCTCCAAATCAGTCCGGAACAGGCTGAGGCGAGCGATCCTCAGCCCGTCCAAGGCTTCTACCCGCAGGCGTACCCCTTGTGTCTCGACCTCATCCCCCACTGTGGCCATTCGTCCCAACTGACCCAGGACGAAACCGGCGATGGTATCGTAGTTGGGATCTTTAAGCTTCAAATCGAAGTGCTCGTTGATCTCTTCAATAGCCACCAGACCGCTGAGAATAGCGCTGCCGTCTGGCAGAACCTGAATCTCCGGTTCGGCCGTGTCGAACTGATCCTGGACATCACCCATAATCTCCTCAACCAGGTCCTCGAGGGTAACCAACCCTGCTGTTCCCCCGAACTCATCCATCAAGATGGCCATGTGGATCCTTCGCTGTTTCAACTGCGCCAGAAGATCACCGACGCGAATGCTCTCCGGCACGATAAAGGGCTTGTGCATCAGGCCGCGGATGCTTGACTCGTAGCGTCCCGATTGAAGAAACCTGAGCAGTTCCCTGGTATGGACGATGCCGATGATGTTGTCTAGGTCTTGCTCATAGACAGGGAACTTGGAGTAGGGGTGGCGGGCAGCCAGATCAATCACTTCATTGGGAGAAGCATCGGCCGAAAGGCATACCATCTCCGTGCGGGGCACCATCACCTGCCGGGCGGGGATATCCGAGAAGCGGAAGACGTTGTAGAGCATCTCCTGTTCTGCGGCTTCAAGCACCCCTCCCTCACGGCTGGTCCTGACCAACATCATCAGCTCCTCCACCGAGTGCACCAGTTGGTGGCCCCTCGGGCGGCTGAGCCCGACCGTGCGCAGCAGCAGGTTGCCAGTCCCGTTGAGCAACCAGATGACCGGCCGAAACAGGTTCTCAAAGAGCGCCGTCGGTCTGGCTACCAGAAGGGAGGTTTTGACCGGGTACTGCAGGGCCACCGACTTGGGCGCCAGTTCGCCCAACACCACGTGCAGGAAGGTGATGATGGTGAAGGCGATGGCCCCGGCCGCCACCACATGGGCCGTGGGCGCGATCCAATTCTGCGGCAGGGCTTGCAACAAGGGTTCGATGAAGTGGGCCAGCGCTGGCTCGCCAATCCAGCCCAGGCCCAGGCTGGCGATGGTGATGCCCAACTGGGTTGCAGCGATGAAGCGGTCCGGGTCATTAATGACATGGCGCACCGCCTTGGCCGGCGCGTTTCCCTCCCTGATGAGTTGCTCGATCTTGGTTCGGCGTACGCTGACCAGGGCGAACTCCGCCGCCACAAAGAAGGCGTTGGCGAAAACCAGGGCGACCACCGCTGCCATTTTCAGGATGACAATAATCATCTCCCCTCCTAACATCTCCTCACTCCTCCCGATCTCTCAAACTGCCATAACAAAGCATTACCAATTATACATCCTTTCCGAGGATTGAACAAGTGGAGAGTAGGCTGTTGCTATTCTGCCTGCCTTGTGCTAGAATCGTGGGCGGCTCGAGATAGGGTTCAACTCCGCTCAAACGTGAGGTATAAAGGATGTCGGAATCAGCATTTCCACCTTTCAAGGAGACGGTTTAACGTTGTCAGGCTCTATTTTCGCTACCGGTAAACTTCCCCTCGATCTCCTGGCACGGCTCCTGAGTCGTATGTCCAACGACGATGAGAGACTGCTGGTGGGGCCGGGCATTGGCGAGGATGCAGCGGTCATTGACATGGGTCATCACTACCTGGTGGCTAAGACCGACCCTATCACCTTTGCCACCGACCAGATTGGCTGGTACGCGGTCAACGTCAATGCCAATGACGTGGCCTGCATGGGGGCTACCCCTCGCTGGTTTCTGGTTACAGTCCTTTTTCCCGAAGGAAAGACCGATGAGCTCCTGGTCGAGGAGATATTCGACCAACTGGGGCGGGCCTGTAATCAGCTCGACATAACAATAGCGGGGGGCCATTCTGAGGTCACCTACGATCTCGACCGACCGATCGTGGTGGGGCATTTGCTGGGGGAGGTGGCTAAAGAGAAACTGGTCACCTCGGCCGGAGCGCAGGTGGGTGACGACATCCTGCTGACCAAAGGCATCCCTATAGAAGGGACCTCACTTATCGCCCGGGAGAAGGAGGAGGACCTGCTAGGGAAGGGGTACGAACCGGAGTTCATCGCCCAGGCCAAGCGCCTCCTTCACCATCCAGGGATCAGTGTGATACGGGAGGCTCTGTTGGCCAACAGTCTGGTCAAGGTACATGCCATGCACGACCCGACCGAAGGGGGTCTGGCCACAGGACTGTGGGAGCTGGCTGTGGCGTCCGAGGTGGGTATTCTGGTGGACGAGGCAGCGGTGCCGATCATACCAGCCGGTGCCAGACTGTGCCAGGAATACGGATTGGACCCATTGGGGACGATTGCTTCCGGGTCTTTGCTTCTGGTTATATCTCCAGGTGATACGAAGGCCTTGTTGACGAAGCTGAGTGAAGAGGGCATCACCTGTTCAACCATCGGCCAGGTTGTGGAGAAGGGGCAGGGTCTGAAGATGAAAAAAGGAGGGCAAGCGGTTCCTCTCCCCCGTTTCACGGTAGATGAGATCACCAAAATCTTCTAATACCAGCCTTCCTACTTTCCTGCCAAGCCCAACTGGTCGGCGATCCCTTGCATCGCCTCCAGCACCAGAGCGATGTGATCGTTCAGCTCCACTCCCAGCTCAGCGGCTCCTCTCTCGATATCCTCCCGGTTGACCCCGGCGGCGAAGCGCCAGTCTTTCCACTTCTTCCTGACCGATTTGAGCCTGACATCCATGATGCTCTTGCTGGGGCGTACCAGGGCTACGGCTACGATCAGTCCTGTCAACTCGTCCACGGCGTAGAGGGCCTTGTCCATCAGACTTTTGCGAGGGAGATCGAGGTGATCGCCGTGAGCCAAGACGGCATAGACCGTGTCCTCAGGGTAACCCAGCTCCCGTAGGATCTCACCCCCTTTGGCCGGATGTTCCTCAGCCGTAGGGTGCTTCTCGTAGTCGAAGTCGTGGATCAGCCCCACAATCCCCCACTTCTCCTCATCTTCCCCGTACCTGCGGGCGTAGGCTCGCATGGCTGCCTCCACCGCCAGGGCGTGCTTGCGCAGGTTCGGGTTTTTGGTGTATTCGCACAAGAGTTCCCAAGCTTGTTCTCTATCCATTGTTCTCCTCGATGAATCATCTGTGAAATCAGTGAAGGGCTCTTTGCATATTGCTCCCTTTGGGCTGGAGGGGGTAGATACCAAGGAGGGAGAGCCCGACAGCTCCAGCCATTTTCAGGGTCAATTTCGGTTGCAACGTCTCCCACACAATCTCCCTGTACAGCTTGTGGGCTGAGACGCAGTTGAAAAGGGCGCGGCGCAACAATGGTTCCTTCCTGGCCAGGACAATGACGCCATCCAGGAAACCGTAGTTGGCGCTCATGACGGCCAGCCTTCGTATGATGCGCCCGTAGGGAAGATCGCTAAAGACTGCCTGCGTGCGGGGGTCGGCTGTAAAGAAGGTCTGGAAGGCCTCCTTTGAAATCCCCTCCTTCATCATCGCCTTGGCTGCCGCCGCACCACTCATACAGCCGGAGTTGACCCCTTTCCCCTTGAAGGAGCGCAGCAGCCACGCTGCGTCCCCCACGATGACGTAACGGTTGCCGTAGTAGTTTTTGGCCACGGAGATGGGAAAGCGACCTTTGAAGTATCTCAGGTCGTTCGCGTTCAGGTCCGAATGGGGTGGTAGAAGGTCCTTCCCTTTCGGCAAAACTTCCTTAACCGCTGGCAGCTCCAGAAATCGGTCCATCCACAAGGAGCTTATCTCTCCTCCAGCAATGTTGATGGTCAGGTGGTTCCCTTTAGGGGTTATGGCCCCGAACTCGATCTGGGGGATCGAGGGGAGGAAGGCATGGATACACTCTCCAAACCTGGCCAGGTATTCATCCCGGGGGTGAATCTTGGTCACGATGGAGCCCAGGGCCTGTGGCTGGCGGTAGCTGTTCCCTCCCAGGTGAGCTGTAGCTCTCTCGAAAAGTTTGCATCCTCCATCATCCAACCCAAAGGCCCCTACCACTACATCTGCTCGACATTCTTCGCTATCGCTGTAGACCACTACCTTGTCCCATCTGAGCTCAACGTCTGTGACGCGGCTGTGAACGACCCGCACCCCTCTCAGCCGGGCCTGGTCCAGAAGGTAAGCGTCGAACTGCACCCTCCTGAGGGCGTATGACGGCTCGTCTTCACCTGTCAGCTCGATCTGTTGCTGGTCGGAGTGGAGGATGTAGCCGGTAATCTTGCTTCGCACCAGGTGGTGGGGAAAGGGGAGACCAAGCTCATCGGTCACGATCTTCTCTATCGGTGGGGAAAGAACTCCCAGGCATTGATTGTAGTGAGTTTCCCCACTGAAGACCTTCCCTTCGTAGAGGACGACGTTGATCGTCTTCCCTGTTCCAGCCGCCAGATTCTTCAAAGCGATGGCACAAGCGGCTCCACTAGGCCCGCCACCGATGATGGCTACGGTTTGGCCGTCTTCCAATGGGCCCATGCTGGTCCTGGTCTCGTGCTTCACCCCTTCCACTCCTGTGTCTCACCTCGTCGCATCAAAGTCCTGGCCGCTGCCTGGAGGAGAGAGCTTATTCTCTCCAGAACCAGGCCGAGGGTGGTGACCGTCAGTCTGGTCTGTAGGCGTAGGTCGAGCGCTTGAAAGAAGATGGTGCGATAGGGAATATTGCCAGTGAACATGTTCCAAAGGATTTGTTGTGCCAACTGAGCGGTCGAATCATCCGCTCGATCGGACCTGGCTACAAGCCAATAGGTCTTGGCCAGGAGTCTGTGTTGGGAGGCGATATCATGAACTTTGAACAGCAGCCGGCCGTAGAAATTGTCCCGGATTATGGTTCGTTTTGCTTTCTTAAAGTAATCCCTGGCGAAGGCTGACTCAGAGATCCCGGAGTTGAAGGCGGCTTCGGCTGCCAGTTGGGCTGTGACGAAGGCCGATTCGATCCCGTTCTTGTAGTAGCGGGAGCAACTGGCATCCCCTACAATGACGAAGCGGTCGGTGAACGGCTTCCTGGCTGGGGTGATAGCGATCCTGGGCCGGCAACAACAATACTGGCTGGAGAGGATCTCGCCCGGGGGGAATAGGGGTCGCACGGAGGGGTGGGCCAACAATTCCCTCAGGTCGGATATGTTAACGTCCTTGCGGCCGATGACGCTGACGGTGATGTGCTCCCTTTTCGGGGTGAAGGCGGCGAAGCGAATGCGGCTCAGACCCAGACTGAAGGTGTAGATGTTGTTGCCCAGGTGCCTCTGGATATGGTCTGCTCCCAGTCTAAGCTCTGCCTGAAAGGTGCGCAGGAAGCGGGGTGGCCGATAGCCAAATCCCAGGGCAGTAACCTTCTTCAGGACGGCGGTATTAAGTCCAAAAGCACCCACAACCAGATCGGCCTCAAACTCAGTTTGCGACCCGGGGCTGCCGTATAGCAAACGGACCGGTTGGCTGGCATCAGAGGGGAGGGTTATGTTTCCCACCACCTTTTCGATGACCCTGGCCCCTCTTTCTTTCACGTAGCTCAGCAGGAAATCGTCGAAGCTAATGTCGGTTGTCTTGGGCCAGAAGCGGGGGCCGCTGCCACGGTACACAGTGCTGATGGCTCCCCTCTTCCCTTGGGGGTGGGTCAGGAGCAGGCCGAAGTCCCTGCTCTGCAGATAGTATCCATCAATGCGGCGTTGCACCCGCTCCTCAGGCAGTCGAATCCCCTCCTCCACCAGCCGGGCAAGAAGGGTCTCAGAGATCACGCCAGCGCACATATTGCAGCCGGGCGGTCCCCGTTGCAGGAAGTTTTTGCCGTCGAAGATGGTGACTGCAACGTCAAGACCCTTTTGCCTGGCCAGTTTCAGGGCGAAGTGGGCGAAGAAGGTTCCGGCTGGACCGCCTCCGATGATAGCTATTCGCGAACCGTTGCGGAGCTTCAACTCCTTCACATCTCTTTTCGTGTAGTCATTGGTCTATCTAATTTGACTGGTTTTCAGGGCAGACCGACGGCCGCTTTCACCTCAGCCATGGTTTGGGCCGCGATGGCCCGGGCTCGCTCAGCACCGTCGGCCAGCAAATCCCACACCCGATCAGGTTTGGCTACCAACTTTGCCCGGCGCTCACGGAAGGGGCTCAGAGCTTCGATCAGGTTCGTGGCGAAAATCTGCTTGCAATCAACGCATCCAATGGCCGTCGAACGGCAGTCTACTTCGATCTGGTCAACCTGTTGGGGGGAGAATATCTTGTGCAGGGAAAAGACGTTGCAGACTTCCGGGCGGCCAGGATCGGTGCGGTACTGGCGCTGAGGGTCGGTGACCATGCCCATGACCCTCTTCCTGATCTCCTCCGGCGTGGCCGCTATCTCAATGTGGTTGTCCAGCGTTTTGCTCATCTTGTTTTCACCGTCAATACCCAAAACTTTTGGTGTGTCGGTCAGCTTAATCTGGGGTTCAATCAGGATCGAACCGAAATGGCTGTTGAAGCGGCGTACTATCTCCCTGGTGAACTCCAGGTGAGGGGCCTGGTCCACGCCGACAGGAACTGTGTCCGCTTTGTAGAGGGTGATATCGGCGGCCATAAGGACAGGGTAGCCCAACAGGCCATAGTTCACATTGTCGGGTTGCTGGCGCACCTTCTCCTTGAAAGTAGGCAAACGGGAAAGCCAACCCATGGGGGTTACCATGGACAGAATGGTGTGAAGCTCTGTCACCTGAGGCACGTTGGATTGGACGAAGATGATACTCCTCTCCGGGTCCATGCCGGCCGCCAGCCAATCCAGGACCATCTCCTGGGTATTCTCTTTCAACCACTGTGTGTCTGTCAGCGAGGTCAGGGCATGGAGGTCTACGATGCAGTAGATGCAGTCGTAATCATCCTGGAGGGCCACATAGTTCTTTATGGCTCCCAGGTAGTTGCCCAGATGTTGTCGTCCGGTAGGACGCGCTCCCGAAAAGACTCTGCCTTTCTTCATAGCTAGAACCCCCTGGTGATAAGTTTACCACAAAACTATCTTCCCTGGCAACCCCTATTTTTCCTCCTCTTCTTCTTCGCCAAATTTCTTTAATCTCTCAGCCAACTGGCGCAGGCGCCTATCAACCTCGTAGTTTACGGTTCCCTCGGGGTAGGTGCCGTCGGCTTGTCTCTCACCAGCCTCCTTCCCGGCCAGGATAGCTATCCCGTCATCAATGGTTTTGACGGGATAGATGTGGAATTGACCCTTCTCCACTGCTTCCACTACATCCTCACGTAGCATGAGATTCTTGACGTTCTGTTCAGGGATGATCACCCCCTGTTCGCCGGTCAACCCCTTGACGCGACATACGTCGTAGAACCCCTCAATCTTGTAGGTTACACCTCCCACCGGTTGAATTTCCCCCTGCTGGTTGACGGAACCGGTCACAGCTATCCCTTGCTTGATAGGCAACCCGGACAGGCTGGAGAGGAGGGCATATAGCTCCGTGGATGAGGCGCTGTCCCCTTCCACCCCCTCGTACGACTGCTCAAAGCAGAGGCTGGCTGACAGGTTAAGGGGCTTGTCCTGAGCGTACTTCCCTCCCAGGTAGCCGGAAAGGATCATCACCCCTTTATTGTGGATGCTCCCACTTAGTTCGGCCTCCCGCTCGATGTTGATCACACCCCGACGCCCCATGAAGGTCTTGGCAGTGATGCGTGAGGGTTTGCCAAAGGAATAATCCCCCAGGGTCATGACGGAGAGGCCATTAACCTGGCCTACTACCTCACCCTCGGTGTCAACCATTATGGTCCCATCCTCTATCCGCTCCCTGATCCTCTCCTCGATCTGATTTGAGCGGTAGACCTTCTCCTCGATGGCCTGCTGAACATCGGCGGCCGTCACCACTTCCTTCCCATTGCGGGTGGCCCAGTAGTTGGCTTCCCTGACGATATCGGCCACGTGGGCAAAGCGGGTAGTCAGTTTCCTCTGATCCTCCACCAAGCGAGAGCCATATTCGATCACCTTAGCCACGGCTGCCTGTTCAAAGTGCTTCAGGTTCTCCTCATGACAACGCCTATGAATGAACATAGCGTACTTCTCCATGTTCTCCGCTGTCCATGCCATGTCAACGGCAAAGTCGGCGTTGACCTTGAACAGTTTCTGGAATTGCTCGTCCAGGGCATGGAGCAGGTAATAGGTGCGCGGGTCGCCGATAAGGACCACTTTGACATCGAGGGGGATGGGCTCCGGGGCCAGGCCAACGGTGGAGATGAGGCTTATCTGCTGCGCCATCTCCTCGATCCTGATCTCCCGGTGCCTCAAGGCTCTCTTCAGAGATTCCCAGGCCAGGGGGTTACGTAGGATAGCCCTGGCATCAACCACCAGATAGCCACCATTGGCTCGATGCAGCGCTCCAGCCCTGATCATGCTGAAGTCGGTCACCAAAGCTCCGAACTCTGCTTTGTGTTCAATACGGCCCACCAGGTTCTGATAGGTCGGATTGGTTTCGACGATGACCGGGGCCCCTTCGGCCGCGCTGTTGTCTACGACAACGTTGACCCGATAGCGATCAAAGGGGGATTCGGGACGCGGGCTCGGTGCTCTGACCCTAACTTTCTTCTCCTCTGTTTCCTCCTCTGGCTTGGCCTCCTTGAAGCGGTCTACATTCTTGACGATGTCCTTCTGTACAGCCTCAAGATACTCTACGATCCCCTCATTGTGGCTATATTGAGCCTTCATCTCTTCAAAGCGGCCTCCTATAATGTTGGCCACAATCTCTTGATCAATGTTGTGCAGACTCGCTTTCGCTTCCTCTTCTAGCCCCCTGATTTGGCGGAGGGTCTTCTCCATCTCCTCCTGCAACATAGGGCGGTGTTTCTCCAATTCCTTCTTCTTTTCCGGTGGGAGTTGTTCATACTGCTCTCCGGTCATGACCTGTCCCTCCACGACCGGGGCGAAGACCAACCCTACCGGCGACCGGAGCAGGGCAAAGCCACGCTCGATGACAAAAGCCTCCAGACGTTGAAATAGGGCATTACGTTTCTCATCCAGAGTTCGTGAGATTTGAACCTTGTGCTGTTCGTACTGTTCGCTTTGGAAGGCGCGTGGTATTTCTTCCCCTATCTCGCTCAGCAACTGATCCACACCGTCACGAAAGGCGCAACCTCCACCAGGCGGCAGGCGAAGGGCCCGCGGTCGGTATGGATCGCTAAAATTGTTGACATAACCCCAATCATTGGGGATGGGGCGGGTTTTGGTCTTTCTCTCAAGGAAGGTTTGGATGGTGGTGGTCTTGCCAGCTCCAGTGGGGCCAAGAGCGTAGATGTTGAAACCGTAATAGGGAATGTCAATACCAAACTCAATAGCACGTGTGGCCCGTTCCTGGCCGATGATCTCAGTTAGCTGGGGAAGTTCTTCGGTAGTCTCGAATTCGACTTTGAACTCTTTAGGGTCACACACCCGCCTAAGTTTCTGCGGTGGTAATTCTCTGATCTTCTCAGCCATAAATCTCCTCCTGTCCTTGCCAAAGGGCAATAATACTTCAATCAGCTCTATAGTCGTACAGAGTGCAACGAGGTGCCAGATCTGGTCCCAGTGTGGCAGTGAAAGAAGCAAATTGAGGAACGGTTGGCAGGTAGGTCAGGTGGCTTGGGCACCGGCAATCAGAGGAACCAAATCCAGGCACTGGGCTGGTAGCTCCATAGAGCTGCCGCACCACTGTTGCCCAGCGGCACTCCAACCGCTCTGGGGAGACGATAGCCCATATCTCAAGTAAGCGGGCGCATTGGAGCAGGTGGTCAATGTGCCAATGCAACGCTTTGTTCCGGTGCAGGTGACGGGTCAAGCGCGCAGTCAGCCCTCCAGGGCCCAGCGCACTCCCAACGTACAGGTAGCACCCGGCTGGGAACCAGAATTTGCCAAGCCGCCCGATGGCGATCTGCCTCCCTCTTTCAAACGCGAGAACCAGGACATAGGTACCCGGCCCGGTGGGTAGCCCTACTGATCTATCGTCTGATCGGTCAAAAGGAATCATGATTTGTTAGCTTAGTTTACCATGTTTTTGTCTCCTGAGCAATACTACCATTCAAGAGATACCAGTTTTGAGTTGGAAAAAAACCGTTGACAGGGGTGGTGGTACATGTTATAATGCATAATAGTTTTAATGGGTGGGGGTCGAGTCCCCTTCGTGTAGTCAGTATACTATAACACACCCAGTACAAGTAGGGAATATGGCAGAGCTAATAGAAATTGACGAGGCGCTGGAGTACGTTCTAAAACACTTCCACCCTTTGGACGCAGAGGAGGTGGATATCCTTGAAGCTCTGGATCGAGTCCTGGCTGAAGATATCTACTCAGGCGTAGATGTGCCTCCTTTTGACAACTCGGCCATGGATGGATATGCTTTGCAGGCGGCCGATACCATAGGGGCCAGTGCCGAGGAACCGGTCTACCTGCGCGTGATGGCCGATCTGGCCGCTGGCTATATCAGCCAAGTCAGGGTATCATCGGGAACGGCGGCGCGCATCATGACCGGGGCCCCTGTTCCGGCTGGTGCCGATGCTGTAGTGCGCTTCGAAGATACGAGCGAAGGGCTCAGGCGGGGACCGAAGCCAGGGGAGGGGACGATAGGAATCTTCAAAGAGGTTAAACCCGGCCACAACGTGCGTCTGGCCGGGGAGGATATCAAGCGCGGCTCCCTGGTCATCCCCCAAGGGACCACCATCCGTCCTCAGGAGATTGGCGTCCTGGCCTCCTTGGGTCGTGCCGCGGTCAAAGTGATACGACGGCCGAGGGTGGCTATCCTGGCCACGGGAGATGAACTGGTGGACATCGGTGAAGAGGTAGCTCCTGGCAAGATTCGAAACAGCAATGAGTACTGCAACGCTGCTCTGGTGAAGCGCTACGGCGGCATCCCTGTCCGCCTGGGCATCGCCCGCGACAGCGCGCAAGACCTCACCGCCAAGATCAGGGAAGGGCTCCAGCAGCAGGTTGACCTGTTCATCACCTCGGCCGGTGTGTCGGTCGGTGACTATGACATGGTCAAGAATGTCCTGGCCGCCGAAGGGGAGATGCATTTCTGGCAGGTACGCATCAAACCGGGAAAGCCCCTTGCTTTCGGCCTCATCCAGGGAGTTCCCCTCCTGGGGCTACCGGGCAACCCTGTCTCGGCCGTGGTCGCTTTCGAGGTCTTCGCCCGGCCAGCTATCCTCAAGATGCTGGGCAAGAAGTGGTTGGCTAAACCAACAGTGCACGCCATCCTGGAGGAGGAGGTCACAAACAGCGGACGACGCCACTTCATGCGGGCGGTGGTCAGAAAAGAGGATGGCCGATACTATGTCACCACCAAGGGGAGCGGCGTCAGAGTGCAGGGCTCGGGTATCTTGACCTCCCTGGTATGGGCCAACAGCTTGCTGGTCGTCCCGGAGGATGTGACCCGCATCGAGGCTGGCCAGGAGGTAGAGGTGCAGATGCTGGACTGGCCAGAAGAGGTCTTTTAGTCAACAGTAGGAGTTGAGTCATCATGACCAGGAGAGAAAGGTCTGCTCGCAGCAGGAGGAAAGGCAAGGGGAGGAAAGGTATCTCCCAACGTCAGATTCTGATGGTGGTGGGTGCGGCCGTGTTGGTGGCTTTGATCCTAGTAGTCTTGAGCAGCGGCATCCTGGGACAGGCCACGCCTCCTCCCCTGGCCCCCGAACTGGCGGCGGGCACCACCAAAGGATCCGAAGATGCTCCGGTGACCATGGAGGAGTTCTCCGATTTCCAGTGATCGCACTGCGGCGACTTTGCCTTCGGCGCGGGGCGTCGAATAGAGGAAGAGTATGTCAGCACCGGAAAGGTGCGGCTGGTCTACCGGCATTTCGCTTTCCTTGGCCCAGGGTCGGTTTTGGCCGGGCAGGCGGCCGAATGTGCCAATGAGCAGGGTCAGTTCTGGCCGTACCATGATCAGATCTTTGTCACCGCACAAGCGGGGGAACTGTCCAAGGAGGTTCTGAAGGGTTTGGCCGATGAACTGGAACTGGATTCCCAGGCCTTCAATTCCTGCCTTGATTCAGGTCGCTATGCCCAAAAGGTGACCGATGATACCAACGAAGGACGGGCTCGTGGCGTGAAGGCTACCCCTACCTTCTTCATAAACGGCCGCAAGGTGGAGGGAAATTTACCTTTTGAACGGTTCAAGGCCATTATCGAGGAGGAGTTGAGCAAAGGATCATGAAGCAGGAGATAGCCCTGGAGGGCGATCTGGGCCGGACAGGCAAGGTGGGCAGAGTAGCTGTTTCCCTTCTGGCTGGGGCGGGGATGATGATATCGGCCTATCTGACCTACGTGCACTTCGCCGGCGGAGGCCCCCTCTGTGCCGGGGTGGGGGACTGTGAGGCGGTGAATACCAGCATCTATTCGGAGCTAGGGGGCATCCCCGTCGCCCTCCTGGGATTTGGAATGTATGCCCTTATCCTGTTTATTGTGCTACTGCGCCGTGCCATTCCTGGCAACAGACTCTATGAAGAATGGTTCTCCCTGGTTCCCTTTGGCCTTTCCCTGGTTGGGACGCTGTACTCGGCTTACCTGACCTATATCGAGCTCTTTGTTCTGCGCGCCATATGTCCCTGGTGTGTGGCTTCAGCTTTGATCATCACCGCAATCCTGGGCCTATTCCTGTGGGATCTACTGACCACTGGACAGATTGGAGAGAAGACCTCTGAGGTTTGAGTTGGGGCCGAGATGTGGGGACTCATTCACTACCGACAATCAGGAGGGGGCTATGACTACTATCAGATGCCGTTTTGACGGTTGTATCCACTGGCTAGACGAGATCTGCACTGCCGAGATGATCGAGTACGACCCCGATGAGGGATGCCTGACCATGGAGGAACGGGACGAGTTGCTGGATGAATCCCTCGAATGGGAAGACGAGGATTGGCTTGAAGAGCTTGAAGAAGAAGAGGAAAACTGGCCCGATGAAAACTAGAACAAAAAGTGGCTTGACCGTGACCGAGCAGTACATCGCTGATCACCCCGGAGATCAGGAGTGGTATCAGAGGGCCCTGCGCGTCCTGCCCACAGGGATCACTCACGACGCGCGATTTCTCGAACCGTTCCCCTTCTACATCGTAAGGGCTCAGGGTTCAAGAAAGTGGGATGTCAACGGCAACGAGTATGTTGACTATGCTATGGGTCATGGGGCCTTGATGCTGGGACACCAACACCCGACCATAGTGGCCGCCGTGGAGGAGCAGTTCCGCAAGGGGACCCACTATGGGGCCTCTCATCCGCTGGAGGTCGAGTGGGCGGAGTTGATCACCTCCCTGGTCCCCTCAGCCGAAAAGGTCCGGTTCACCAGCTCCGGCACAGAGGCCACCATGATGGCCATGCGTCTGGCGCGGGCCTACACCGGGAAGGGAAAGATACTAAAATTCCAGGGACACTTCCACGGTTGGCACGATTTCGCTATCCTTGGGGAACGCCCCCCCTTCAACCTGTGGCCGTCCGGTATCAATGAGGTCCTTGACCAGGCCGTCATTGTCGCCCCGACCGATATCGAGGCCGTGCGCACCATTCTTGAGGCGGATGGCGACACTGCCGGGGTGATCCTGGAACCGACCGGCGCTACCTTCTCCAGGGTGCCGCTGCCCGAGGGATTCCTGCCCCAACTGCGGGAACTGACGAAGGAGTACGGAGTGTTGCTGATCTTCGACGAGGTCGTCACCGGCTTTCGCTGGGCCCCGGGTGGGGTCCAGGAGGTCACGGGAGTTATCCCCGATCTGACCACTCTGGCCAAGATCATGGCTGGTGGACTGCCGGGTGGAGCGGTGGCTGGTAATTGTGAGGTGATGGAATTCCTGGAGTTCAAGGATGATGAGTGGAACAGACGACGCAAAATCTTCCATCCCGGCACCTTCAACGCCAATCCCCTCTCGGCCGCAGCCGGGATCGCCGCCCTGAAGATCCTGTCCGATCCCCAGATGCAGGAGAAGGCAGCAGCCCAGGCGGCCAAGATAAGGCGTGGCATCAATGAGATATTGGTGAGGGAGGAGGTGGATGGCTGTGCCTATGGCGAGAGCTCCGTCTTTCACATCCTCCTGGGAGTCCCCTGTCAGGAACAGAAGGGGGATGATCTACGGGATCCCCGTCTACCGGCCCAGGTGTTGAAGGGCGGCACCCACCATCACCTGGCTCAAACCTTCGAACTGGGCATGCTAGAAGGCGGTGCCCACATCTTCCACATGGCCGGTCTGGTGAGCTGTGTCCACAGCGACGATGATGTGGAAAAAACCCTTAAGGCCTTTCGCCGAACGATCGTCAGGTTACAGGAGGAAGGACTCTTGACATAAGCGCCCTACTGCCATTATCAGAATCCTTTTGCCCTCAGTCATCTCTCCCCCCACCTTTAAGTTTGAAGGTACTTCCCTACAAGTAGTTCGAGCTCCTTCCGCATCTTGGCCGGGATGCGATCTTTGGCGGTGATGATGGCCTCTTGCAAGGCCGTAGCGCAGGCGCAGTGGCGTTGGACCGGTGTGGTCGGCACAACCTTCCGGATGGCTTCCTTGGCCACCCTGGCATTAGCCAATAGGTTCTTGATGACTATGGCTACAGTCACCGCTTCCTCTGCCTCGTGCCAGACATCATAGTCGGTGACGTGAGCCATGGCCGCGTAGCAGATCTCCGCCTCACGAGCCAACTGCGCCTCAGGGATAACGGTCATGCCGATGATATCCACTCCCCACTGCCGGAAGATGCGCGATTCTCCCCTGGTAGAGAAGCGAGGCCCCTCGATGATGAGGTATGTGCCCCCCATGTGCACCGTGGCTCCCGTCTCCTTCACCGCCTGGTAGAGCAGCTTCGACAGCTCCGGGCAGAAGGGCTCGGCGAAGCTGATGTGAGCCGCCAACCCCTTTCCGAAAAAGGAGAGGGGGCGGCTACGGGTACGGTCGAACAGTTGGTCGGGGATGACGATGTGGCGGGGGGCATATTGCTCCTTCATGCTGCCACAAGCGGTGGTGCAGATGATCCTCTCCACCCCCAGAGACTTGAGGGCATAGATATTAGCCCGAGCGTTGACCTCAGTAGGCATGAGGCGGTGCCCGCGCCCATGTCGGGCCAGGAAGGCCACTCGTTCATCAGACAAGGTGCCGATGAGGATGGCGTCGGAAGGAGGACCGAAGGGGGTCTGGGGATGCACCTCCTTTACATCTGTCAGGGTCTCGATCTCGTAGACCCCGGTGCCACCGATGACGCCGATGCGAACCCTCTCCATCCCTTCGACTACCCCTTCGATAAGCTCAGGGCGACGGCTCAGGACAGGCTCCTGTCTAACCCTCCAAGTATTTCCCGACAAGCGGTCCCAGCTTTTTCTTGACCGACTCCGGTATCAGGTCGCGCTGGGTAATGATAGCCTCGGCCAGGGCCGTGCCGCACTCACAGGCGTGTTCCTCTGGGATGGTGGGCACCAGGTGCTTGATGGCCTCCTTGCTGACCTCGGCGTTGGCTAAGAGGTTCTCAATGAGCATGGCCACGGTCACTTCTTCCTCCGTCTCGTGCCAGACATCGTAGTCGGTGACGTGGGCCATGGTAGCGTAGCAGATCTCAGCTTCACGAGCCAACTGTGCCTCAGGGACAGCAGTCATGGCGATAATGTCCACTCCCCACTGCCGGAAGATGCGTGATTCCCCCCTGGTAGAGAAGCGAGGCCCCTCAATGATCAGAAAAGTGCCGCCCCTGTGAACGGTGGCGCCTGTCTTCTCAACCGCCTTGTACAGCAGTTGAGAGAGTTGAGGGCAGAAGGGGTCGGCCAGGCTGATGTGGGCCACCAGTCCATTCCCGAAGAAGGTCAGCGGTCGGCTGCGCGTGCGGTCGAACAGTTGGTCGGGGATGACGATGTGGCGCGGGGCATATTGCTCCTTCATGCTGCCGCAGGCACTGACGGAGACGATGCGTTCCACCCCCAGGCTCTTAAGGGCGTAGATGTTGGCCCGGTAGTTGACCTCAGTGGGCATGAGGCGATGCCCTCGCCCGTGACGGGGCAGGAAGGCTATCCGTTGGCCCGAAAGAGTTCCAATGGTGATGACATCGCTGGGGTCACCAAAGGGGGTGTCCACCTTGACCTCCTCGATGTTAGTCAGTTCCTCCATCTGGTATACCCCGCTGCCACCAATGACAGCGATCTTGGCTTCAGCCATCAGGTACCTCCTCGTGGGTTACTTTGTTAGTAGCTGACGAAGTGTGTTGCTGGGCGATTATACAGTTGTTTACCTCAAAAGTCAAAGGGAAGTAGCACTTGCCTATTTTGAGGAAGTTATAGTATAGTTTAGTGGTCCGCAGGAGGGAATGTGAGCCAAGAGCCAACGGAAGGGACTGTATCCAGAAATTAACATGACTTTTGAACGACGCCCAAAACAGCATAACTGAACGTGTGGAGGCGGCAACTTGCACCGTCCCGGTGCCGGGACGGCACTGGGGTTGCCGAAAAGCGCCGAGAACAAGACTTCGGCGAGCCCTTCGGCTCCGCCCAGGACAGGCTCAGTCGAGCCGTTCTTGCGTCCATGATCACCAGCGTCTCGGTAATTCAGCTATGCGATTTTGGAGCGGCGATCAAGTCTCATGTTAACAAAAAATTGTTCTACAGAAAGGACTATCACAATGTCCTCCTCAAGTATGGTTTGCGCAAGAGAAAAAGTGAGGAGTAGGGGAATGGGAATTTTGAGCATTCTGGGACGATTTTCCTATTGCCTCTATCTTCATTCTGGTGTAGACTGGGAGTGACTTTGAAGGAGCCGTTGTGTCCCCTGTAGGCGGGTTGAAGGAAAGGATCGGTCTGGGGGATTGACAGCAGAATAAGATTCAAAGGGATAGTTAGCCAGGTAGCTGCTATCCAATGACAACGGGAGCAATGAAGTCCAGCCAAGCCCCTTCCATCCGCCGCTGAATATGATGGACGCCAGAAGGCTGGACAGAGCTAGTGGCGTAACCGACCGTTGGCACATGGTGTGCACAAACGGTCGGTTTTTTGTTAAAGAACGGAGGTGTGAAAAATGGCACGTAGAGTTTTGGGTTTGATCCTCGTCCTCCTGGCTATGGCCTTGTTGGTGGGACCGGCCACCGGGGTCTTGGCCCAGGCGGGGTCTGACAGCGGGGACGTGACTGTCAGCGTCACGTCGAACCCCAAGATCACTCTGGAGATTGACGTGGCCACAGCCGCCTTCGGGGCGGTGGACCCGGGCGCCACCTACACGGCCACGCCCGATATCTCCGGCCGAGTCAAGGCCAACGTCTTCACCGACTTCACCGGTACCGCGCCCGCCGGTCTGGACAACGCCCCGCCTACAGCCAGCATTGCCATCACTAACCTGAGCTGGAACGGCACCCCCTTTGCCGCCGGGAGCAACACCTTCTGGACCAACCAGGGCCGCGGCGTGAACAACTATGCCCACACCTATACTCTCCTTGTGCCGTGGGACGTGCCCCCTGATAGCTACAGCGGCACCATTACCTACACCGCCAGCCAGACGCCGTAGAAGCACTGATTAGCCGAAGAGAGAAGGAGAGCCATGGGGCGACGAGTCCTCTGTGTGGGGATTGTCCTCTTCTTGATCTCCCTCCTGCTCGCGGTTCAACCTGCGGCTGCCGAACGAGGGGCTATAGGGGTAACCCCAACTCGCTTTGATGTGGAGGCCACGCCGGGTGCCGAGGCTTCGGGTGAAATCCTGGTGACCAACGAGGGAGCGGTTCCCTTCTATGTCAAGACTATCTTCTCGGACCGTGTTGTGGCCCAAGGGCAGGTGCATTTCCTGGACCCAGGCCACAGCACCTGGTCGGCGGCCCGGTGGTTGGCTGTGGATCAGCCGGAGTTCGAGCTGGCTCCTGGAGGGTCTCGAAAGGTGAAGTGGGTCCTGCAGGTGCCAGAACTGGTGGAGCCAGGAGATCGCACTGCCCTGATCTTCTTCCATGCCACCCCTCTCACCGCTGTCCAACCGGGCGCCGTGGCGGTCACGGGGCAAGTTGGTGCCCTACTGGTCATCAAGGTACCCGGCCCGCTGCATCCCGGCGCGGAGATTACTTCTCTGGAGGTATGGCCGGAGAGCATCGGTATCCCCTTCCTCGATTGGGAACTGACCCTGCCCTCGTGGCTGCTGAGCGGAGAGTACCCAATCTATCTGCGGGCTACCGTGCAGAATCAGGGGAACGTGCGCATTCCCCCGGCTGGCCAGGTCCAATTCTACGACTTCTGGCAGAAACAGGTGGATTTGGTTCCTGTTGTGGGCAGCTCAACCATCTATCCGGGGGACGAGGGAGAGGTGTGGATCACCTGGCAGAACCCGCCGTTCCTGGGGGAGTACACTGCGGCAGTGCTGTTAGAGTATGGGGGTGAGAAGCCCCTCGTGGCCTATACCACCTTCTATATCGTCCCCTGGCAGATTTTGATGGGGCTACCCTTGCTGGCCCTGGGCCTCTTCTTCCTGCTGCGCAGAACCAGAGGCAAGGGACAGGAAACGGCTAAATGAACCGAGGCAAGAAGACATTGGAGATGACCTATGAGCCTTTCCGGGGATACCTTACGTAAGAAATCCTGTTCGCTCCTGAGCACCGTCCCCCTTCTGCTCCTGGTTGGGGCCATCTGGTTTATCCTCTCGACGGTGGTCCACCCTGTGAGCTCCTCCCCGCAGGAGGTGACGCCCCAGCAGGAAGAGGAAAAGGCCGAGACAGTGCCATCTCTCATGGCCGAAGGAGCTGTGGATGTCAGTGTCACCATCCTTCCCACGCGTTACCTAGTGGTGGATGAGAATGAAACCATCATTGAAGTTTGGAGTAACACTGACGCAGCCGGGTACACCCTGTTTGTCAAGCAGGGGAAGGTTGATGGCCCTGAGACGGCCATGACTGAGAAGATCAGAGCGCAGTATGAGGAACTTCTGGATTCGATAGACTGGCAGCAGCGGGGTCGGGTGTACTGATGGTACTTGGGGCCTATTGACTGCCCCTCCCTTCTGTGCGATAATAGGACTGTCTTAACGACGGGAAGTTACTCCTTGTCTTAACAACTGAAAAAAAGGTGATACTCGATAAAGGCAAACCCATCGAAAGGTGGGGGCGCAAAGGTACGGGTCTAAGGTTGCCTCGGCAACTATGACAGCCGCACTGCCGAAAGTGAGCCGCATTGTATTGGACGCATAGCGTCCGAGTGACCTGTAGCTTCTGGGCCCTGGAAACTACAGGTTTTTTATTCTCTATACAACCGAAACAGGCCATAGCGGTCCGCAGCCGGCATCGTGGCTGGCTCAGGAAAGGCGGAAAGTTATGGATAACCTGTTTCACACTCTGAAGAGGAAGCTGCTACACCTCGGCAGCGTTACGCTCCTGGTGCTCGTGACCATCGCCATCTGGCCTGCTGTCTCAAATGCCGACAGGCTGGCTGGCGACAAGCCGCAGGAGCCCCTCAGCCAGGCAGTTCCTCCTGCTGAGGTGTTGAGCGCCAGCGGTGTGGTCACGGTAACAGTGACCGTGCGACCCCTCCGGGTCCTGGTCGTTGATGAAGAGGGGACGATCACCCAGATTTGGAGCAATACTGACCAGCCCAATCACAGACTGGTGGGCAGGCTGGGCAGCGACCAAGGACCTGAGGTTCCTATCACCCAGGAGATCAGAAGCCAGTACCAGGCTCTCTTGGGTTCCATAGACTGGCAGAAGCGAGGTCGGGTCTATTAGTGGCCTGGGGAGGTCATTTGCCCTTTCCATGTAGGTTGTGATATATTGGAAGGGTTCCATAGGTTCATGATCGGCTATGGATTGGACTACGAGGGCTACTACCGAAACCTACCCTTCGTGGCCGTGCTGAAACCGGAGGTCTACTCCCTCTAGGTCCGCCGTTTGATCCTTGCTCACCTGCGGCATAACAAAAGAGCCACCGCTCGGTAATGGCTACCGTCGGTGGCTCTTCGCTTTGGGGAAGGTGGAGATGGCGGGAATCGAACCCGCGTCCAGAGAGTTGGGTCGCGGATATGCTACAAGCTTAGTCAACTCTCACTTTCTCACTCCCTGCATCCTCAGTTGACCGAGCCTGCAGGGAGCCAGTTGATATCAGTCTTAGGCAGCCCCTATCAACGTCAGAGTCGCCGCACCCCACTATTGCGACATCCGCTCCGGACCCAGCGGGGGAGGTCCGGTCGGACGTGGCCACTCTTAGGCGGCCAGGGCGAGTTGTGGTTCGCCAATTGTGTTTAGCGCTCTGGTTTTACGAGGGGAGAGCACCTCGGCTTGCAATCCTTGACCACCCCTCCCTGTCGAAGCCTGTCATCCCCGCATATACTATTATAGCACAGATTTGGCTCCAGGGCAACACTCTTTTGCGGCACATGTTTCACAGCAAGTCGAAACCCCACTGCGGCTCTGGACCTGGAGACCTCTGTTAGCGCGTGCGCTTTCCCTTGAGGGCGCGCTCGATCTCCCTCTGCGCTTCGCGCTCAGCGATGGCACGCCGTTTGTCGTACTGTTTCTTGCCTCGAGCCAGGCCGATCTCTACCTTGGCCAGGCCACCCTTCAGGTAGAGGCGCAGGGGCACAATGGTATACCCCTTTTCCTGGACCTTACCCAGCAGGCGGTTGATCTGTCGCCGTTGGAGAAGGATTTTGCGCACCCGCCGCGGTTCATGACCAGAGTGGCTGGCCTTCTGGTAAGGGGCAATGTGGGCGTTGAGGAGCCAGGCCTCGCCATCCCTGATGGTGACGTAGCTATCCCGCAGGTTCACCCGCCCGGCGCGGATGGACTTGATCTCGCTCCCCTTAAGCACAAGGCCCGCCTCGTAGGTCTCATCAATGAAGTAGTCGTGGCGGGCCTTACGGTTGACAGCAATTACCTTGAGGGCCATGCTACGGTCGCGTCCTCCTCAACAGGTACTCAACCGCTTGCTCCAGTTGGGGATCACGACCCTCTTCCCTGTCAATCTCTGTCAGTTCCACCTCGATGTCTGGAGTCAAGCCCACGCCGTTGATCTCCCGGCCATTGGGGGTCAGCCAGTGGCGGATGGTAACACGCAGGCTGGAGCCGTCGCTGAGGGTGTGGGCCACCTGCACCGACCCCTTGCCGAAAGTGGTCTCGCCCATCAAAGTCCCCCGCTGATGGTCCTGAATGGCCCCGGCCATGATCTCGGAGGCGCTGGCTGTCCTCTCGTCTATCAGCACCACCAGAGGGATTTCCCTGGCCATCCCGCCAGTGATGGCGGCGTGTTGGGTCTGCGAGCCATCCTTGCTCTCCTCGATGAGGACCAGGCCGTCATCTATGAACTCGCTGGTGATTTCAACGACTACGTGCAAATACCCGCCAGGGTTGCCTCGCAGATCAAGGATGAGTCCCCGGGGTTCCTCAGCCAGAAGCTCGCGCAGGGTCTCCCGCATCCTGCTGGTGGCTATGCCGTTAAACTCGCTGAGCTTGACGTAGGCTAGGTCCTCGTCCAACATGCGGCTCTCAACCACCGGGATTTCAATGGTGGCCCGCACAATGGTGAAGACCAGGGGCTCAGGTTCGCCCAGGCGTAGAATGGTCAGGGTCACCGGGGTATCCTTGGGCCCGCGGATAAGGGCGATGGCCTCGAAGATGGTCATGTTCTCGATGACCACATCATCCACCTCGAGGACAATGTCACCCGCTTTGAGCCCGGCCTTCTCCGCCGGGTGGCCGGGGAGGGGACGGACGATGGTCAGTTGTCCTTCCTTGGTCATATGCACCGTGGCCCCGATCCCTTCGAAGGTGCCCGACAGGTCGCTGTTGAAGATAGCGGCGTGTTTGGCGTCAAGAAATGCTGTATTGGGGTCATCGAGAGTATCAATCATGCCACGGATGGCACCGTAAGTCATTTCCTGACCATCAGGGACATGACCATAGAACTCCCGCTGGATGACATCCCAGGCTTCCCAGAAGACCTGGAAGCGTTCCTCCAGGGTGGTAATCGTCTCCAGGGAGCTGGCCTCAGAGGCGGTGGCTGGTCCAGGGACGGCCAGAAGCCAGTTGGTGCCGAAGCCGGCCAGGTAGGCCGTTCCAGCCACCAAGGCCACCAACAGGGTCATGGCCAGGACTCTGGTAAAGGTTCGCATCATAAGGCGTTACTCCGACGTGCTAAGTACCTATCCGAAAACTAGCTGGGCTGGCTCCCACGCCCGCC
>JBHIDP010000017.1:0-23867 GCA_046760185.1 Anaerolineae bacterium
TTTCCGACAAAAATCAACGTCAAAAACTGAAGTTCTTGCACCTGTTTATTCAAATAGCACTGAGCCATAACGCCCAAAGCTATACCTATTACTATTGTACTATCTTTTACCATCGTTGGCAAGTCTTTAATGGCCTCACCTACCGCAGCGTCTGAAGGGTGCCATCTAAGGCCAAGTCCTGTTGGTTCATCACCTCCCTTGTGGCAACGAAAAAAGCCGTCCGCAAGATGTTGGACGGCTTCGCCGCTGTCTTCTGTTCAGTGAGAGACTCATAGCCCTAACAGGCGACTGAGCCACCCTTTCCGCTCCAGACTACGCACCCGTTCCTCCAACGAGGCACGATGGTCCCAGTTGTTGCGGCGTAACTCAGCCAGTTCCTGCTCCAAGCGCAGCATACGCTCTCGTAACCTGGTATTCTCCTCTTTGAGGTTGAAATTGTCTTGAATGACAACCCCCAGCAGATTGCGGTTAGCCTGCTGACTGCTGAGGATTGCCTCTTGTCCCTCCGAGAAGGAGTGCAGAAGTTCGCGAAGCGCCACCAGCGGCAAGCCTGAGACAACTCCCTGCTCTTCCGAGGGGAGGACGGTGATGCTCTCCGGTTTCCTTTCCCCACCCACCGTATCGGCCAACCTCTTGCTCACCTCTCGATAGGTGAGCCCGTCGGCTAACATCTCCTTCACCTTGCCAAGGACAGCCATATCATCATCGTTGTAGCGCCGATGACCTTTAGTGCTTGAAGATGAGGAGCTTTGATTGACATTCTTTGAAAGATAGGGACCAAATTCTGTGGACCAGCGGCGCAAGGTAGAGGGTGATATGTTCAGCTCCGTAGCCACCTCCGTAGCCGTCTTAAGCATGATTTCAGACATTTCTATCACCTTTCAGACCGGTGTAGGTAGAAAAGGTGCCAACTCCCCCGCGCCTGGAGAGGTGTGTATCCTACACCAAACTCAATTAAGGGCCATATTTTGATAGTAAGCGTTCAGGTGCCAGGCACTTTCATGGCTTCCACTGTGCGAAAGCTGGCTCCAGATCAGGCGATAGCGCTCAATCAGTCGGCTATTCGTAAGTGCCTGGCACCTTGACGGCTCTTCCCAGCACCCACCTGAACGCTTACGTCCCTTCAGTATCATTAAGCACCTGGTAAGAAGCATCTATGTACGAAGGCTCTCTCGCCTCCTCCTCATCGTGGACATGCCTGTAGGCACCAGGCACCGAGGACAGCTCATCCCGATGCTGCTGGACTACCTCTTTTGGACAGAGGTCAATGAAGAACTTGATAGCCAGCAGGATGATGGCGATATCGTCCAACTGGCCCAGGCCCAGCATCAGATCGGGAAAGAGATCAATAGGAGAGATCAGATAAAACAGGGTAGCGGGCAAAATAGCCTTCAACCAGGGGGAAACCCGCTGATCGGTAAAGAGACGCCAGGTCAGACGTGCGTTCTTAACGATGTCAGCCAGAAAACCAGCAACCTGTCTGGGATCCGACCCCCTTTTTCGCCTAGCCACTGAACCCCTTATCAACCAGCGTCCGGATTAGGGATATTGCGAACTATCCCCATAATTGGACCTTTCTTTCCAGGTTTATATTACACCATTATGCCCGCTTCGTCAACTTTTGACCCCCACCGTCTCGGCAGAAAATGGGGGCAAAGTCACCCTTGTCATACTCTGCCTTAAGGTGTATAATAAGTCAAACCTCATTTTGCCCTGTGAGTGGATCGGGAACCTGTAGTTGTGCGGGAGAGGAAACAATGAAAGAACTGCGAACCTGTTTGGAAGAGCACCCTCCGGTAATGCTCCGTGCCATAGCGGAGGGTCATAACATCACCTTGGGCAGCAACCGTCGCCTTGAGATGGTGGACCAACTGGTTCAAGAGCTATCTCAACCTGAAACCATCCAACGAGCTGTCCAATCCCTCAGCTCTAGAGAGCGAGAAGCCCTGGAGAGGATCCTTGCTGAGGGTGGGAGAGTAAAAGCCTATCTTCTACACCGCGAGTACGGCGAGATCCGTCGCTTTGGACCGGTCAGTCTGGCGCGCGAAAAACCCTGGTTGGACCCGGCCTCACCTGTAGAGCGGCTGTGGTATCTAGGTCTAATCTATCAGGCTTTCGATATCGTGGGCGAATACCGAGGGGAGACCTATTTCGTACCCCCGGACCTCATGCCCTGGCTTCCCAAAGTGGAAAAGAAACTTCCCTCCTTCAATGTTGTAGAGGTGGAGCCACCGGCTGTCAGTGAAGAGCACGGCCAGGCCATAATGTGGGACGTGTTTGCCTTTTTGAGCTACCTGGAACGAGGGAAGGTACTCCCCACGAAAGGCAGGTATCTGCCGGCAAGAGAGATGGTGAGCCTCAATGAGACCTTTCGCATCAAGGAGGATCTGAAAGGGGTCAGAAAAGAGCATGATGCAGAGCGCCTGCCCTTTATCCATAGGCTCGTGGATAAGCTGGATTTGACGCGGTTGACGGAACAGGGCCACCTCAAGCCCAGCGCTGAAGCAGGGACATGGTTGCAGGCCACCAGCCGGGAGCGGTTGAAGGCCCTCTATGAAGCCTGGCGCGATGATCGGCGCTGGAACGAGCTTTGGCGAGTGAGAAGCCTGCATTGCGAGGATACCGGTTGGCGTAACGACCCGTTGCTGGCCAGACGCCGCATCCTGGAACACCTGAGCCAGTGCCCGCCTCAACGTTGGTTCTCCCTTTCCTCCTTTGTGGCTGCGGTGAAAGAGATTGACCCCGACTTTCAACGCCCTGACGGTGACTATCAGACCTGGTATATCCGCGATGCGGAGACAAACCGTTACCTTATGGGCTTTCATAACTGGGAGAAGGTGGAAGGAGCCCTTATCGCCCATCTCATTGCCAAACCTCTCCTCTGGCTGGGGGCGACGGCCATCGGTCGGCAGACAAAGGGAGAGGATCCCCCATCAGCCTTTATGATCACTAACCAGGGGGCCATGTACCTCAGCTTGCTCTATGAGGAGGTCCCGGAGCCTACACCTGCTCCTTTCGTCGTCCAGGCAGATTTTGAGGTGCTGGTTCCTCAGGAAGCCGACTTGCGCGATCGCTTCCGCCTGGAGAAGTTTGCCGACTTGCGGGTGTGGGACCGGGTAAGCATCTACCAGTTGACGCAGGAGTCAGTTCACCGCCTCCTGGCCCAGGGGGTAAAGATTGAAGATGTAGTCACCTTCCTGGAGAAAGCGAGCGGTGCTCCCCTGCCCCAGAATGTGGCTTACACCCTGCGCGAATGGGGAGCCAGATACGGGGAGATTCAGTTGAGGGAGGCCTGGCTATTGCAGACGCGGGACGAGCTGCTGCTTAAGGAGCTACAGGCTCTGCCCGAACTAAAGCCCTACCTGGAGGAGGCTATCTCACCCACGGCGATAACAGTCCGTGGGGAGAAGGTGGCCGAATTGGTGGAGAAGTTGAGGGAATTGGGGTACCTGCCCCGCGTCGAGGGTGAGTAAATGAACATGGAAGCACCAGGACTCACCCTCTCCGGTCCGCAGGCCCTGCACAGGGAGTTCGCCCACATCTTCGGCCACGAGCCGACAATGGCAGTACGCGCTCCCGGTCGGGTCAATCTCATCGGGGAGCACACCGACTACAACGAAGGGTTCGTTCTGCCGGTGGCCATCAACCGGATGGTAATGGTCATGGCCTCACCTCGCCCCGACCGTAAGGTTCACCTCTATGCTGCCAGTTTTGGCCAAAGGACTTCGTTCTCCTTGGATGATATTGGACCTGATCCAGTCATGACCTGGAGCAACTATCAGCGGGGGGTGGCTCTTGTTTTGCAGCAGGCCGGATTCACTCTCAAGGGCATGGACGCTTTGATCCGGGGTGACGTCCCTATCGGGGCTGGACTGAGTTCCTCAGCGGCTGTCGAGGTAGCTACGGCCTATGCCTTTCTGCGGTTAGGCGATCTTGACCTGGATCGAGTTCAGTTAGCCCTTCTGTGCCGGAGAGCGGAGAATGAGTTCGTGGGGGTCAACTGCGGCATCATGGACCAGCTTGTCGCTCTGCTGGGTCGTCGGGGTCATGCTCTCCTGATTGATTGTAGGAGCCTGGAGTATCAACTGGTCCCTATCCCTGCTGAAGCCAGCATCGTGGTAGCTGATACCCGGGTGAGGCGCGGCCTGTTGGATTCAGAGTACAACATCAGACAGCAGCAGTGCCAGGAGGGCGCCCGATTGCTGGGGATAAAGGCGCTGCGCGATATCTCATTGGAGGATTTTGAGGGGGCTCAGAAGAGGCTGCCGGAGACGGTGCGACGTCGCTGCCACCACGTAGTCGAGGAGAATCAGAGGGTGGTGGAGGCGGCAACGGCTCTGCGAAGGGGAGACTTGCCAAAGTTCGGTCAACTGATGAACGAGTCTCACCGCAGTTTGCGCGATGACTACGAGGTCAGTTGCCACGAACTGGATCTGTTGGCTGAAGCAGCCTGGCCACTGGAGGGAGTCTATGGTTCCCGCATGACTGGGGGCGGGTTTGGAGGCTGCACCGTCAGCCTGGTGCAGTCATCAATGGTAGATCAGTTCAGGGAGCAGGTTACAGAGAGCTTCAAGGCAGCCATCGGCTACGCGCCGGAGATATACCTTTGTCAGGCAGCGGATGGGGCGGGGGAAGCAGACTGATTCAGGTGTTAGCCTCCACCTCTTCAGCCAGCTCAGTGAAGAGTTCTCTCAACTGGCGGTGTGTCTGAGAGGGTATGGTCTTCGGGGGCTTTGACTTACGGAAATAGGAACGCAGCGACTTAGGGGACAGGACGGTGAACTCCGACCCAACCACCTTCAATCTGGCCTTGGGGTTGGTGAAGACTATAGCTCCCTGAATGGGGGGCTCAACTTCGGGAAGGTTCTCGCTCAGGAAATCACGCATCTTGGATATGTCTTGCTTGACCTCAAGGGTAGGATTGCCCAACCCTCCACGACGGATATCCCGGAACAGGGTCAACCAACTGAAGGGGCGATACCAGCGTCGCCCGTCAAAGTTTATCTCTCCTTCATGAGGTCTGAGGCGAAAGACGTGCAAGCCGCCAGGCCCGAGGAGGACATGTTCAGCAGGCAGGATGTAGTTGTACAGGAGGTGCCTCTGGTCGAGGCCCTTCAAGGCTTTGGTCAGGATTTGATCGGCGCGTGGCTGTTGAACCCAGCGGGTCACGTAACGGGTGCCGATCTGGGCCGCTACAGAGCCCACGATGAGGGCTGCATAGGCGGCTACTATATATTGGGGACGCAGGGAGAAGAGAAAACCACCAGCCAGCACCACCAGACCGATCAGGGTGGTGAATTTGCCGATTTTAGCTTTGGCCTCAATCAACCGCTGATTAGTGTAAACTTTCACCGTTTGCTCCCTTTCATTTCCAGTTGTCCCGAACTCCCAACTTCGCACTCGTACAGAAATAATATCCCTATCGCATCCTGACATTGCTCTTGTAAATGAGATCAAAACGGGAAGTTATTCTTGCACGAGTACTTTGTCCTGAAACAAAGGATCAGGAGGTGAACCGCCCCAAAACCAGGCAGGCATTCTGCCCTCCCAACCCGAAGGAATTGGAAAGGGTGACATCTACCTGAGCAGGACGGGCCTCGTTGGGAACGTAGTCCAAATCACAATCGGGGTCCGGGGTCTCATAGTTGATGGTGGGATGGATCAGGTTGTCCCTGATGGTCAGCACACAGGCAATGGCCTCGAGGGCACCTGCTCCACCGAGGGCATGCCCAATCATGGATTTGGTGGAGCTAATAGGGATGTCATAGGCCCTTTTTCCGAACACCTTTTTTATGGCCAAGGTCTCTGCGGCATCACCCAAAGGGGTGGAAGTGCCATGAGCGTTGATGTAATCAATGTCGGCCGGGCTGAGGCCAGCGTTTTGCATCGCTCCTGACATAGCCAACTGGGCCCCTTTGCCTTCTGGGTCAGGAGCAGCCACATGATAAGCGTCGGAGGTGGCCGAGTGGCCCAGCACTTCGGCATAGATGCGCGCTCCCCGCGCGGTGGCGTGTCCCAGACTTTCCAGGATCAGGATACCAGCTCCTTCTCCAAGAACAAAACCATCTCTGTCCTTATCAAAGGGCCGGCAGGCCCGTTCCGGTTCATCATTGCGGGTGGAGAGACCACGCATGGCCGAGAAACCGGCCAGGGTTAGTTCGCAGATCATGGCCTCCACACCGCCAGTGAACATTACCTCAGCCATTCCCCGGCGGATAAGGTCCGCCGCCTCACCAATGGCCTGGGTTCCGGAAGCGCAGGCAGTGACCACGGTCGAGTTGTACCCTTGGACCTCAAAGAAGCGACTGATGTAGTGGGAGGGCATATTGGGCAAACTGGCGGCCACGACGAAGGGCCCCAGTCGCCTCCAGCCTCTGTCCCACAGGGTACGGATCCCTTTCTCAACCATGTCGAACCCACCGATAGCAGTACCCACCACCACCCCTACCCTGTGCTCGTTGGCGAGAGGGGTTTCCAGACCAGAGTCGGTAAGGGCCTCCTGCGCGGCAGCGATGGCCAGTTGCGAGGAACGGGCCATGCGGCGGACCTCTTTGAAATTGATGTAGGAGGCCGGGTCGAACCCTTTGACTTCGCCGGCGAATCGGGTGGGATAGGCTGAGGCGTCAAACTGGGTGATGGGAGCGATCCCAGACTGCCCTGCTACCAATCCCCGCCACATCTCCTCCATTGTGAGGCCAAGGGGGCTTATCGCTCCCAGACCGGTGATGACCACCTGCCTTCCTTCCAAGTTCTCACCCCTTCGATGTCCTAGGTACCCTTCTGTCACGTGGGGCATGTGCGCCGAATTCAAGGCTCTCGCACCCGTCCTCGGGTGCAGCCCGAGCATTCCTGAGCCCTTCGACCCTTCGACTGAGCCTTCGGCCTTGAGGGCCTTAGCCCGAAGGCTCAGGGCGGGCTCTGCTCAGGACGAACTCAGGGCAGGCCTGGGCAAGCTGTAACCACTCCCATCGGCGGTTCGACTGAGCTCACCGAAGTCTTACGCCGAGGGCCTCACAGTGGGACGTTAACTTTCTCCCCGATGCCCTCTTTGATGGAGGTCAACATTCCTCCCTCTACCGCCGCTTCGGCCGTTCGCACGGCATTCTTGATGGCCTTGGCATTGGAGCGGCCATGGCCGATGATGACCACGCCGTTCACGCCCAGAAGAGGAGCACCGCCAAATTCGGCATAGTCCAGACGCTTCTCCACCGCCTTGAAAGCGGGCCGGGCCAACAAAGCGCCGACGATAGCCAGAGGATTGCGCTTTATCTCCTCCTTGATGATTTCCATCAAGGACTTGGCCAGTCCCTCGGACAGCTTGATCACCACGTTGCCATCGAAGCCATCGCACACCACCACATCAGCCATACCAGCAGGGACATCTTTCCCCTCCACATTGCCGATAAAGTTCAGGCTGGGGGTTCTTTTCAGGAGTTGATGGGTTTGCAGCACCAACCGATTGCCTTTTGTTTCCTCTTCGCCGTTTGAGAGGAGCCCCACCCTGGGATTCGCTATCCCCAGCACCTTCTCCATGTAGATGCTGCCCATGATGGCAAATTGGTGCAGGTACTCTGGCTTACAGTCGGTATTCGCTCCCACGTCCAGGATCAGGCAGGGCCCTCGGCTGGTGGGATAGATGGCCGCCAGGCCAGGACGCTTGATCCCTTTCAGACGACCCAGATAGAAGAGGGCCCCGGCCATGACTGCCCCCGTGTTCCCCGCCGATACAAAGGCTGCTGCCTTACCCTCCTTGACCAGACGCATGCCGACTACAATGGAGGAGTCCTTCTTCTCCTTTGTCGCTGCCGCCGGATGCTCCTTCATCTCCACCACCTGACTGGCATGAACCACACTAAGGGGCAGACCCTGAGCACTGCCTTTGCTCAACTCAGCTCGAACTCGATCCTTGGGACCGACAAGGATGATCTCCGAACCGTAATCTTGAGCAGCCTGTATAGCTCCCTGGACGACAACCTCAGGAGCGTGATCGCCCCCCATGGCATCGAGAACAACCTTCACCGTAGGGCTCCTCCACCCGGTCACGAGTCACCGCGAAAACCGACCACACGCTAACCCGATTATATCATGCCCTGCTGCAATAGACAAGAGAGCCATCGAGCGCACTATCCCGTTGACACAGATGGAGGCTGGCGCTATAATGATGTCTGTCTTGGTCAGCCTGAGTGATGAATGAGGTGGTGGGATGCTATTGACGGAAATCCTGAGAAAGGCCCTCAAGCTCTATCCCCACAAGAAGGCCATCATCTGTCAGGACAGGGTGTTGACTTATCGGCAATTCGGTGATAGGGTATTCCGCTTCTCCAATACCCTGTCACAACGGGGGGTGAAAAAGGGTGATAGGGTAGCCATACTCCACCGCAACTGCCATCACTATCTGGAAACTTACTTTGCAGTCATGGCCATTGGTGCAGTTTTGGTGCCGATCAACTACCGACTTTCACCAGGGGAGGTGGCCTTTATCCTGGAAGACTCTGGGGCCAGGGTGCTCATAGCGGAAGAGGATTTCCGCTCGAAAGTTGATTCAGTGAAAGGCAAGATACCAGATATGCCAGAGCTCATCTGGACCGGGCCGGTCAGGGCAGGGGATGATAGGGGAGGTGAGAGTTATGAGGCCATCCTGACCCGTTCATCAGCAGACGAACCATCCGAAAGCGGTCTATCAGAAGGAGACCTGGCCCAGCTCTACTACACCAGTGGAACGACAGGGCGGCCAAAGGGGGTGATGCTGACCCACAAGAATGTCTACGCTCACGCCTTGGGCACCATAGCTGAGTTAAACCTGACCGACAGCGACGTTTGGATCCATGTAGCGCCCCTTTTCCATCTGGCAGACGCCTGGGCCACGTGGGCCGTGACTTGGGTAGGAGGCACCCATGTGCTGGTCAACGAGTTTGAGCCGAAGGTTGTCCTGGAGACCATCGAAAAGGAGGGGGTGACTCTCACCAATCTCATACCGACTATGCTCAATCTCCTGGTCAACTATGCGGAGGTGCACCGCTACGACTGTAGCAGTCTGCGCGTGCTTCTCAGCGGCGGGGCCCCCATCGCCCCCGAAGTGGTCAGAAAGGTTATAGAAACCTTCAAGTGCGACTACATTCAGACTTATGGCATGACGGAGACGAGTCCCTATCTCACCATGTCAATCCTGAAAGATCATTTGCACCAGTTGCCCGCTGAAGAACAATTGAAATTCAAGGCCACCACCGGCCGAGAGTTCATCAATGTGGAGTTGAAGGTTGTAGACGAGAAGGGGAAGGCGGTCAAGCCGGACAACAGGGAGGTGGGTGAGATAGTGGTCAAGGGGGACACCGTCACCAAGGGGTATTGGAGGCTGCCGGAGGAGACCGAGAAGACGATCAGAGATGGCTGGCTCTACACCGGTGACCTGGCGGTCATAGACGAGGAAGGGTATGTCACCATTGTTGATCGAAAAAAAGATATGATCATAACCGGTGGGGAGAATGTCTATTCGACAGAGGTGGAGAACGTTCTGTACGCTCATCCTGCCATCCTGGAAGCGGCGGTGATCGGCGTACCGGACGACCTGTGGGGGGAAGCGGTCAAGGCCGTCGTCGTCCTGAAAGAGGGGGCAGAAGTGACCAGCGAGGAGATCATCAGCTTCTGTAAGGATAGGCTGACCAGCTTCAAAGCCCCCCGCTCTGTTGATTTCGTCCAAAGTTTGCCGCGTACCGGTTCCGGCAAGATTTTCAAGAAAGGTCTGCGTGACGAGTACTGGGAGGGGTACGAGAAAAGGGTACACTGAGAGAAAGAAAAGGAGGTCTCACATATGGATTTCAGATTGACGCCAGAGCAAGAACTGTTCAAGCGCACGGTACGGGAGTTCAGTGAGAAGAATCTGGAGCCCAAGGCCAGGGAGATAGATGGCGGTGAATCGGGCATTCCGGAGGAGATCATTCAGGGCATCGCCGAGCTGGGCATCCTGGGGGTGACCATTCCGGAGGAGTACGGGGGAGCAGCCAGCCCGGGCCAAGAAATGGTCTATGCCTTGTTGGCCGTACACGAATTGGCCCGGGCTGACCTGAGCATGTCCGTGCCGGTCTATTGCCTCTTGAACATGGGTTGGGGATTCCTTCTGGCTAAGCACGGCACCGAGGAGGCCAAGAAGGAGGTGTTGCCCAAGATTGCCTCGGGCCAGTGGTTTTTGGGTATCTGCACTACTGAGCCTGGCGGTGGTTCCGACCTGGCCAACATCAAGACGATGGCTACCAAGCAGGGGGACGACTACGTTATCAACGGGGAAAAGGTCTACATCAGCGGTGTTCGAGAGGCGACAGCGAGAGGTGGGGGGCATCTGACCCTGTTCCGCACCGATCCAGAACTGGGGTACAAGGGGATGACCTTCGCCTACGTTCCGGCTCAAACGCCGGGCATCTCCTACACCCTTTTTGAAGACATAGGGCGTGGGGGGCTTTCCACGGGAGGGTTCCTCTATAAGGACGCGGCCATCCCTGAGAAGTACATTCTAGGTGATCTGAACAGGGGTTTCTACCTCCTCATGGAGGGGTTCAACGCCGCCAGGACGCTGGTGGCAGCCGCCTGTGTTGGGGGTGCGGAGAAGGCTCTGGAGATGGCCCGCGATTACGTCAAGCAAAGGGTGCTCTTCGGCCGGCCCCTGGCCAAGTTTGAAGGGATATCCTTTGAGATCGCTGAAGATCACGCCCGCTTGGAGATGTTGAAGAATCAGCTTCTGAAGGCGGCCTGGATGATTGACCAGCACTATAAGGATCAGAGCTTCACCACGCAGGAACTCAACGAGATTGTAGCCATCTGTAAGTTGACTGCACCCTCGTTGGCTATAGAGATCGTCAAGCACGCCATGATGTACCACGGAGCCTTCTCCTACACCAAGGATTGTCCTCTGGAGATGGCCTTGCGGGGGCTGATGTCCTACATCGTCGGAGCTGAGGGCGGGGGCAACATCATGAAGCTGATCATCGCCAGAGAGTTCATCGGGGGCGAGGCTATACCGTATCGCTAGAGTCTTGAATGGAAAAAGTAGAGATTGTCGTCGTTGGAGCCGGATTGGCCGGGTTAGCGACTGCTTACTTCCTGGCCGAGGAGGGGTTTGAGGTACTGGTGGTGGAGCGGGGTGACTACCCCGGCAGCAAGAATGTGTCCGGGGGAAGGCTCTACCTTCATCCGGTGAGACCCTTCTTTCCTGACCTGTGGGATGAGGCCCCCATCGAGCGGTACGTGGTCAAAGAGAGGCTGACGGTGATGGCAGAGGAAGCCTCAACCACCTTCGAGTTGACCAGTGAGCGGTTCAAGAAACAGCCCTATCATAGCGGCACACTCCTGCGCTCAAAGTTCGACCGCTGGTTCGGGGAGAGGGTGGCAGAGAAGGGAGCCTTCATCATCCCCAAGTACAAGGTTGATGACCTGATTTTCGAAGATGGGAAGGTTGTCGGTATCAAGGCCGGTGAGGCTGAGATCCAGGCCGATGTGGTGGTGGCCGCCGATGGAGTTCTCTCTTTCATGGCGGAGAAGGCGGGGCTGCGGGGGCAACACCAGGCAACGAACTTCGCCGTGGGCATCAAGGAAGTGATCGAACTTCCAGCCAGAACTATCGAGGAACGGTTCAACCTGAGGGAAGGGGAGGGGGCGGCCCAATTCTTCTTCGGGGCCCTGACTCAGGGGATGAGGGGCGGCGGCTTCCTCTACACCAACAGGGAGAGCCTTTCCCTGGGGCTCGTGGTGGGCCTCCACGCTTTGATGGAGAGGGAACCGCCTCTGGAAGCGCCGGAGTTGATGGAACGCTTCAAAGAGCGGCCTGAAATCCGGCCTCTCATCGAAGGGGGGAACTTGGTCGAGTACTCAGCCCACACCATCCCCGAAGGTGGTATGCGGACCATGCCTCGACTGTTTGACGATAGCATTCTGCTGGTGGGGGATGCAGCCGGCCTGGGTTTGAATTTGGGCCTGACGGTGCGCGGCATGGACTTTGCCCTGGCCTCAGGGGCCCTGGCTGCTCAGGCTATAAAGCAGGCCAAGCAGAAAGGGGACTACTCCACTGCCACCCTTTCCCACTACGAGCAATTGCTGAAGGATAGCTTTGTCCTCAAAGATATGCAGACCTTCAGGGACGCTGCAGCCTTTCTGAGTAATCCGCGCCTCTACAACATCTATCCCCAGGTGATCTGCGACCTGTTCGAGAAATTGATGCGGCTTGATGACAGTGGTAAGGAAAAGTTATCCTCCACAGCTTTGGCGGAGCTCAAAAGCAAAATGTTGAACCTTGCCACGTTGAAGGACCTGCTGGGCCTGCGGAGGATCTGAGGATGAACGTCGAGGCCAAGCTGGGGTTGAACGTCTTCAAGCTGGACAAAGAGAGCCACATCACTATTGATCACCAGGTGTGCAATAGGGTGTGTCAGAAGAAGTACTGCCTCTTTGTCTGTCCAGCCAGGGTCTACACCTGGAATGAGGAACGCCAGGAGGTTCATGCTGACTTTGAGGGATGTCTGGAGTGCGGGACCTGCCTGATCACCTGCCAGGATCAGGCCCTGACCTGGCACTATCCTCGGGCTGGGTTCGGAGTGCAGTATCGCTTCGGCTAAGCACCTATCCGAAAACTCTTTGTCACCTCTTCGGCATGCTCAGGGCAAGCTCTGAGCGGCCTGTCCTGAGCGAAGTCGAAGGAAGCGAAGAGTCTCAGTTGCAAGGCGAGATCCCTTCGACCTGGCCCTTCGACAGAGTTTACCCTGAGCGAAGTCGAAGGGCTCAGGACAAGTCTTCGGCTTTGCCTTTGGGGTCCAGCCCCTCTTGACGCCAGCGTCATTTTGGTGTAGAATAGCAATAGATTGCTCATTAATTGCTATACGGAGGTGGTTAACATGATTGCTGTGCCCGAGTTGATCCCCATTTCCAGGCTGCGCCACGCGCAGAACGAGATCCTGGCGAGGCTGTCCGAGAGCCCAGTGGTGCTGACGCACCACGGCAAGGCGGCGGCCGTCCTGGTAGATCCGGACCAGTGGAATTGGCTCCTGGAGGAGCTTGAAACCTGGCAAGATTCCTTTGACGCGCTGGAGGCCAAGTACCGCATTGAAACTGGTGAAGAGGAAGTGATCAACTGGAGCAAGGTCGAGGCCGCGCTGGATGGCGTACCAGCTTAAAATCATAAGGCGTGCTTACAAAGAGCTCCGCAAGTTGCCGCCCGACATCACCCGGAGGCTCCGGGATGCCATCAACGACTTGGCTGGAGACCCCCATCCCCGCGGATGCCAGAAGTTACGCGGCGGCGTTGGCTATGCTATACGGGTGGGAAGCTACCGAGTCGTCTATGACATTGACGATGACGCTCGAGTGGTGACCGTGCTGCGAGCGGGTCACCGAAAGAGCGTGTACCGAAGTCTGTAGGGGCGTGGTATGGTCTTTCCGAAGATGACATCGAGAGAGTAACCATGGATATCATCGTCTGCATGAAGCAGGTCGTTGACCTGCAACAGATTCGTATCAAACCGGAGACGCGGGAGCCGGTGCTTGAAGGGGCCCCTTTCCTCTTTGGCGATTTCGATAAGAACGCCCTGGAGGAGGCGGTCAGGATCAAGGAACAGCACGGTGGCACCGTCACCGCCCTGTCAGTAGGGTCACCCAAGCTGAAGGAGACTATTCTGGAGGCGTTAGCCATCGGGGCCGATGAGGCGGTGATCCTGACCGATCCAGCCTTTGCCGGTTCCGACACTATGGGCTCGGCCAGGGTGCTGGCCAAAGCAATTCAGAAGATCGGGGAGTTCGACCTGATCCTGTGTGGAGAGGGCTCGGCTGATGACTACTCCGCCCAGGTGCCCTCCCGCCTGGCAGAGCTCCTGGACATCCCCCAGATCACCTATGTGCGCGAGCTGGAGATCGCGGGGGATAAGCTCCAGGCGGTGCGGGATATGGAGGGAGCTTTCGAGGTGGTGGAGGCCCCATTCCCAGCCCTGCTGACGGTAACCAGCGAGATCAACGAACCTCGCTTGCCTCCTCTGACCCAGATCCTGCGTGCCTCGCGCAAGCCGTTGCATGAATGGACGGCGGCGGACATCGGCCTCTCTGAGGACATGGCGGGAGCCGAGGCCTCGACCATCGAGGTCATCAGCAACCTGGCTCCAGAGCAGGAACGGAAGGGGGTCATCTACGAAGGGGACCTGGATGAAGCGGTGGATAGCTTGGTCAATGACCTTCTCAGGGAGGGAGTGTTGTAGCCATGGCTGAGATGTTGGTCTTCTGTGAGAAGGATGAAGTTGCCTTTGAGCTGCTGTCAAAGGGGAAGGAATTTGCAACTGAGCTGGGCCTGGACCTGACCGCCGCTCTGCTAGGGGAGAAGGTCGAGGGACGGGCTGAGGAGTATTTTGCCTACGGTGCGGTGAAGGTCTACCTCGGGAAAGCCCCGGCCCTACGCCATTTTGAAGTCGAGGTCTACGCCCAGGCCCTGCACCAGGTTGTGCAGGCTCAAGGGCCAGAGGTTATTCTAATCGGTTCCACCCGGCGGGGCAAGGAGATGGCCCCGCGCCTGGCTCAGAAGGTGGGGGCAGGCTGCATCACCGATGCCATAGGCGTCAGAGTGGAGGATGGGAACTTGTTTGCAGACCGCTACGCCCTGGGAGGGAACACCGTCTCGACCGAGATCATCAAGACCCCCTTGAAGGTTATCGCCGTCATGCCCAGGACCTTTGAGCCGGGTCCTAGAGAAGGGAGGAAGGGGGAGATTGTCAAGGTAGACCTGGCATTAGAAGAGCCACGGGTCAGGATTGTGGAGAGGAGGGAGAAGGGCGGCGAGGCGGTCAACATCGAAGATGCTGAAGTGTTGGTTTGCATCGGACGGGGTCTGGAGAAGCGGGAGGACCTGCCTCTCATCCAGGGGTTGGCCGATGCCCTCAATGGGGAGCTGGGCTGCAGCCGTAGCCTCTCTTCAGACTACCAGTGGCTTTCGGAGGAGAGGATGGTGGGCATCTCGGGGAAGAAGTGCAGCCCCCGCCTCCACATCTCGGTCGGCATCTCCGGTCAGATCCAGCATGCCGTGGGCATCCTCGGCTCCAGGATCGTCGTGGCCATCAACAAGGACAAGAGCGCCCCCATCTTCAAACTGGCCGACTATGGCATCGTCGGCGACCTGTACGAGGTGGTGCCGAAGCTGACGGAGAAGCTGGAAAGTCTATCATAGTTGTGTAAGCCAGGTTACTTGACGCTGGTGCACCTTTTGGATAGAATAATAGACGAATCTGATTGAGGAGTAGAAGGTTGTTGAGGGGATACGGGTTCCAGAGAGCTTGTGAGAAGGAAAGAGCTTTGCAGCAAGCATCAGGCAAGGCCCTCGTTGCCGTCTGCCCCTGGGGTGATGGCCAAAGCTGTGTTGGGCAGATGGAGTTGGTGGGAGTGTGCTGTTGTACCTGCCTCTGTTCCAGCACGCTGGTGGACCATGCACCGCTGGGGCTAGCGCAGCGAGGGGGGAGAATGACCTGAGATTTCGACCTCACAACCAATGAGAGACGGATAGAGTAAAACCGCCCGCTGGCCAGACCGGTGGGCGGTTTTTTTGTATTCAGCAGGAGAGTGGGAGATGGACAAGAACAGGAAGATGAACCTACGAGTCTACAAAGATGTGATGGAACTAGCCGCTGGCCGTGAGAACCCCACGCCGATGGTTGGCCTCAGCCGCCTGATGCCTGATTCCAGCCTGACCCTTTGGGCCAAACTGGAGTGGTACAGCCCCTCTGGTTCTGTCAAGGACCGTGCTGCGCTATCCATGATCAGGCGGGCTATGGAGCGAGACGAATTGAACGGGCGCACTCTGGTGGAGCCTACATCGGGCAACATGGGGATAGCTCTGCAGCTCTATGCCAACGCTTTGGGCCTGCCCCCGGTCACCATAACCGTACCGGAAATGGTGCCAGAGGAAAAGGTCCTCCTCCTACGCCTCCTGGGGGCGGAGGTGGTGGAGGTGCCCGATGGCGCCTGCCCACGGATGCCGACCGATGGAGCTATCGCTACGGCCAGAGCCCTGGTGGAGAGCCAGGCCACAACCGATCAGTATCACATGCTCTATCAATACGGCAACCCTGATAACCCCCTGGCTCACTATGAGAACACCGGACCGGAGATCGTGGCCCAGACCGAAGGTCAAGTAACCCACCTGATAGCCGGTTTGGGCACCGGGGGCACTCTGATGGGGCTGGCTCGCTACTTCCACGAATGTCATCCGGCAGTTAAGGTCATCGCTGTCGAGCCGGCCGAGGCTGACCACTCCCTCTTTGGCATGCGCAACCTGGAGGTGGCCATGAAGCCAGAAATCTACGACCCGTCCTTGGTAGATGAGGTGATCAAGGTCTCCGACCGGGATGCGTATCGGACGGCGATTCGGCTCATGCGTGAGGAGGGACTCCTGGCTGGACCCTCAGCAGGTGCCAACACTTATGCAGCCACGCAACTGGCCCAACGCGGCGAGGTGGGCACAGCGGTCATCATTTTCCCCGACAATGTGTTCAAATACGTGCACAACTTCAGGCAGTACATGGATCAGGAGGTTTGCTTATGATATCAAGTGTGACTGCCCCCAGCCAGGTTCTCGACTGCACCGGTCTCAACTGTCCACTACCTGTAGTGAAGACCGCTGGAGCCATCAAAAAGATTGAGGTGGGGGAAATCCTGGAGGTGCGGGCCACCGACCCGGCGTCACCAGCCGATTTAGCAGCCTGGGCAAAGAACACGGGGCATGAGATCGTGGGACAATGGGAGGCCAACGGGGTGTATACTTTTCACGTACGCCGCAGTTGGTGAGAGGTGGGCGAAGCGGCAACCGGCCTGACAAAGCACTCGACAACTCGACAAAGTTAATCCTCCCGCAGGTTTGAGGAGTGATAACCCCGAGGTCCCTCCAAATGAACCGAGGCAATTCATATTGGAATGACAAGACGATTTCCCTGGGAAAATAGCTGTTGAATCCAAAGGTTCTTGCCTCGGTTCATTTAAACCCGGGAAACCTGTCGTGCCCCAGAAGCTTCGCTGTAACCTGCGGGAGGATAGACGGCCCCAACCATCACGAGTGCTAAAAACAACAGGCCCTATGCCGCCCCTTGAAGATACGACATAGGGCTTGTCCAACAGAAGCTAAGGTACAGGTGTAAGAACTTTGGCCTTTAACCCCCGTTTTTACCGGGATTTGTGGGTTGAACCCATATCAATCGCCCCTGCCTGTCTGGCTCAGGTGACCTGATCTCCGAAGTTAAGAGTGGCTTCAATCCTGTCAATCGCTTTGTCCACCTTGACATCCTCGGCCAGAGCCAGCTCTCCCGCTAACATCTGTTTGGCTCGTAGATAGAGCTCTTGATCGGTGGCCGACAGTTTCCTCCCTAGACCACGCCAATGGAGGTTCCGCACAATCTCGGCCAACATTATGGCATCCCCGCTCTTCAGTCCCGTACTAAGGTGTGCTTGTCGCTCGCCAAAGTCGTTGGGTAGCTCCTCCGGGGCCGCCCTGAGAGCACCCATTATCTGAGAGACCTGCTTTTCACTGACAACCGGTCGCAGACCAAGAGTATCGGCCATCTGCACCGGGATCATCAATTTCCTCTGGGTCCCCGCCAGATCAATTACATAGTAGCGACTATACTTGTCCGAGATGTTGTCGTGAGTTTCTATCCCGGCTATAATACCGGCTCCGTGAGCCGGGTGAACCACCTTATCTCCCGCTTGAAACATCTCTCCTTCTCCTATGACCATCTCTATCAGCCAAATAAACAGGCACAAGAACTTCGCTTATGCGCCCGTTTTACCGGAAATCTGGGGATGGTGAATCCTGCACGAACTGGGCCTGATTATTCAGAATAAGCAGGGTGAGGAAAATCCTGGTCGGATAATATGGGTGTGATTTTGACCACATTGACGGCTTGAGGGCCCTTAGGAGTGTCCTCCACGTCGAATTCAACCTCCTGACCTTCTTGAAGGGTCCTGAAGCCCTGACCGGTGATGCCGGTATAGTGGACGAAGATCTCTTCTCCGTCCTCCTGGGTAATGAAGCCGTATCCTTTCCTATCGCTAAACCACTTTACTCGACCGAACTTCCTCTCAGCAGAGCCTTGAGTCTTGGGGGCGGCTGGAGCATAGTGAGGTTCGCCTAGTTCGCGACATGTAGGACAAAAGCGGGGGTCTTCCACCGCTTTCCCCTCTTTTGTCAACTGCCGTTGCTCATCAACAGTGAAGATGAAATCAACGCCGCAACCCTCGCATTCCAGTATCTTGTCTGTGTAGCTCATCCTTATTCCCTCACCTTCTTTATTGATTTTGAGTCTGGCTAATCCCACAAGTTTTGGCCACGCTTTATTGATTTCCCTGGAGAGGGGCAAGCCCTCTCGCTACATGTCTCGATTCACCTAAGGACGGCAGAGGATGGCCGCGACGCTATCACCTTTACGCAGCTCCATGATCACCGCACCTTGAGTTTGCCGTCCCAAACGAGGAACGTGCTTTACTTGAATATTGGCTGCTGCTCTTTTGGCCGAGACCAGGATGACAGCCTCCTTCTCGCCAACAATCTGTGCTGAGACAAGAAAGCCTGTGCGTTCAGACAATTTGGCCGTCCGCACCCCGCCCCCATAGCGGCCCTGGACGGGGTAATCAGCTAACGGTGTGCGCTTACCATACCCCTTCTCCGTCACCACCAAAAGCTCTGCTCCCTGGCGCACCAACCCCATTCCGACAACGGCATCATCATCGGCCAGCTTGACCCCCATCACACCACCTGTCATCAGCCCCATAGGCCGTATTTCTTCCTCAGCAAATCGAATGGCCTGTCCTTGCCTGGTGACCAGAACGATCTCCTGGTCACCAGAACTCAGTGTGGCTGAGAACAGTTCATCCCCCCTGTCTATCTTCATGACCGTGGTGCCGGAGGCCCGGCTAGCCATCAACTCCTCCAGCGTAGAACGCTTTACCTTCCCCCGACGGGTGGTCGTTATCAGGTACCACTTACCTCCCTCCTCTAGGGCTGCACCAGGCAGGGTCAGGGCGGTCACAACCTTTTGACCATCCTCTACGTTTATGAGACTGCCCAGGGGCACTCCCTTTCTGCTGCCCACCATTTCTGGCACCTGATGGGTTTTCAAGCGAAAGCCCTGCCCTTTCTCTGTAAGAAAGAGGAGCTCGTCCCGCCGATTGTTGGCCACCAGCAGGTGGGCGATTCCCTTCTTGGGGAAGCGCCGTCCTTTACGGGGAAGAAGACGACGTATGTAGCCCCGTCGGTTAACGATGATCAGAGCTTCCATGTCAGGGATCAGATCTTCCGCTGCAAGCGCGATGCGTTCTCTTTCGACGATCTGGGTACGACGCCGATCACCGTACTTGTTCTTGAGTTCTTTCAGGTCATCTCTTATCAGTAGAAGCACCTTACGAGGATGAGCGAGAAGGTCCTCCAGGTGGGCGATAAGCTTGACCGTCTCTTTGTATTCCTCCTCGATCTTCTTCCGTTCCAGAGCGGCCAGTCGGCGCAGTTGCATATCCAGAATAGCTTGAGCCTGTACCTCCGTCAGGCGGAATTTCCGACGCAGATTGCGACGGGCCGATTCTACGCTCCGCGAGCGGCGTATGGTAGCAATGATTTTGTCCAGGTTGTCCAGAGCGATACGCAACCCCTCTAGAACATGGGTCCGGTGTTTGGCTCGTGCCAGGTCATGTCTGCTCCGCCGGGTAATAATCTCCTGGCGATGTTCCAGATATAATTGCAGAACCCGCTTCAGGGGGAGCAAACGGGGTTCACCGTCCATCAGGGCCAGCATAATGAGGCCAAAGGTGCTCTGCATGGGAGTATAACGATAGAGTTGGGCCAGTACCTCAGTGGGTTGCACGGTACGGGTCAGTTCGATAACGATGCGCATCCCCTGGCGATCGGACTCATCCCGAAGGTCGGCAATGCCCTCTATACGGTTCTCCCGTGCCAACTCTGCGATGCGCTCAATGAGATTGCTCTTGTTAATCTGGTACGGCAACTCGGTAATGACGATACGGTGCCGACTGCGAGTCATTTCCTCCACATGGGTCTTGGCCTGCATGATGATGCGGCCTCTACCCGTAGCATAGGCCTTCTTCACCCTATCAACAACCTCGCCATCCCCTTCGCTGCCATAGCGGTAGATGATACCGCCGGTGGGAAAATCGGGCCCTTGAACAAAGCGCATCAGGTCTTCCACTGAGACTTCATCCCCACGCTCAGCGCTTTCGATCATGAAGATCAAGGCATCGCAGATTTCAGACAGGTTATGAGGGGGGATGTTGGTTGACATACCTACGGCAATGCCTGAAGACCCACTGAGGAGGAGATTGGGCAGGTTACTGGGGAGCAGAGCCGGTTCCTTCAGAGTGCCGTCGAAGTTGTCGACGAAGTCCACCGTCTCCTTCTCGATGTCGGTCAGCATCTCCTCCGCTATCTCCGCCAACCGCGCCTCCGTGTACCTCATCGCCGCCGCACTGTCCCCATCCACCGACCCGAAGTTCCCCTGCCCATCTACCAGGGGGTAGCGCATCGAGAAGTCCTGGGCCAGCCTGACCATGGCATCGTACACCGCTGCATCCCCGTGAGGATGATACTTGCCCAACACCTCACCGACAATGCGGGCCGATTTCTTGTAGGGTCTATCGGGGCGGAGGCCCATATCGTGCATGGCGTAGAGGATACGGCGCTGGACCGGCTTGAGCCCATCGCGCACGTCAGGGAGGGCCCTGGCCACGATGACGCTCATGGCGTAGTCCAGGTACGACCCCCGCATCTCGGCGTTGATGTCAACCCGCCGTACGGTTCCGATCTCCATATCGCTTCCTACCAAGAGATAGTCTGGGAGAGAGAACTGTGCTGTGGGAGGAGAAAAACGAAGAATTTAGGGGGATAGCCCTCATGCTCTCTAGCAAAGAGGATTCTCCCCCCTACTGGAACCCCATTCTCAATCTGAGAAGGCAATCCCACTAAATGAACCGAGGCAATTCATGTTGGAACGACAGCACGATTTCCCTGAGAGAATAGCCGTTGAATCCACGTAGGGCGAGGGGCTGGCCCCCTTCCCACCCCATTGAATTAGAGGAAACTGGAAGCAACATCCACCAGTTCATTCCTGGCGCTGAAGCCTCCGACGCATTCTGCGAATGGCTCGCTTGCGCTGCTTGCGGCGCTCCTCGCTCTTGGAGACAAACCACCGCTTGCGCCGGTAGGTGCTAAGGATGCGACTTTGAGCCACTTCCTTACGAAAGCGCTTCAACAAACTCTCTTGAGACTCGCCTGGTCTCAGCTCAACCGTCATTGGTTTCCGGCTCACCTCCCTTCTCTTAAGATCTCTCTATGCAGTTTCCTCCACAGTAGCCCAGTGATCATCATCCTCCCCCGTTGAATCTTCTTCGGGGGGTTCGCCTTCGGTTTCGGCAGCAGATTGGGGTGCTTCTTCTTCCTCGAAATCGGTCTCGGTCGAAGAGTTATCCGACGATGCTGCTACAACAACGCTTTCGGACGTTTCTTCTTCCTCCGCTACAGCCGTTGCAGCTTCAGCCTCAAGGTCGGCAGGTGCCTCTACGGGTTCGACTTCGGCTACAAGGGGCTCATCTGCTTCGGCCACCACCTCCTCCGAGGGTTCTACCCCCTCGGACAAAGCTACAGGAGCGGCCTCTCCTTCCTCAACCGGCGTCTCAGGCGGGGGTGGAGGAACCTCAGCTTGTAGCTCTTCCGCCACCTCTTCAAGCGGTGGGGGCTCCCCTTCAACCTCAAGCATCGGTTCAGCCGGTGGTTCCTCCGCCAACTCTTGAACCACTGGCTCAACAGCTTCGACCTCGATGGCAACTTCGGCCGAGGGCTCCTCCCTCTCTTCTGGAACCGCAAGCTGTTCCGCTTCCTCTTCCTCTTCCGCCTCCGCCTCCACCGGCTTTGGAGCCTGGGTCAGGCTCAAGCCCATCCGTCTTCGCCGAGCATCCAGGCTAATGATGCGTAGGGCCAGTTCCTCCCCTTCTTCAACCACATCACGGGGGTCCAGTTCGGGATCTTCAAGCAACTCAGAACTATGGATAAGTCCCTCTATACCAGGCTCAATGCGAGCGAAGGCACCGAAATTCACCACGTTGGTCACCACACCTTCTACCACCTGACCAACGCTGTAACGCTCCTCCACCGTAGACCACGGGTCGGGGTACAACTGCTTCAGACTCAGTCCAATGCGACCTCGCTCACGGTCAACCCGCAGAACGTAGACATCCACCTCGTCACCGACCTGAAGCAACTCCCGAGGATGTCTAACCCGTTGCCACGATAGCTCAGAGATATGGATAAGGCCATCGGTTCCTCCCAGATCAACGAAGGCACCGAAGTTGACCAGGTTGCTGACCCTGCCTCGCCTGACCTCTCCTTCCCGCAATTCACGGAGGAGCAGCTCCTTCTGTTTCGCACGCCACTGGCGTTCCGCGGCTCTCTCGGACAGGATCAAGCGCCGCCGCCGCCTATCCACTTCGATGACCTGGAGTCGTAAGGTCCGGCCCTCCATTTGGGCCAACTGGTTCATGCGTACCTCGCTGTCAGTGCAACCCTCCAGATCAACTATCTGTGAGGCGGGCACGAAGCCCCGCACCCGCCCGAAGGGGACCAGCAGTCCTCCCTTGTTGTGTCCCGTGACCTCAGCCTCGAACAACTCCTGCGTCTCAAACATACTCTCTGCCCTTTCCCAATCCTTGATTGTCCGTGCCATGTTCAGGGAAAGGAGCACCTCTCCGTCGCGAGTTTCGGGCTTGAGGACATAGGCCAGAACTTCGTCTCCAACCGAGATCTGGGATACTGCCTCCTCCCCCAACTTCTCCAAGTCATAGCTGGTCACGATGCCCTCCTTCTTGGCACCGATGTCCACTACGATCTGGTTCTCTTCAATAGATACTACCACGCCCTGACGAATGTCGCCGCGCTGTGGTTGTATGTAGTCGTACTCCTTGCTGAAGGCTTCCCACATGGAGGAGAATTCCTCGGCCTGATCCTGTTCATATCTTTCTTCAGTCACTGTTCCTATAAACCATTCTCCTTTCCTGTAGATTCGTAGTGGAGGCTTCACTACTCTTGTGACGACTGTTCCTCTTGAATTGCCTCTGGATCGCCCGATTCGTCCACAGTCAACATTTCGGGCTCTTCAGTCTCTTTCTTGTTGCGAAATCCAGTGCCGGCCGGGATCAACTTGCCAATAATAACGTTCTCCTTAAGGCCATGCAAGTCGTCCCTCTTACCTTCAATAGCGGCACTGGCCAGCACGTTGATGGTATGCTGGAACGAGGAAGCAGAGAGGAAGCTCTCGGTGTTGAGGGCAGCCTTGGTAATCCCCAATAGTATAGGCTGAGCGCTGCCCGTTTGCATCCCTGCGTCCCGCAATTCGGCGTTTTTCTCTGCGAACTCGATACCATCCACCAGCTCACCCATCAGGTAAAGGCTATCACCTGCTTGCCGCACTTTCACCTTGCGCAGCATCTGACGCAGGATGATTTCGATGTGTTTGTCGTTGATGTTCACTCCCTGCGAACGGTAGACCCTCTGCACCTCCTCCAGGAGATACATCTGAACCGCATCCCGTCCGAGGATCTGCAAGACCTTGTGAGGGTTCAAAGCTCCTTCGGTCAACTGCTGGCCAGCTTGTACCCTCTGGTTGCCTTCAACACGCAATCGGGCTGTAGGTGGCACCTCATATTCGCGGACCTCCCGTTTTTCACGCAGCACGGCGATAGAACGATCCTGACGCTCTACGCGACCTGCTTTGGTAGCCTTGATCCATTTGTCTCCGCGCTTTGCTATTGGAGCACCTTCCTCAACCTCGTCACCATCCTCCACCAGAATAGCGTAGTTGCCAGGC
>JBHIDP010000018.1:0-23683 GCA_046760185.1 Anaerolineae bacterium
CAGATTCATGCCATAGATCCCCAGTACCCTGATCCAAAGAACGTAGCTATGATCGCAAAGAAGGAATTGGTGGCAGCCAAGCCGTTGGAGGAGGCTGCCGCTGTCGTTGAAGCACCTGCAGAAGTGGTCCGACCCACGGCAAGGGCTGTTGACTGGAGGATAGTTACATACGTAGCAATCGGATTTGCCGTAGGTGGGGCTGCTGTCGGTCTGCTTTGGGAGCCGATCTATGAACTCTTCCAGACTCCAGTCATATACTCTATCCTGACCGATCTCATCTGGGGCGGGGTTGGGGGGACATCTGTGTGGCTTGCTTTGAGAGGCAGGGCTAGAACTCGACTTTTGCCGCTGGTGGGGGCCATTGGTTTTGCTTGGGGTGGGCTGCCGCAGAGTCTACTGGTTTTTCCTTATAGCGGTAGCGGTATTCTAATATATTCGCTTCAGGGGCTGGGTGTGGGAGTGGCGTTTGGTGTAGCTATGAGAGACAAGAAGAAAGCGGCCATTCTCGCTCTTGCGGGCGCTGTGGGATTTGCCATCGGATATCCTATCGGATATGCTATTGGCGGTAGCGGTATTCTAATATATTCGCTTCAGGGGCTATGTGTAGGAGTAGCGTTTGGTGTAGCTATGAGAGACAATAGGAAAGCGGCTATTCTCGCTCTTGCGGGCGCTGTGGGATTTGCCATCGGATATGCTATTGCTCGGGCCATTGGTATTAGCGGCTTTGTTTGGGGCGCTATTTCGGGCGTCATCGGTGGTGCAGCTTTAGGTCTAGGTCTTGGCTTTGTGGAGAAGACTGCCGACTAAAGGATCAGGAGACGTAGGATGTCAGATCTCGTCGGCCAAACCATCGGACAGTACACAATCATACGCCTGATCGGCGAGGGTGGGATGGGGACGGTCTATGAGGCCGTCCACGCTCCCCTGGACCGTACCGTGGCCCTCAAGGTGATGCACAGCGACCTGGGCAAGGACGAGACTTTTGTCAAGCGTTTCATGCAGGAGGCGCGCTCTGCGGCTCGTCTGGAGCACCCCAACATCGTCCCTATCTACGACACTGGCGAAGTGGAGGGCCTCTACTACATCGCTATGAAGTTCCTGGAAGGGCGAACTCTGGACAAGATGATTGGGGAAGAGGGGCCTTTGGGCCTGAGGAAAGCCTTTCGGATCCTCGACCAGCTTGGCAGTGCCTTGGACTATGCTCACGGACAAGGGGTCATCCACCGGGACATCAAGCCGACCAACATCATGATCGGGGAAAGCGATCAGGTGACCGTGATGGACTTTGGTATCGCCAAGGCTCTGGAATCCCAGGCTATCTTGACCCAGGTGGGGGTGGCCATGGGCACGCCCGAATACATGTCCCCTGAACAGTTGCAAGCCCAGGAGGTTGACGCTCGCTCTGACGTTTACTCCTTGGGCATCGTCACCTACGAGATGCTGGCGGGCAAGCTGCCATTCCGGGCACCGACCCCTATCGCCATGGCCCTGCAACAGGTGCAGAAAGAGCCACCCTCATTGGCGGAAGCACGGCCCGATCTGCCACCGGCCGTGGTGGAGATCGTGAGCAAGGCGTTGAGCAAGGAGCCCGAGGCGCGGTATCAAAGTGCTGGAGAAATGGCACGTGCTTTGCAGGCAGCGAGCGAGAAAGTGGTGGCAGAGGAAAGGCGGGAGAAGAAGCTGGCCTCACTATACGCCCAGGTGCAGGAGTTGCTTGAGGCCGAGAACTGGTCGAATGCCATAGCCCGCTGTGGTGATATCATTGGCATTGACCCAACCTACCGCGATGTGGACGCCCTCCTGGGCAAAGCGAAGGAGGGTTTGGCGCGGCAGCGGGAGCGGGAGGAAAGGGAGGAGAGGGTTGCAGCCCTGTACGAGGACGCAATGGCCGCTATGAACGCTACCCGCTGGCAGGAGGCTCACGAGCTGTTCAAACAGGTGCAGGCTGTTGCCCCTGACTACCGGGCCACCAGGAAGTTGATGGCCACGGCTGAAGAGGAACTGGCTAGGGTTACGGCTGAGGCTCGACGGCCAGAGGAAGTTGAGAGAGAGCTGGCAGCCGCCAGGGTGCCAGCCGAGGCCCCGGCTATCCCGAAGCCGGCAAGGCCGGCAGGGTTGAGTCGGCGGGCGCTCGGGGTGGCGGCGGTGGCTCTGCTTCTGTTGCTGGGCCTATGGCTACTGATCCACTGGATACCGGGTGCACCAAGGGCGGCACCCGAACCGTGCTACAACGCCAGTGAGTGTACGGCTATAGGGGTCGAGTACAAACATGCAGGCGACTACGATATTGCCATTGAATATCTTAACAAGGCCCTCGAGTTCGATCCCAGGTATGGTGACGCGTACCTCGGCCTGGGGTACGCGTATTGGGGCAAAGACGACGTGGATCAGGCCATCCACTCCTTTGAGATGTGCCTAGAAATTTGCGACAATGAGGACCTCCGTGCCGAGGCCGAGGAGCAGATTAAAGACCTGACGGGACAGTGAGACCGCTGGACGGAGGTGTATCGTGCCAGAACTTGTAGGGCAGACTTTGGGACAATACAAAATCACGCGGCGAATTGCCGAGGGTGGCATGGGCGTGGTCTACCAGGCGGCTGATGTCCAGACCGAACGGCCTGTCAGCTTGAAAGTTCTGTCTGAGCGGGTGACCAGCGATGAGAAGCTGGTCAAGGGTATCTTGCAGAGGGCTAGATGGGCAGTGCGGCTGGATCATCCTCACCTGGTGGCCATCCTGGACGCCACTGAGTCGGAGGGCTACTACTACATTGTTAGAGAGTACGTCGAGGGCCAGGGCATAGACGATCTGATCGCAAGGGATGGGAGAGTGAGTCTGCGCTTGAGCTATGACATCATTGGCCAGGTGGCTGACGTCCTGGATTATCTGCATCAACAAGGCATCATCCACCGTAACCTCAAACCATCAAAGATATTGCTCGGCCCCGAAGGACAGGCCAAGCTGCTCCTTGACCCCGAAGTGATGTTCTTGAAGGGTGCTGAGGAGAAGATAGCCTTGGCTGGGATAGAGGGGCCTCGGGGCACGGTCACCTATATGTCGCCAGAGCAGATTTCTCCCGATCAAATCGGGGTGAAAAGCATTGACGCCCGTTCGGACATCTACTCCCTGGGCATCCTCCTCTACGAGATGCTGGCTGGAGAACCACCTTTCATCGCTCCCGGCTACTTCGCTATCCAGATTCAACATGTCTCCAGCCCGCCTCCTCCGCTAACAGAGGCCTGCCCGGACCTACCGGCCGAGGTTGAAGAGGTGGTACTCAAGGCTCTGGCCAAGCACCCCGATGAGCGCTATCAGTCGGCCGGAGAGCTGGCCCGGGCCCTGCAGTTGGCCCTGCCGGAGGCTCTATTGGTTGAGGAGAAAGTCCTGCAAAAACGGGCCAGTCTCCTCGAACAAGTGGCTACACTCAGATCGGCGCTGACAGAGCTGAGGTATGTGGATGTCAGAAAGGAGCTTTCCACCCTGACCGGGCTGGAAGGGAAGTTGGGGATCAAGGGCCCGGAGCTGGAAGGGGCCCTGGCAGTGGTGGAGGAAGGAATTGATGCCCTGCAAGGTAGTCTGTCGCGTTTGCGTACCCTCGACCGCAAGCTGGCTGAGTTGATGGCCAGGGTCAGCGAGATGAGGGAGGCTTACCAGACCCTGCAATCACAGATGGATGCGGCAGTGGGGATAGATTTCTCGGCAGAGACGCCCGTGATAAAGCAGGCCCTCAAGAAACTGGGTGAGGTCACGCCGGAAAGTCGTTTCCGGAGCACGAGGAAGCTGAACGGCCTGTTGAGGCGGGTGGAAGAGCCCGCTCAGGTGCAGTCGAGGATAGCGGAGAAGGTCGAGGCCCGTGAGAAGGCCGCTCAACGACTGGCGATAGAGACGGACCTCACTCTTCACAAACGGCCCACCCGTGGGGAGTTCACCGACTACGGGGTTATCCTCAGTACGGCCAGAGGTGAGATGCAAAGCTACATAACTGTTCATGAACAGGACCGTGCGGAGGTTATGAGCCGTATTGATCAACTGACCCTTGGAGTTAGCGCCCGACGTGCCTCTCGCGGGATGGAGAGAGCTGTGGAGGCCAAAGTGCCTGAGATGAGGGTCACCCGCTCCCTCGCTCACCTGGGGGACATAATGTATGGCCTTTTCCTCCCCTCCCGCATCCAGCACTATCTGAAGTCGGCTGAGACATCCCTCCTGATCAAGACCAACGACCTGGTGCTCCCCTGGGAGTTGATGTACGACGGTGAGGATTTCCTCTGCCTCCAGAACCCTGTGGGGCGGCTCTTTATGGGGCGAGAGTTCCCCCGCCAGAACCCCTATGAGAGGGGGGAGAAACTTCGTTTTCTGCTCATAGCCAACCCTACAGGCGACTTAGAGGCGGCTGAGCGGGAGGTAGAGCACATTTCCACAGGCCTGGAAGGGGCAGGGGTTGAGATTGATGTCTGGATACGGGAGGAGGTCAACGGTTGGCGGTTGCAGGAGGTGCTGCGTGCGGGCCGCTATGATGTCATCCACTACGCTGGCCATGCCTATTTTGATTCTGAAGAGCCGGACAAGAGCGCCTTGCTGCTGGCGGACGAATACAAGTTAATCGCTCAGAAGATTCAGCGCCTCCTCCGCGGTCGGCCCCTTATTTTCCTCAACGCCTGCGAGTCAGGACGGGCTGCCATCGAGCGGGGTGAGATCAGCTACACCGGTGCCTACACCGAGGGTCTGGCTTCCTCCTTCATCATGGGTGGAGCGCTGGGTTTCATCGGGGCCTTGTGGCCGATCTACGACATTGATGCGGCGGAGTTCGCCACCATCTTCTACCAGCGGTTGCTGGCCGGGGAGATGATCGGGGAGGCGCTGCGCCAGGCCCGCCTCAAGCTCAGGGAGATGGTCCCCGACGACATCACCTGGGCCTCCTTCATCCTCTACGGCGACCCAAAGTTGAGGATCATAGAGTAGCAGGAGTTACGCAGTTCGAACCCTTGCGAAGGTTGCAAACAGGCTTAGCAATAGACGCTGTCTCTCCATCCAAAGCCGATTTCGTAGCGAAACCGCCTAGAAACCTTCGCAAGGGTGAGATGAAAAAGGGTATTGCCAAAGGAAGAAAAAGTTGGTATAATCAGCGCTTGAGAACCCATGCTCCAGCGTCCGCCGCGGTTGCCCAGAGCAAGGGCAGGTAGGGGCAACTCTCGCGGTTGCCCAGGGCAAGGGCAAGCCTTGTCCCTACGATTCACAAGGAGGTTCCCCTGTGCGAAGCAACTATTCTGTCTACGCCACGCCGCAATTCCGCGTCCTCTCCGATGGCCAGATCGAGAACATTCACCTGGCTACCCTGGAGATCCTGCGACGCACCGGCGTCCTGGTCTTCGACGACCAGGCCCTGGCTCTGCTCCAGCAGGCTGGGGCTGAGGTGGACGGCAACCGGGTCCGAATTCCGGCCGGACTGGTGGAACGGGCCCTGGCCTCGGCCCCGCCCTGTGTCACGGTCTGTGACCGGGACGGGCAGCCGGCCATGTACCTGGAGGATCGTCGAGCCTACTACGGCACCGGCTCGGACACTCCCTACGTCATTGACCTCCACACTGGCCAGAGGCGTAAAGCAGTCAAGGCCGATGTGGCCAATATGGCCCGGGTGTGCGATGCCCTGCCCCATATTGACTTCATCATGTGCATGGGCCTGGCCTCCGACGTGACCAGCCCCATCTCGGACCGGCATCATTTTGAGGCCATGGTCACCAGCACCGGCAAGCCCATTGTCTTCACCGCCTGGAATCTGGAGGGCCTGCGGGACATCGTGGAGATGGCGGAGGCGGTGGCCGGCGGAGCCGAAGCCCTGCGCCGGAATCCATTTGCGGTGCTCTATGCCGAGCCCTCTTCTCCCCTTCAACATTCCAGGGACGCGGTGGCCAAACTCCTCTACATGGCAGAGAAGGGGTTGCCCATCATCTATACCCCTGGCCTGATGATGGGCGCCTCTGGGCCGGTGACCCTGGCTGGAGCCCTGGCCCAGGCCAACGCCGAGATCCTGAGCGGTCTGGTGATGAGCCAGCTCAGGCAGGAAGGTGCTCCCTTTATCTACGGCGGAGCCACGGCCCTGATGGAGATGCGCACCACGATCATCTGCTACGTGGCTCCGGAGTTCCTGCTGAACACGGCCGCCCTCACCGATATGGCGCACCATTACCGGCTGCCCATGTTCAGCTTCGCCGCTTGCTCTGATTCCCAGGTCTTCGATCAGCAGGCGGGGTTAGAGGCTGGACTGTGGACCCTGCTGGCCGCCCTCAGCGGGGGCAACCTGTGCCACGACGTCGGCTACATCGGCTCCGGACTGACCGCCTGCTTCGAGATGCTGCTCCTGGGTAACGAGACGGTGGGCTTCCTCAAGCGTTTCATGCAGGGTGTCCAGGTCAACGAGGAAACCCTGGCCCTGGACGTGATTGACAGGGTGGGGCCGGGCGGACACTTCCTGGGCGAGGAGCACACCCGGCGCCATTTCCGGGAAAGCTGGTACCCCTCGCTCGTGGACCGAAACAACTATGACACCTGGGTCGAGAAGGGCAGCCTGACCCTGGGCGAGAGGGCCAATCGTCAGGTGAGACAGATCCTTGAAACCCACCAGCCCGAACCCCTGCCGGAGGAGGTTCAGCAGAAACTGAGCGACATCATCCGCCGTGCCGAAGAAAGAGTCCAGGCGCAGGGATGAAAGAGGAACAACACCCTGGAAGGGCGGGGGTGTCCCCCGCTTCTTTTCCCCAAGGTGTAACCGGTGAGCCAGGTGTACTTTGCCAGACGAGGAACAAGGAGATTGCCATGAGTGACACATTAGCCACGATTTCGGCCGCGGTCATGGCCGGTGAGATCGCGGAGGCGGCCCAACTGGCCCAGACAGCCTTAGGAGAGGGATTCGACGCTAAGGAGGTTCTCGATCATAGCCTGGTGCCGAGCATGAATACGGTGGGACAGCGCTTCAAGGAAGGGGATATGTTTGTCCCGGACGTCCTCTTCTCGGCACGAGCCATGCAGGCGGCTCTGGACGTGTTGAGGCCCCAGCTCGTGGCCAGCGGGGTCGAGATGGCCGGGAAAGTGGTCATCGGCACAGTGGAGGGTGACCTTCATGACATTGGCAAGAACCTGGTGGCCATGATGCTGACCGGAGCCGGGTTCGAAGTGCGTGACCTGGGGAACGATGTTCCACCCAGCGCCTTCGTGGCGGCCGTAAGGGAGACCGGAGCCGAAATGGTGGGCATGTCGGCGCTCCTGACCACCACCATGCCGGTGATGGGGCGGGTCATCAAGGCTCTGCAAGAGGCTAAGTTGCGGAAGCAAGTCAGGATCATGGTGGGGGGCGCCCCGGTGACAGCCGACTTCGCCCGCGAGATCGGGGCCGATGGTTACAGCTCTAATGCCACTGGGGCGGCCGAGTTGGCCCGCCAATGGATGGCTGGCTGAGGCTACACGGCTGGCCATAGCATCACCAGCCTGGGGCCAGGGAAATCGCTGACACCATTCACGGCTGAAGCGGCTGGTGAATACCGTCTTGAGCAGTTGCACTTGAGTGCTTGCACCTGTTCAGGCCTGTCTTGAACAGGTGCCACATTCAACAGGAGGCAGAAAGATGACTCCACCGACAGCATTTACAGGCTGGAGCCGACCCAGGGTTGGACTCCATGCGCGGAACGATTTTGTCTGGACCGAGACCGATTACAAGATCTTCCGCCAGGCGAAGATTGAGACCCTGAAGACGATGAGCCATACTGGCCTTGAAGAGTACAAGCGGGTGCGGCGGGAGTTTCCCCAGATGGAGTTCATCGTCCGTCTATTCGACGACCGCTTTGGCGGGGACGAGCATAGGGGTTATCATCCCTCGCCCCAAGACTTCGCGGCCAGAATGGTTCCGGTCATCAAACAGCTACGGCCCTACGCCGTCAAGTTCGAGATTCACAACGAACCGAACCACCTGCATCGCTACGAGGGTTGGGGTCAGGAGGATCACCTGGCTCAGGACTTCCGGGAGTGGTACCGCCAGGTGCTCCGTATCCTCAAGGGACAATGCTCCTGGGCCAGCTTTGGCTTTCCGGGGCTGGCCGTGCCTCACAACGATATCAGATGGCTGGAGATATGCGAGGATGTCATCAAGAAGTCGGATTGGTTAGGATGCCATACCTACTGGCAGAGGGGCAACATCTTCCACGAGGATTGGGGGCTGCGCTTCATCCAGTATCACGAACGCTTTCCGGACAAAGTGATCGAGATCACCGAGTTTGGGAACTCCAATCGGCAGAGCGATATCCCCCTCACTAACGAGGAGATGGCTGACCAGTATGCGCGATACTACAAGAAACTGTTCGAGTACTCGTACATAGGATCGGCCAGTTGCTTCATTGCTACCTCCCAAGATCCGAAATGGACCAAGGAGTTTGCCTGGGCCGATTCGTCCCAAGACAGACTATTCCCGGTGGTGTACGCTGTGGGGAAAATGGCCCGGCCTCCCTTAAAACGGGTTGAGAAACCGTACGTGGTAGAATGGATAAGCGACACTATACCATCGCGCATGACCACCGATGAAAGGGTGACGGTCACTGTCAAGCTTAAGAATGGAGGAAGCAAGACCTGGCCTGTCGGTGGGCCGAACCCGGTGCGGTTGGGGTATCACTGGTATGACCTGGCGGGGGAAGAGGTCCTGGTCCGGGAGAGCGTGCGAACAAAACTGCCCAAGGACATACTTCCCGGTGAGGAGGTAACCCTTTCGGCCGCTCAGGTCGTTGCACCAGCTCAAGCGGGTACCTACAACCTGGTGTGGGACCTGGTAGAGGAGGGGGTGACCTGGTTCTCAGCCCACGAATCCCCGACCCTGAAACGTAGGATCAACGTGCGACCGGCGGTTGTGCCCAGACCTGCCTATCAGGTGGCCTGGTTACAACATAGCTTGCCGGCCACTATGACGGCCGATGAGGAGATGACCCTTACCTTCCGCCTGAAGAACACCGGGAGCAAGACCTGGTCGGCCGCCGGGAACAACCCCGTGCGTCTGGGATACCATTGGTACACCTCGGATGGCCAGGAAGTGCTGGTGCGGGAGGATTTCCGGGCCACTCTTCCCCATGACCTTCCTCCCGGCCGCGAGGTCACTTTGACAACGGTCAGAGTGGTTGCCCCCATGGATGCGGGCACTTTTACCCTGCTGTGGGACCTGGTGGAGGAGGGTATCACCTGGTTCTCTAACGCTGGTGCACAGGCCTTGGAACGGACTGTTCAGGTCCAGCCGGCGGTAGTGCCTAAACCAGCCTACAGCGTCAGTTGGCTAGCGGATACGATTCCTGTCACCATGGTCGCCGATCAGGTCATCACCCTCGCTTTCCGCTTGAGGAACGAAGGGACTAGAACCTGGCTGGCTGACGGAAACAACCCGGTGCGATTGGGCTACCACTGGTACACCCCTGACGGTCGCGATGTGCCGGTACGGGAGGATTTCCGCACTGCTTTGCCCAGGGACATTGCTCCCGATCAAGAGGTGGGTCTGGTCAACGTACAGGTTGTAGCACCGGACCAGCCCGGTCAGTACACTCTCTTATGGGATTTGGTGGAGGAGGGGATAACCTGGTTCTCCAACGCTGGCTCTCGGGCCCTGGAGAGGGTGGTGTACGTGCAGGCTGTGGCTGAAGCTCCCTACCTGGTGGAGTGGCTACGCTATCCTTCCCTGCCTGTGGCCCTTTCTCCCGGCCAAACCTTCAAAGGTACCTTTCGGCTCCGTAACGCCGGGAACAGAACCTGGCGGGCCGATGGCACCAATCCTGTTCATCTAGGCTACCACTGGTTGACCCCGGATGGGAGTCTGGCTGGTGGATGGGAGGATTTCCGCGCTTCATTGCCCAATGACGTTTCACCTGGCCGACAGGTAACCCTCAGACAGGTTTCCTTTGTTGCCCCTCAGAATCCAGGAAACTATCTTCTGCGCTGGGACCTGGTGGAGGAGGGAGTGGCCTGGTTCGCCAGGCGGGGATCACCGCCACTGCTCCTTTCGGTCAAGGTGGCGGAAGAGGTAGTGGAGGAGGTGGTAGCGGAAGAGGTAGTGGAGGAACCGGTAGTGGTCGCTCCGGCCTGGCGGGCAAGCGCCAGTCACAATGCGACCGAGGCTAATAAGGCTCTGGATGGCGATCGGGCCAGCTTCTGGAGTTCCGTACAGCCCCAGGCACCAGGTATGTGGTTCCAGGTTGATCTGGGAAAGGCCCGCATCATTGACGGCATCGCCGTACGGAGCCCCGGTAGAGGATACCCGGTTGGCTATTCGGTTCGCGTTTCAGTTGACGGTCAGAATTGGGTGAGCGTCGGCCAACTGGAGCAGAACTGGCGGGACGTGGTCGTCCAGTTTGCCCCCTGTCAGGTACGCTTCGTGCACATAGACCAGACCGGGACGACCGCCTGGCGTGCTCCCTGGCTGGTGGCTGAGGTGCTGGTCCACGAAGGAGTAGCCTGGCGGGCAGAGGCCAACCTCAACAAGGAGGCGGCAGGCAAGGCTTTCGACAATCGCCTGGACACTCTGTGGAGCACTGTTAATCCGCAACGCCCGCCGATGCACTACACCCTTGATCTGGGGAGGGTAGAGAAGGTCAGCGGTCTGGCTTTGGTGAACCCCCCTGATAAGTTCCCCCAAGGGTACATTGTGCGGGTGTCAACCGATGGACAGCGGTGGCTTGAGGTCACTCGCAATGACTCCAATTGGGTACCGGTTAACATAGAATTTGGGCCAGTGCAGGCTCGCTACATCAGCATCGAAGGCACGGCCACCAATCCATGGCACGCCTGGTCTATCAGTGCTATCCACGTCCAGAGGGAGTGGACCAACTGGATTTCGGCCACAGGGAGCAGGGCGACGGCCAGGGCCGGTAGCTCCGCACCGAGCCTGGCACGATAGAAGGGAAGAAACACCTTCTCAATTTGAGGTATGACGTGTATTATGCCGATGTAGGGGAGTTAACCTCGCAACTGCGAGCTGAAGTTGAGGACGTACTTCTGGTGCAGGATGTTTCTCATCAGGACGGAGACCAAGTGCGTGTCTTCGCCGGGGAGTTCCTGCAGGATACCGAAAGAGCCTACTCCCTTGTGCATGACCGCTTCGGGAGATACGGGTATGTGCCCTTCTTTCGCAGGAAAAGAGGTCGAGATCAGATTATAGCCGTTCCCGCCCCTACGGTGCGCGAGGAGAGGACTCGTTTGTGGGTAAATGTCCTCCTTTTCGTGGTTACCATCTTTACCACTCTGTACGCCGGGGCAGTGCGGGAAGGGGTGGATCCTTTGAGGAACCCCTTCCTTCTGCTGCACGGTTTCCCCTTCGCCTTCACCCTGCTGGCCATTTTGGGCACTCATGAACTGGGTCACTACCTGATGGGTAGACGTCGGGGCTTGGCTGTGACCTTGCCCTATTTCATCCCCGTCCCCTTTGGCCTGGGTACCTTTGGGGCCTTCATTAAGATGAAATCGTTGGTCAGGGACCGTAAGGCTCTGTTCGATGTGGGGCTTGCTGGACCGGTGGCGGGCCTCATGGTGGCTTTCCCTCTTTTGCTCCTTGGTCTGGGCCTGTCAAGGGTGCGTCCTCTGGGGGCTACCCCCTTTGGCTACTCCATCCTGATGGGATGGTTGGTGAAGCTGATCCATGGTTCTCACCCCAAGGGGTGGGTGCTGGAGATGCACCCTATCGCCTGGGCTGGTTGGATCGGCCTCCTGGTCACAGGCGTTAATCTGCTGCCGGTTGGACAACTGGACGGTGGTCACGTGGCCTACGCTCTCCTGGGGCAGAGGCATCGCTTGGTGGCCGGCCTGACCTTCCTGGTGGTGTTGGGCATGGGTTTTGCTCTGTGGCCTGGCTGGTTCACCTGGGCTGCCTTGATGTTCCTGACCGGGCTCAGGCATCCACCCCCCTTGAACGATTTGACCATGTTGGACCCGCTCAGGAAGGTGCTGGGTTTGACAGCCTTTTTCGTGCTAATCCTCATCATTACTCCTGTCCCCATCAAGGTCCTTCCCGGCACCCCGCTCTTCTGATGGGCTGTGGCGGAGATAGTGACGTGACCGATGGCCACTATCCTGGTGGTAGATGATGAGAAGAACATCGTCAAACTGGCCAAGCTCTACCTGGAGAGCGAAGGCTACCGGGTGGAGTGTGCCTACGACGGTGTTACCGCCCTACAGCGCATCCGGGCCGAACAACCCTCATTGATCATCCTCGATCTGATGCTCCCTGAACTGGACGGCTTTGAGGTCTGCCGCCGGGTACGTCAGCAGTCCGATATCCCCATCCTGATGCTTACCGCCCGCAGTGACGACGTGGACAAGATTGTGGGCCTGGAGTTGGGAGCCGACGATTATCTGACCAAGCCCTTTAATCCCCGTGAGCTGGTAGCCAGAGTTAAAGCCATCCTTCGCCGCTACGAGGCCAGCCGGTCAACGACCCGCCTGGAGGTGGGAGACCTGGTGGTGGACCTTGATCGGCGGGAGGTGACCGTGGCCGATAAACCTGTTGGTCTGCGCCCCAAAGAGTTTGAGCTGTTGGCCACACTCGTGCGTAACAGAGGGCTTGTTCTCTCTCGGGAGCGGCTGCTGGAATTGGTCTGGGGCTATGACTACATGGGTGAGACCCGTACGGTAGATGTGCATGTAGCCCGCCTCCGGGACAAACTGGCTGACAGTCTGGTAGCCATTGAAACCGTGTGGGGAGTTGGCTACAAACTGATAGAGACGAGCTGATGTTCAAGACCCTTCGTGCCAGGTTGATCATGTCCCATACGGCGGTCATCATCCTCTCCCTCTTGGTGGCTGGCTTTAGCTTACTCCTCCTTCTGCGTGGCTATCACACCCGTTTAACGGTGGCTCGCCTGGCCGATGTGGCCGTGCCCGTTACCTTTCAAGTACGGGAGGCCCTGAAGGCCGGAGTTAAACCGAGGGAGATTGCTCAGCGGTTGAGGGAGCAGGCGGCGGACATTGGAGCCAGAATCTTCGTCCTCAGTGACAAGGGAGTGATCATTGCCGATTCTGAAGGGGAGTTGGCGGGGCGAAGGATAGACCTCTCGCTCTCCCGTAAATTTCAGCGAGGTCCCGGTTTCCTGCTGCGTGGCTTGTACGTCCTGCCCGATGGAAAGCGCCTTCTCTTCGTAGCCGAGCCACTTAACATAGTGCCTGGAGCAGGAGAAGGGAGCAGGCCTTCCAGGCGGCTGTTTTTGGTTCTGGCTGTTCCTCAACCGGGCTTCCTGGCCGGGTGGGAGGCTCTAGCGCCCAGTTTGTTTTGGGCTGCCCTGATCTCTCTCATCCTGTCCGTTGCTCTAGCTTTGTTCCTCTCTCGTTCCATCGTCCTTCCCTTGCGCCGTCTGACGAGGGCTGCGGAAGTAATGGCCCGGGGGGGATACCCCCAACAGATAGTCGTGGAAGGGGCGGATGAGATTTCGCGCCTGGCGGCCAGTTTCAATCACATGGCCCAGGAGGTGAAAGCGGCCCAGCAGGCCCAGCGGGATCTGGTGGCCAATGTCTCCCATGAATTGAAAACCCCCCTGACCTCCATCCAGGGCTTTTCGCAGGCGCTCCTGGATGGTGCGCTGAAGGGGCGGGAGGGGGTCAGGGAGGCGGCGCGCATCATCAACCAGGAAGCAGGCCGCCTGGCCGCCCTGGTGGCTGACCTCTTGACCTTGTCCCGGTTCGAGGCCGGGCTGGGCAGCGGCAAGGGTCAACCCCTCGATCTGCAGGAGATACTGCAAGGGTGCCTGGAGCGCTTTGGGGAGAGGGCCCGCCAGGCAGAGGTTCGACTGGAGGGTTCTCTCAATGCTCTGCCGAGTATCAGGGGAGAGGGACAGCATCTGGAGCAGGCTTTTGCCAACCTGGTGGACAACGCTATAAAGTACACCCCGCCTGGAGGGACTGTTCGCTTGGCGGCCCGTTGTCTTGATTCGAAGGTTGTTGAAGTGGTGGTGGAGGATACCGGTATCGGCATCCCGCCTGAAGACCTGTCCCGTATCTTTGAGCGTTTCTATCGGGTGGATAAGTCTCGGACGGCGGGAGGGACGGGCCTGGGTCTGGCCATCGCCAAGGAGGCCATCGAAGCTCACGGTGGTACCATCCGCGCCGAAAGCGAGCTGGGCAAGGGGAGCCGCTTCACCGTCACTCTACCCGTCGCCATGAACTAACATGTACAACAGTCATGCTAAGGACGCCAGGCCGGACTCTGTTGAAGGCCTCTGCTCTTGGTAAGATTGACCAGTTCGATGCCCAGATCGCTCATGATGTAGATGTCCCAGTCGTTGCCTCGGTTGGAGTAGAAAGCCAGGCGGTTGCTTTGGGGGGACCAGGTAGGGCCGTGGTCGTTGGATGACGGAGCCCGCGTCAGGTTGGTCAGGTCTGTGCCATCCCCGTTCATGGCGTAAATCTCCATATTGCCATCGCGGAACGATTCGAAGGCAAGGCGCTGCCCATTGGGGGACCAGGCAGGAGCGAAGTCGGTAGCCTCGTTAGAGGTCATGCGGGTCGGGGCTGAGCCATCGGGGTTCATCAGGTATATCTCCCAGTTGTCATCACGCTTGGAGGCGAAAGCGATCACCCGCCCATCGGGAGACCAGGCCGGGGCCTGATCGGGGGCGCTGTGCTGCGTCAGCCTCATCGGCTCTGAGCCGTCCTCCTTCATGACGTATATCTCCCAGTTGCCGTCGCGGTAGGAGGAGAAGGCGATGTAGGCTCCATCGGGGGACCAGGTGGGGGTCCAGTCGTCGGCGGGGTGGTTCGTGAGGTTGGTCTGGCCGCTACCGTCAACGTTCATGACGTAGATCTCTTTGTTGCCATCACGTTCAGAGACAAAGGCCAGACGTTCGCCGTCGGGTGACCAGGCCGGCCAGGCGTCATCGGCCCCGCTATCGGTCAGGCGGGTTGGATTTTCCCCGTTGCTGGCTATGGTGTAGATGGCCCAGTGGTCGTCGGGTCCGTCCTTGTGCATGTAGGCGATGGCTGGGGTTGGGGTAGGTTTGGCGGCAGCCACCAAAGCGGCGATGGTGGCGGCATTGGGTGTTCCCCCGGGGAGAATGGATGCCGATGAGGTGGCCTGAGTTGATAGCGGTGAAGGGGAAGGTCGAGCAGTTCCGCTCCAACGATTGAGCAGAGAGGGTAATGTGGAGAGGAAGAGGAGGAATCCAGTAGCCAGGAGCATGGTGGCAACCTGTAGAATGAACCTTTGGCGTGCCGGCCTGATGTCCATGGTCCGCATGGCTGGCAATTTCTTGATTTTTCCGCTAACGGTCTTGACCTCTTTGCTCCTTCCTATCCACGCTCTAAAGAGGTCCATCCGGAAGCGGAAGCTGGTGAGGCCCATAGGCTCCACTATGTCTCGCTCTACTAATTCATCGAAGGTACCCTCTATCTGGCTTTCTGACAGGGCCATACCGTGCTGGCTCAGGGTATGTCTGGCCTCCTGGGCAGTGAACACCTCCCGCTGATCATGTAGGCTTCCCAGGGCCGAAAGAACAAGCTGCTGCGGTGGGGTAGATTGGTCCCAGATGTCCTGCAGGTCTTCGTCTAGCAGGGTGATGATGGTCGGCAGGGCATCATTCAGGTCATGCTCGGTTACACGGCCCATGACCAGAAACTGGTCGTAGAGGACGTGGCAGATAGCCTGGATGTAGTAGGGGTAGCCAGCGGTCAGTTGCCAGATGCGTCTGATGACCTCGTAGTCGTAGATCAACTCTTCCCCTGGCGGTTCGGTCACCAGGGCGTTGGCCTGGCTGCGGCGCAAGGGGCCTGCTTTTCGGGCCGGGTAATCTTTCAAACCGGGATCTGTTTCCAGGGCCTGTTCGAACCAGGGGCCGAGGGCCAGGATCAGTTGGCAACGGGGTTTGCCTTCTGTGAAACTCTCCAGGTAGACCAGCAAATCTGCCAGAGCTTGCTGGTTGCTGCCTCCCGCCACGGCCACCTCTGCCAGGTTGTCAAACATGAGCAGAAGGGTCTTGCGTTTGAGCCTCTTTTTGACAGTCCCCAGGAAGGAGGTCCTGAAGGAGGAGGGATCTTCGTAGAGGGATCCGGGATCGAATTCAGGCAAGGCCTTCTGCTCGTCGGGCGGTAGGGCCTGGATGATAGCGGACTCTGCCTGTTCGAGCAGGGTGGCCAGGGAGTTGTTCTCCCGGGGGCTGAGATTGATGAGGAAAGGGGTGTACTTGGGTGGGAGATGGTGTCCTATCTGATAGAGGAGGGAGGTTAGCCCCACACGGTGAGGTCCATGAAGAAGTATGATCGGTGCTGCGGCGATGTTTTCCTTTAGCCAATCGAATATATCGTCTCGGCCGTAGAAAGCCGAGGGCTCGCGGACGGGGGTTTGAAAGTCGTACGGATTACCGGCTGGGGTCATGGCTCTATCCTTCGCTCTGTATACTAGCAAGTTTTGGCCAGCCAGTCAAACGCCTATCAAAAGGAAGTAGGGCTTGCGCAGCGGTTGAGCGCAACCCCCAATATATGGGGGTGGCTGAGGAGCGAAGGGACACGTCTCGCGCTCCCCGGGCTTTCGCTACGCACGCCCAGAAGGAAGGAGTTGGCCTTGTTGGGATACATCTATGTTTTGCTTCTAGCTTGGATGGTGACCGAACTTGTCAGATGGTTCGTGCCCCGCACCAGATCAAGGAGTCGGCTCAGAACCATTGTCTTTGGCCTGGGGGGAGGTCTATTGGCCAATCTCGTCGGCCGGCTGCTGGGGATCGGCCCCTTTTGGTTCGGGGTATCAGTCCCTGTCACCTTGATAGGGGTCGTTATCTTCGTCCTGGTCATGGATCTGGGTCTTTTGCGCTCTTGAGGGGGGGAGGGATATGAATGAGAGCTACAAGACCTTGTTCAGAATGTAAGAACACGATGGCTCTGAAGAAGTCCTCTCTGGCCTTCGAGCGAGAGGGTTCACAGATTAGAATCGAGGGTCTTTGGACCTACGTGTGTCCCAACGGCCACGAATCCATCCCCGGGCCCGTAGCCATCAACGTCATGAACCTGGTTGATCAGGTCTTTCAGGCCACTCAACACCTCCAGCAAGCAGTGAACCTGTTTATACCGTTCATGTGTAGGCTCTTCTCCTGTTCCCGCCCCGCATCTTTGCTAGCGTTCACAGCGTCAACGGGCAGGCGGGGGAGTCAGAGCCTGTTCGATGGCCGGGGCCAGTTCAGGGTTAAGGTAGGCGAAGGCCCTGACCAGCCCAAAACAGCCGGCCAGCATCATGTCGCCGTAGGGGGCGGCGAAGTAAGGGTGCAAACGGGAACCGCGCAGCAGGTTGCGCCGCGGGCCGGTGATGATCAGCCAATCCAACGCTCTGGGCTCTTTGGCCAAGACCAGCGCTCCGTGACCATGGTCGTTGAAGACCTCCTCGTTGGACACGGTGCCATCGGCCAGTTTCCCAAGATACATCTCCAGCTTCTGTTGTGACAGCAGGCTGGTGTGGTGCTCAAACACACCTTGGATCTGTCCATCTTTGAGATGGAAAGCCAGGGTGTGGAAGTTCCCGATATTGGCCACCAGGCAGAGGCCTTCCCCTCCTGCCTGGGGATCCTCCAGAGCTCCCAACACGGCAGCCGGGGCTGTGTCCATCAACATGAGGGGCAGGTCCAGGTCAATGCTGTTGGCCACAGCCTGCATGCGGGTCATGTGAGCCGGGATATCATCGGCCATGAAGGCGAAGGCTGACAGATGGCGCTCCTCCTGGATCTTCTCGGCCAGGTATTCGAAGCGGAAGCGGCGGTCACTGTAGTCTGGTGGAGCTGCACCGTGATCGAAGACAGCCACGGCTATAGCGTCGAGGCTGATTTGGGTCCCAAAGGAAGCAAAGGCCCGCACGATGTTCTCGTAGTAGAAATCTCTCATTTCAATACGGCACACATCCCCTAGGGGAGAGGCTAGCCCTCCCCCTACATCATCCTCGCTAACCACCTTTACACCCAGAGTTCGCTCCACTGCATCCAGGTCGTCGTTGAAGGTTCGGGCTGCGTCAGGTGTGGCGAAGACATTGTAGCCAGCCTGCACATGGTCCTCGGCCGCCCACTGGCATGGCCCTCCTCCCATGGTGAACCCTGTCAGTAGGAGGTCCTGGCCTCTGTTGGTGGCCTGACGGATGGTTTCCGCTACCAACACCGTAGGCGAGGGCATGACCATCTTCAGACAGTTCTCCGGTTCGCGGTCGCTGTCGAAAAGAAGGATATCTTGGGTACCGGTGCCGATGTCTACGCACAGGATATGCATGGTTCGTTATACCTCGTTCAGAACTGCGGCCGGTTCCACGTGCACCAACACCTGTTCGATGTCATCTCGCCGCTCCCTCAGACGGTCCTCAATGGTGCTTGACAGGTGATGGGCTTCTTCGATGGGGAGGTCTTCGTCGAAAACACAGTGGAGGGATATCGAGAACTTGTCCCCTACCCTTCTAACCGTCACCTTATGGCAGTCCCGTAGACCAGCAGTCTTCCGGGCTATCTGTTCCACCTGGCGCACGAGAGAAAGCTCGTCCAGCGTAACTTCGTCGCCATTGACCACCCAACCACTCAGGGGCTCGATATGGGTGTTGACCTCCTCCACACCCTTGATCTCGCTCAGGATGCGGTTCTCCAACTGACTGGCCAGGTAGTGAGCTTGTTTCAGACTCAGATGCTTTTCCACCTCCAGGTGCAGTTCAACGAATAGCTGCCCGGCGATGTCGTGTAGGCGGAGGCTGTGAATAGTTAGCTGGCTATTGCTGGCGATAGCCCTGATCCGGCGCACGATGTTATCCCCTTCAGGTAGTGTGGGCTCGATGTGCACCAGGACGTCAGCTCTGGGGATGAGGGCTTGTACCCTCTTTTCCACGGCCGAAGCGATGGTATGTGCTCTCTCAAAGGGCAAGGTGCGGTCAATGGAGATGTTCATATCAACGAACATGGCCGAGCCAGCGCGCCGCAGCCTTAAACGCTGACAGTCCAGAACTCCGTCTACCCCTTTCACTTCCTCCTCGATGTGGTGGGCCAACCCCTCCGGAGCTGTATCCATCAATGCCTCTACCGTTTGCTTGCCAAGCCTGAGGCTGGCCACGACCACTACGGCCGCCACAGCCATGGCAGCCAGGGGGTCGGCCTGGGGAAAGCCGAAGCGAACGAAGATCAAACCGATGATAACCACGGCGGAACTGAGGATGTCGCTGGCGAAGTGCAGAGCGTCAGCCTCCAAAGCCTGACTTTGATGTTTCCTGGCCGCGTGGTAGAGGGCTCGCGAACGGGAGAAGTTAACGCCGATGGAGAGCAGCATGATGGTGAAGGCATAGATGTTAGCCTCCACCACTACAGTTTTGATCAGCAAACGTGCTGTAGCCTCGTAGATGATCCAGGCGCAGGTAGCCAGCAGGAGGAGGGTCTCAACCAGGGCCGAGAAATTCTCCACCTTACCATGCCCGTAGAGGTGCCTTGTGTCGGCTGGCCGGTCGGATACCCGCACGGCGAAATAGGTGATAAGGGCCGCGGCCAGGTCCAGGGCCGAGTGAGCTGCCTCGGACAGGATGCCCAGGCTGCCGGTGACGATGCCCACCAGCAGCTTCAACAGGGCGAGGAAGAGAGCAGCCACCACAGAACTGAGGGCCACGGCCCTCTTCTCCCGCTCTGCGTTCAACATCACCGCTCCTTCACCCAATGAAATCCCGTCTCCGGTAACTCTACCTCATCAACGACCCCTACAATTACGGCCCGGATGGGGGCAGGGTCCATGTCAACCACCTGCCGCGCTGAGTTCCCCTCGTCAATGATCAGGACCCACTCCCCGACCCCAGCATCTACCATGTCAACCCCAATGGTGTAGTCGCCAGCCGGCTCTCCCTCTGGCGTAAGCAGGTCACACAGCAGCAGTTTCCGGTCCTCGAAGACCGGGGAGCATATGGTGGAGACGACCGTGCCGACTACTTTCCCTATCTTCACCCGCTTTTCCCCTGCTTTTGACCTTTGCCCTTCTTTTTTCCAGGAGGCTTCGTCTCAGGTTGTGACGGTGCCGTCTCTTCTACCAGTTTCACCTCGTCTACGATGCCTACGATGGCATGGTCCACCGGTACGAAGGGCTCCGGCAGAGCCTGGGCTGCCTCGCGAATGCCGACCACGTAGACAATCTCCCCCGGGCCGGCCATAGCCACTCCGTCGGCGGCCACCACCGGTTCCCCCTCGGGCCTCTGGTACTTGTCCAGCGGCTGAATGATAAGGAATTTTACACCTTCAAGCCCCTGGTACTTGATGGTGGCCACTACGGTGCCGATGACCTTAGCCAGAAACATATTTCCAGTCTAGCCGACAACTTTGGCCCGCATGTCCTCGTGCAGACGAGGGATGACCACACTGCGGATCAGCAAGCCTTGCTCCTTGACCAGGTTGACCCCTGCTGCCACCGATGCCTCCACGTCGCTGACGGTGCCGGACATGACGAGGAAGGACTTACCCCCCAGGCCATTGGCCAGGCGGATCTCCTGCAGGACGATGGGGGTCGCCTTGGCTGCGGCGTCAGCGGCGATGATGGTGGCGGCCACGGTCACCGTCTCTATGACCCCTATGGCCTCGGTGATCTCTACCTCTACTGTCCCGGCGATGGCTGGGAAGAGGGAGAGGTGCACGTTGGGCAGAAAGAGTTGATCAACAAGGTTCTCTGGAGCTACGGCTAGGCCGGCGTCCAGTGATTCTAGTACTGGCCCTGTGTCGCCACCGATGAGGACCATGTACTTGCCAGGGCAGATTGTACGGGCCTCCAGCAGGTTGACGATGGCCCTTTTGGCCATGGCGTCGCCGGCCTCAATGCCAGCCGCCACACTGTTGAATTCAAGGAGGCCGATCGCTGGTTGCATCATATGGCAACCCTCCTAGAGTGATTATTGGTGGGGGACACCCTCACAGCCCCCGCCTTCCCTACGGTCAGGCCAGGGCCTTAAGCGGCAATGGCGATGTATTCGCCAGCCACAACCTCCTCCACCTTGCCTGAGATGGAGGCGTGCACGTTGGCCCCAAGCTTTCTCCTGGGGATGGCAGCGATAAGGTCCCCCTGCTGGACAGCATCCCCCACTTTCACTGTGGGCTTGGCCGGTGTTCCAAGGTGCTGACGCAGGGGGATTCTGACCGATGGTGGCTCAAAATCCCTTTCGTCCAGGGGCGCCTTGATTCCCCTGTAGTGGTTCAGCCCTAGCCGGTCCATCAAGCGCCGGACAGGCACCTTGCGCTCATCCCGAAAGGGGTGAGGTTGCAGATCACGGCGGCGGTGACGGGTGTTCTTCCACCCCTGAGCGGTCAGGTCCTGCTTGATCTTCCGGTAGAAAGCCATGGGCGAAAGGTGAAGCGGGCAGGCATAGGCCTCGCATAGGCGGCACTCGCAGCACAGGACGGCGGCGGTGACTGTTCTGCTCAGTTCGCTCAGGCCGTACCCTATGGCGCGCATGACATCGTGGGGCATCAGCTCGTGCCCCAGCAGATAGCGCGGACAGAGGTCGGTGCAGTCACGGCACTGGTCACAGGTGGAACGTCCACGGCGGACGGCCGTGTCCATAGACTCCGCCAGCCGCCGTACGGTCTCGTTCTCCCAGGGGAGGACAAGGAGCCCTCCCATCGTTTTGACCACCGGGCTGTCGAAGTCAACCAGGTGGCCCATCATGGGGCCACCGCTGACCAGGGCGTAGTTGGCTGAATCGGGGGAGAGGACCGGTCGGTAGTTGGCCCGGGGCGGTGGCTGTTTCAGACCACCAGCCAGGTCAATGACCGCAGCCACGCTGGTACCGACCGGCACGCGCACCGTCTTGGGGTTGTTCACCTCGCCGATAACTGTCAAGTGGCGATGGGTGACCGGGATACCTTGCTGGGCAGCGGCGATGTTGATGAGTGTGTTCACGTTCTGCACCACTACGTCCACTTCCAGAGGGATGCCCCCCTCCGGTACCAGTCGGTCTGTCACCTCGTAGACCAGGAGGAATTCGTCGCCGGATGGATAGTAGCTCCCCAAAAGGTGAAGACTGACCCTAGGGTAACGGCCCATGACCTCTTCCAGTGCAGCCACGGCCCCTTCGTATTCGCGTTTGAGGGCCACCACCCCCTTGGAAGCTCCAGTGGCCTGCATTACCAGGTCCAGGCCAGCCAGGACCTCTTCGACGTGGCTGGTCATCAACTGCTCGTCAACCTGGAGCAATGGTTCGCACTCTGCCCCGTTGGCGATTACCCATTCCACCTGGGAATCCATCTTGACATGGGTGGGGAAGCCAGCTCCACCGGCTCCCACCACCCCGGCTGCCTTCACCTTCTCTACAATCTTCTTGGCCATTTTTCCCTAAACAATGCGGAAGTGATCCACCAGAGTGCATCGCCTCTCACGGGAGAAGGTCAAGGCCGTGGTCAACCCCTCACCGGTGGGACTGGCGATGGAGAGGCTGGTGAAACCCTCGCCACCGAAGCCCAAACCGGCCAGGCTGGGGCCGTTCTTGATAAAGAGGCTGGTGTTGATCTCCCGCGCCATACGGCTCAGATTGTCAATGTTTCGCGAGTGCATGACCGCTGTATGTCCGAAGCCGTGTTCCACCTCTTTGGCCAGATCAATCCCCTCATCGGCCGAACGCACCCGGGTGATGGGGATGACAGGCATCAACTGTTCGGTCCAGATCAAAGGGTGATCCTGGGGCACCTCGACCAGCACAATCTTGATCTCCTCTCCCACGTTGATCCCGATCTGCTGCAGGATGAAGGAAGCACTCTTACCCACGAAATCCTTGTTCATCGCCCCATGCTGGCGGGGAGCCCCCTTTTCTTTGAAGATCACCTTCTCCAGGCGGTCCATCTCCGAAGAGGTAATCTCGTAGGCACCGAATTGGCCCATGGCTGTCTTCAATCTGTCGGCGATAGAGTCCACGGCCAGGATTTCCTTTTCCAGGACGCAAACGATGTTGTTGTCGAAGGAAGCGCCGATGACTATATCTCGGGCTGCCTGCTCAATAACGGCTGTCTCGTCCACCACCACCGGGGGATTGCCCGGCCCAGCGCAGATACTCTTCTTGCCGCTGCCCATGGCTTCCCTGACTACCCCTGCTCCCCCGGTGACCAGCAGCAGTCGGATGTCCCGGTGACGCATAAGGGCTTGGGCACTCTCGATAGTCGGGTCGGAGATGGCTGTGATCAGGTTGGGCGGCCCTCCAGCGGCTACTATAGCCTGATTCAGGATGCGGATAGTCCGCGCTGAGCAGTCCTTGGCCCCCGGGTGGGCGTTGAAGATGACAGAGTTGCCGGCGGAGATGATACCAATGGCGTTGTTGACGATGGTCGAAGTGGGGTTGGTGATGGGGGTAATGGCCGCAATAACCCCGTAGGGTGCCCGCTCCATAAGGGTCAGGCCCCGATCCCCTGTATACGAGAGGGGCCGCAGTATCTCCGGCCCCGGCGTTTTGTCGGCCACCAGCAGGTTCTTCTTGATCTTGTCCTCGTAGTGCCCCAGTCCAGTCTCCTGGTGGGCCAACCAGGCCAGCATTTCGGCGTTCTCTCGCATGCTGCGCCGCATGGAGTCAACGATGTCATAGCGCTTGGCCAGGGTCATGGCGTCCAGTTGGCGTTGGGCCGTTACAGCCGCTCGCACCGCGGAGTCTATGTCACTGAATATCCCATCCTGACCGCTGGGAAGCTCGGGAGGTTCCCTTTTGATTTCGGGCATAGGGAGTGCCCTTGGCTC
>JBHIDP010000019.1:0-23626 GCA_046760185.1 Anaerolineae bacterium
GGGGTGTATCCCTCGAGTGAAGGGAAATTGTCCTGGCTGCCCAATCTCTCGCTCGAAGTCCAAGTCGGGCACGTCCTCTGGCCCGTAGATAGGCTTGACCTTGACACCTGATTCCAGAACAACATCCCGCAGTTTCGATCCCTTGTTGGTCATATCCTTTCACCTCGTCTTTCAGCGATCAAAGACCATGTGAGCTTGTCACACAGCATGACGTATGGTATAATGACAATAATTCAGCCTAACTCGCTCCTGCGAGGACACAACCATGAGCAATCCTGGTACCCAGCAGCGCATCCGTCAATATCTAGCCAAGGCTCAACAGGTCCTGGATTCGGGCCGACTGGCTCTGGAACACCATGACTACATCACCGCCGTCAACCGGGCATATTATGCGATTTTTTACGCGGCGAACGCCCTTCTAACCACCAAAGGGCTAGAACGCAGCAAACACTCAGGCGTGGTAGCTGCCTTTCGCCAGCATTTTGTCAAACCCGGGTTGATCGAACCCGAGTACAGCGACTTCTACGGTGCTACTATGGATGAGCGCTCTGAAGGTGACTACGTTGTAGATGCCTTCCTCGATCACGATATCGCTGAGCGTGCGCTCTCACGCGCCGAACGCTTCTTGACTCGCATCGAGTTAGCCTTGCGGGAGATGGGAGAAATACGGTGAACAGTAAGCCGGATCACCTCCAACGACACGAATGGAGCGCCCTTGAAGCATATGTAGCAGGGTTGCTCTCACGGCACCGGCAAAAGGTTGCCGAAGTATGGCTTTTTGGTTCCAAGGCCCGGGGCGATTTCACCTCCGACTCAGATCTTGACGTGCTGATAGTGTTGATTGAACAGGATTCGCAACTTCGAGACGAGGTCCGCCTCATAGCTGCCCGGGTCTCACTGGAGTACGATGTTCTCATCAACACGCACGTCATCAATTGCGAACGATGGGCGGCCCTGCACCGTGAACGGGCACCATACTGGCAAAATGTTCAACGAGATGGCGTTCTATTGTTGCAAGCGGGGGTTGCCTAATTCCTCCCCTGCTGACACAGACGCTGGACATCCTTTTTGCAGCTGCGGGGCATCAGGCAGCCTCCCTTCGATAGATCTCAACCTGCTCCCTCAGGTCTTCGTCAGAGGTGTTCTCAGCCATCTTGGCCGCCAGCTCCCTCACCTCTGCCAGCAGCCTTTCAACCTGCATCTCCAGGTGTGCCACATCATCCGCTGACAGTCGTCCTTTCGGGTTGCGCAGACGGCGAACAGCGGTGGTGCCCAATAACTCCTCAGCTTTTCGCCGTACGTTGACGGAATAGTCGCCCTGTATAGCTGCCCGCAGGAGCAAAAGCATCCGCAAGGCACAGAACAGCACCTCTCCCCGTGAACGACGCCCATCGCCATCCTCGATCATCAACTCCAGATCGTTCTCGATGCTACCCAGGCTGACACGAGCACCCTCCTTGGCCAGGGGCGGAAGCGGCTCAGGAAAGGTCGAACCATCCCCTAATATGACACCTTGCTCCAGCCAATGCCGCAGGTAAAGCTTCAGGCGCAGCTCCAGCCAGGCCGCCGTCGGCGAGGTGGCCGCCACCTGCACCTTGATGCCGTGCTGCTTCTCCAACACCTTTTCGATCTCAGCTCGTTCCCGAAAGCCGGGCACATCGTCGGATGGGGCGATGATCAACACGTCGTAGTCGCTGTACTGGTCCGTGTCACCCGTTATCTGCGAGCCGTAGAAAACGAGGGTCTGGGCCCCTGGCACGCGGCGCAGCACCACCCGGGCTATGTTCGGCAACATCGGATTGATAGCCGCCAGTTTCTCCCAATCACGCAGGTTCGGTATGCGTCGCATTGAACTCACCTCTTCAGGCCGCGATCTCCTCAGCCACGCAGCCGGCCAACCTCATCCGGACTCCGTCCCCGCAGCTCATAACGTGGCGTGGCGTTCCACAGACGCATCAGGGGTTGGAGAGTGCGGTTGGCATCAGCCGCATCCTTGAAATCGAGCCTGGCCATGATCTCGTCCATGATCTCCGTGGGCCTGTCAGTGTTCTTGATCTTGAGCTGGATGTCCCGCACTGAGAAGCGCCAGCGGGAACGGCGGTTGAGGGTGTCCTCGACCTTCTTCTCCAACGGCGTGAGGGGAACATCCCCGGCCGCCACAGCCAGCAGTTCCTGGACCGTGAAACGCTTGGGCGGTAACTTTCGCGCTGCTTTCTCAGCCATCACCCGTCGGGGATTCTGGACCTCCTCGATGGAGACGATGTCGCCTTTCGGCCAGACGAAGCGGGGATCGGTTTCGATGATCTCCCGAGCGCGCTGCGGCGAGAACCAGGAGCCGAAATCACCCAGGCCAGCCACTATCTCGATTAACTCATCGGAGCGCAGGGCTCCCTCGTAGGTCAGCAGGCCATAGGCGAGCTGGGCAAAGCGCTCCACCTCCTTGGTTTCGTCCCAGGACATCCCCTTCATGAACTCTGGTAACTCCAGGGGCACCAACTCCTCATGGTGTTCCCTGGCGACGGTGGCCAGGAAGGCGGCCCTGGCCCGGCGCACGGCAGTCTCGTCCTTCCACTTGCCACCCAACTGAAAGTGCGGCAAGACGGTGTGCACGCCCTCGACCTTGGTGCCAAAGCCCACCCTGGGCGTGGGCACCCGGTACTCACCACGTAGCGCCTCGATCTCCTCCTGGATTTGCAGCTCGATGGCCTCTGGCACCTCCGGCTTGAGCAGGAGATTGTTTTTGGGACAGTCGGGCTTCTCGCACTCACAGGCGACAGCTATGCCCTCGTCCACCAGTTCCCAGGCCCGCAGCGCCAACTCTTGCTTCTCATCGGTGAGCACCAGGGCCGTCACCCGGGGTTCCTCCGGGTTGATGTACACCGAGATCATACGATCCGGGTAGGTGGCCGGAAGGCCGCCCCTTCGCTTTCCCCTTTTACGTTTCGCCATAGTGTATCCTCCCATCACGACGAGGTCATCGTCCGCTCGATAAACGCTACTATCTCCTCAAACCGTGAACCGGTGGGAAACACCCCGGCCGCACCCAAGTCCAGCAGCCTGGGACGGTCACGGTGGGGAATGTTGCCCCCTACGATCACCAGCACGTCGTCCAGGCCCTCCTCCTGCAGACGGGTCATCAGCTTCTCCGTCAGGGGCAGGTGCGCCCCGGAGAGGATGCTGAGGCCGATGACATCCACATCCTCCTGCAGCGCTGCCTCTACGATCTGGTCCACGGTCTGGTGCAGGCCGGTGTAGATCACCTCCATGCCTGCATCCCGCAGGGCATGGGCAACGACCTTAGCTCCTCGATCGTGCCCATCGAGGCCAGGTTTGGCAATCAGCACACGAATCCGTTTCTCTGTCATTGTCTTTGTCCCTAGTCCTTTGTCCACATTATCAAAGGCGTGATGGACCGCTGCTCATGGATGTTCCTGATCACGTCGGCCAGGAGTTGGGCCACGGACCGGATGTGCAGCTTGTTCGACCGCTTCTCCTCCGGGACACGGATGGTGTTGGTGACCACCAGTTCCTTGATCAGTGGATGCTGCAATCGCTCCAGCGCCGATGGCAGGAGGACAGGATGGGTGATGGCCAGGTAGATCTCCTCCTGGGCCCCCTGGCTCACCAGGGCCGGCACTTCGTCCAGGATGCTTCCGCTGGCGATGAGGTCGTCAATGACGATAGGAATCCGGTCCTTGACATCGCCGACCACGTGGGTCACTTTCACCTCCCCCTCAGCACTGCGCCGCTTGTGCATCACCGCCAGAGGCAGGCCCAGCAACTCGGCGTACTTGCCAGCCAGTTTGGCTCGGCCAACATCCGGGGACACTACCACTCCATCTTTGAAGCGATCGTTCTCGAAATACTCGGCCAGGATGGGCACGGCTGTCAGAGGATCAACCGGGATGGTGAAGAAGCCTTGCAGAGCGGGCACATGGATGTCGCAATAGATGACCCGATCCACCCCCACTGCTTCCAACAAAGTGGCCACCACCCGGGCACTGACAGCTTCTCGTCCGCGGGCCATCCGCTCCTGCCGGGCGTAGGGGAAATAGGGCACGACGGCGGTGATGCTGGTGGCCGAGGCCCGGCGAAAGGCATCAATGAGCAGCACCAACTCCATCAGGTGGTCGTTGACCGGCTCGGAACAGGGCTGGACCACGAACACGTCGCACCCGCGCACGCAGTCGCCGATCAGGACATGGACCTCACTGTCCGGAAAGCGGGTGACCTCCAGGTTGCCCAGCGGCACCTCTAGAATCTGGCTGACCTCTTCGGCCAGGGGACGATTGGCCCGCCCGGCGAAGAGGCGTAGGGTGCTATCGGACATTGATCCTCCTCCCCTTTGGACATCAAACCACGAATTCCTTACTGTGTGACAAAATGGATTGTCAAATCTTGCCCGCGCATCCGCCTGAAACTGTTATCGAGGTTGGCCTTGTCTATTGCAACGGCCCGTATCCTGAACGGAACAGTGCTTAGGATTTCAGACCCCCACCTTCACTACCAGCGCCGCGGCTGTGTCGCCGGCAGCGCAGCCGTCAAACAGGCCGTAGCCGCCGCCCTTCAGCGCCAACTCCTCGATGAGCTCGATGAGCAGGCGGGTGCCAGTCGGGCCTTGGGGGTGGCCCCAGATGAGAGACGAGCCGAAGTTGTTCACCTCTTCCGGCTTCACCCCCATCTCCCGGCAGAAGTAGACGTCGTTCACGGCGAAGGGGTCATGCAACTTGATAGCCCCCACGTCCTCGACGGTGATTCCAGCCAGCGAGAGAGCCTGTCGAGCGGCCGGCACTGGTGCCATAGGCATAAACCCCTTCTTCGCCCGCCCCTGCCCGAAGGAGAGCACCTGGATCTCGACGTTCTTGTCGCGGCTTAACTGGTGGGCCTTCTCCCGAGTGGTGACGATCATCCCAGAGTTGCCATCAGCGGGGAAAGTCTGCCCACCGTAGGTAACCGTGCCATCCGGCAGGACCGGCTTCAGCTTGGCCAGCCCCTCGGCCGTGGTGGGATAGATGCCCTCGTCATCCTGGACCGTGGCCAAGACCTTGCGGCCGGCCAGGTCCTTGACCTCGATGGGAGTAACCATGTAGCAGTGGTGGAAGGCAGCATCATCCTTCAGCGCCTCCTGGTACTGGTTGTAGCGAAGGAGCACCATCTCATCCTGCTCTTCCCTGGTGATACCGGCCTCCTTGGCCACGTTCTCCGCCGTCTGGATCATGGAGTTCTTGGCAAAGGGGTCATAGCCGAAATTGTCCCACACCCAGTCCTCTTTGTCACCCATGCCGCCCGGCCCCAAGGGGTTGGGATAGTAGATATGGGCCCCGTTGCTGGTGCGGTCGCAGGTGATGGTCAGGATGGTGCGGTCCTCACCGCTCTCCACCTCGAAGGCGGCGCTACCCAGCACCCGAGCCGAGGTGGCACAGGCCTGGCTGAGGGTAGGGCCGGTGATGCCGCTGGCTCCAATCAACCCCGCCAGCCATGGAGCCCCGTAAAAAGCGTGCTTCTGGGGCACGGTCATCCCCAGGAAGAGGGCATCAAAGGTGTCGGGGGCGATCTCCCTTTCCTGGAGAGCTCGCTGCGCAATCTCGGCGGCGAAGGTGATGGCGTGCAGGTGAGCGAAATTCCCCTGCCAGCGGCAGAAGGGTGTACTCCAGTATCCCCCATAGGGAATGAAAACCTTGTTGAACAGCATCTTGGACCTCCTTGCGGGTGATGGCCGATGGCGAATGGCAGATAGCTTATGGCTGATAGCTTATCGCGTATGGCATATCGCCCATCGTGTATCAAAGACGATAAGCAGTGCACGATATGCCATTACCATCAGCCATCAACTACGTGCTGTACTCGTAGAACCCCCGACCCACTTTCCTGCCCAGGTGGCCGGCCCGCACCATCTGCTTGAGCAAGTACGAGGGTCGGTACTTGGGGTCGCCGAACTCCTGCTGAAGATAGGTCATCCCTTCCATGGCGATGGCCACCCCATTGGTGAAGTCGGCCAGTTCCAGGGGGCCCATAGGATGCCCCAGCCCCAACTTGATGGCTTTGTCAATCTCCTCGGCGCTGGCTACCCCCTCCTCCAGCATGCAGGCCGCCTCGTTGATAATGACGTCCACCATACGGCTGGTGATGAAACCCGGCGAGTCGTTGATGACCACCGTCTCCTTGCCCAGGCGTTTCTCGGCCACCTCCTTGACGGTGGCCACGGTCTCTTCGTCGGTCTTGGCCCCACGTACGATCTCCACCAGCTTCATGACGGCCACCGGGTTGAAGAAGTGCATGCCGATCACCCTCTCCGGTCGTGTGCTGGCCGAGGCGATGTCGGTGATGCTCAGAGCCGAGGTGTTGCTGGCCAAGATGGTCTCCGCGCGACAGAGGTCAGACAAATCCTGGAACATCTCCTTCTTCAAGGCCATGTTCTCCGGGATGGACTCGATGGCCAGGTCGGCTTCCTTGACCGCAGCAGCCAGATCGGTCGTGCCTTGAATGTGGCCCATGATCTCCTCGGCCTCCTCAGCGGTCATCTTCCCTTTGTCCACGAAGAACCGTTTCAGCGAGCCCCGGATGCCATCCAGTGCTCGTTGCACCAGTTCATCACTGATGTCACGCATTCGCACTTCAAACCCGGCCTGGGCGGCCACCTGGGCGATCTGGCTGCCCATCACGCCGGCCCCGATGACGGCAATGTTTTTGACCTCCATGTCGAAAACCTCCTTCTCTCTTTCTATGAGACAAAGACACGATCATCCTCTTCGTATCTCGCTGGCGATGATGTTGCGTATGATCTCCGATGTCCCTCCCCCGTACAGGAGAAATCGTGCGTCGCGGAAATAGCGCTGCGGCGAAAGGTCCATGGCCATACCGTAGGCCCCGTAGATGCGGGTGGCTTCGTCGGCGGCCTTCACCGCCGCTTCGGTGGCGTAGAGTTTGGCCACGGCCGCCTCCTTATTGCACGGAAGTTTCTGATCGAGGAGCCAGGCGGCGTAGTAGACCAGCAGCCGCGAGGCCTCGATGTCCACCACCATATCGGCCAGCTTGTGCTGGATAGCCTGGAACTTGATGATCGGCCGCCCGAAAGCCTCCCGCTGGTTGGCGTATTGCAGTGAGTCCTCATAGGCTGCCCGGGCCAGCCCCAGACCCAGGGCCCCGGTCATGACCCGGATGTCGTTCAAGATCTGCCGCAGGTTAGCGAACCCGGTCCCCTCCTGCTCACCGAAGAGGTTCTCGGCCGGCACCCGCACGTTGTCCAGAATCAACTCGCAGGTCTCCGAGGCCTGCACTCCCACCTTCTCGATCTTCTTCCCCACTTTCAGGCCCGGCGCGCCCTTCTCCACCAGGAACATGTCAATCCCCTTGAAGCCAGCCTCAGGGTCAGTCTTGGCCGCCACGGTGAAGAAATCGGCCCGGCTGGCGGCGGTGATCCACATCTTAGTACCATTCAGCACGTACTGGTCACCGTCCCGCACCGCGGTAGTGGTTATGGCCCCCAGATCGGAACCGCACCCCGGCTCGCTCATGGCGATGGTGCCGAACTTCTCGCCTCTGATGGCAGGAACAAGGAGTTGCTGCCTCTGCTCCTCGCTGCCGAAACGATAGATGAAGTTAGTGCCCATCAGACCCTGCATAGCCACGGCCGCGGCTAGGCTGAGATACCCCCGCGCCAGCTCCTCACACAGGATGCAGAAGGTCACCATATCGCCCTCCTGCCCGCCATATTTTTCAGGATAGCGTAGGCCGAAGAAGCCCATCTCGGCCACCTGGTGAAAGAGGTCGGCCGGAATCCCCTCCTTCTCCTCCATCTCCTCCACCCGCGGGATGACGTTCTTCTCCACGAAGGTAGCCACCGTGCGGCGGAAGATTTCCTGTTCAGCGCTGAACTTGAAGTCCATGTTTTACTCCTCTCGCTCTGCCTTGGCTATTTTCGAAGAGTGATACTCCCCTGACGGGGCGGGAACCTCTCAAATCACTCCTTGCTCCCTCAACCCTGCCAGCTTCCTGGTACTATATCCCAATACCCCACCGTAGATTTCCTCGTTGTGCTCCCCCATGCGTGGCGGGAAGCGCATCTTGTAGTTAACCGACTCCAGATAGGGGGTGATCACTGGGGGAGGCGGCAGGTGCACCTCTAACCCAGTGCGTGGATCGCGAGCGGTTATCATTTGCGGTTTGATGTAAGGGTCCTCGACTACGTCCCGGACGGTGTTGACCTTCGAGATGGGCACCCCTATCTCCCGAAAGGCTCCCAACAACTCGTCGGCAGTCTTGGTGCCGAAGACCTGGTTCAGTTCCCGGTTGAGCCGCTCCACGTCGGCGATGCGGCCAGCGTTGGTGCGGTACTCTGGACGGGCCAGTCCCTCGAAACCAGGGAGCCGGGTGATAGCCTCCCACTGGCGGTCGTTGCCTACGGCCATGTACATGTAAGCATCCTTGGCTTTGAAGACCGAGGCCGGGGCGAAGAAACGGTGGGTGTTTCCCCGGCGGGTGATCTCCGTGTCGAAGCTCCTGGTCAGCATCACCGGATTGACCATCCACGATACCACGCTCTGGAACATGGAGATATCAATGCGACTGCCCTGGCCCATGGCCTGACGTTTGAACAGGGCTTTCATGATCTGGCTGAAGCCGTGCTCAGCAGAACCGATGTTGACCAGAGGCAGACCGGAGATCATGGGTGGGCCATCGGGCTCGCCGGTCAGGTCCATCAACCCCGAACGGGCCTGCAATACCGGGTCGTAGGCCGCCTCGGAACTATCAGGGCCGAAGCCGGTGATGCCCAGCCAGATAAGGTCGGGCTTGACCGCGCTCAGGGTCTCGTAGTCAATGCCCAACTTCTTGTAGCTGGTGGGCAGTTGATTGGTGCAGAAGATGTCCACCGGCAGCCTGGTGATCAACTGGTGCAGGATGGCTTTTCCTTCGTCCCCTCCCAGGTTCAAGGTGATAGCCTTCTTACCTACGTTGTTGGGGAAGAAGTAGTTGTTCATTCTCTCTTCACCCAACACGTTTTTGCCTACCAGACGGTTGGGGTCACCGTTCAAGGGGTGCTCCAGCCGGATAACGGTCATCCCCTCCACAGTGAGACGATAGGTCAGATAAGGCAACGTCGTTGCCTGCTCCATGCTCAGGACGTTGATATCTCTAAACAGATCCTCCTCTTCCATGTCCTATTCCTTGGTCCAAAGGAACCGACGCAATTCATGCCCGAATGCCGCCCCTCATTTCGGGGTGAAATGGTAGTTGAATTCAGCAGTTCTTGCGTCGGTTCCTTTAGATAGCCAGATAACTGACGCCTGTTTGTTTATATCACCAGTTTTCCTTGACGGACCGGGCCGGTATCCATCATCTCCTTGCCCTTCAGGCCATCCAGAGTTCTGCGCAGGGCAGCTAGAAAACGCTCATTCTCTTCCCGTGTCCCCACCGAGACCCTGACGTGTGTCGGCAGACGGAAGGAACCCATCGGACGGACGATCACCCCTTCCTTTAACATCTCCTCGTAGATCAACTGGGGGTCACACCCCGCATCGAAGGAGATGAAACTGGCTTGGCTGGGAATGTAGTCCAGGTCAAGCGCGGCCAGGCCGGAGTGCAGATACTCCCTCTCCACGGCAATGAGCTGCACAGTTTTCTCAACATGTTCCTGATCGCCCAAGGCAGCCATCGCCCCCGCCAGAGCGAGGACGTCTATATGGAAAGGCAAAGCCAGATGACGCAGGTACTGAGCCAGCTCCTGCCGGGCAACACAAAATCCCACCCTCAGGCCGGCCAGACCGTAGACCTTGGAGAAGGTGCGGGTGACGATGACGTTGTGTTCTTGCTGGACGTAGGCCAAACTGTCAGGGAAGTCATCCTCGGTCACAAAGTGGCAATAGGCCTCATCAAGGATGACAATGACATGTGGGGGCACTTGAGCCAGGAACCGATCCATCTCCTTCTGAGTCAAGATACCGCCTGTAGGGTTGTTGGGGTTGCAGATGAAAATCAGGCGAGTCCTGTCGTTGATCCTGTCCAGAACCTTGTCCAGGTTATACCTGAATTCCTTCCCCTCTAGCTCAACGAAGACACACTGCCCCCCGTTCATCTTGGTGAAGATTTCATAAAGGAGAAAGGTCGGGGGACAAATGATCACCTCGTCCCCTTTCCTGACGAAAGCCCGCCCGATCATTCCCAGAACCTCACCACAACCCTTTGCGGTGACGAAGTTTTCAGGTGTCAGACCATGTCCCAAAGTCGCTGCCAGGCGCTCTCGAAGGGAGTCGTCGGCCACCGGTGGATAGCGAGATATGTTAGGGAGCACTTCCCGCATGGCAGCCAAAGCCTTAGGGGAAGGGCCTAGAGGGTTCTCGTTAGAGGCCAGTTTGATGACAGAATCCAAGCCGTACCTCTCCTTAATCTCCTCAACCGAGATTCCCGCCACATAAAGAGGCGCTGACAGGATGTCATTGTTCAATTCCAAATCAGTAGTCACTGGTAACTCTCCCTATAGTCTTTTACACCCGTCCGATGATAACCCGGTCAGGGTCAATCTCTTCCCGTAGCAGTTCCAGTTCCTCCAGCCTGGGCGGCTCCAACTCCTTCAACTCATCGGCCACCAGCGGCTCGAACCCCATGTTCTCCAACACCCCTTCGCTGGTTACCCCCGGCGCCAGGCCGATAAGCCGCATCCGCCTCGTCTCCTGATCGAAGTCGAAGAGGCCCATGGAGGTGATGACCCAGTACGGCCCGCTCCCCCTGGGCAACCCCGCCCGTTCCCTCGCTCCCGGTGAACCGTCGAGGTAGCCAGGCGAGGTCATGAAGTCCACCTTTTTGACGAATTTCCGCTTCTGGTGGCGCATGATGACTACCGTCCGCCAGCAGAGGGAAGCCACCTCGTTACCACCGCCGCTCCCAGTGAAGCGCAACTGGGGCCGGTGGTAGTCATGGCCGAGGAGGGTGGAATTGATGTTCCCGTAGGGGTCGAGTTGGGCTGCGCCCAGGATACCATAGTCAATCAGGCCGGCTGAGGCCATAGCTATGATGGGGTTCATGGTTGTCCAGGCCATAGCCCGATAGCTGTTGCGAGCATCGGCCATCATGTTGCGGCGGAAGGGGGTGGCCACCTCCGGGCCAATGGCCCCGTACTCGTAGACCTGGATGATATTCGGTGCGTAGAGTCGCTGAGCCAGGATAGCGGCGAGCTGGGGCATCCCATAGCCGATGAAGACCGTCCTGTTGTCTTCAATGGACCTGGCAGCTAGGCAGATCATGAGCTCAACATCAGTATAGTTGGGTTTGGTGTTCATTGATAATAGCCCTCCCTGATCCTCTCCGCCTCTTTCAATTGCATAAGCTTTTCAATCCCGATCAGTTCCAGGTACTCCATGTGGGAACTGACGCCGTAGACATACTTGTCAAGATACCGTTGCATGGCTTCAGCGTCTGTGGCGCTGAAGAACTCGTCCAGGTTCTCGGTGTCATAGGCGTACAGCCCCGGTACGGTGCCTGGGTGTGCACCGAAGGGAGCCAGCACTACGGCGTCCACCAGATAGTAGGGAATGGTAGTTTTCCCTGGGTTCCGCTTGATCTGCTCGGTGTCAATGATCTCCTCCGTGGAGAGGATGACCCGCTTTGAGGCCATGGCCGTCTCCAGCGGTGAGATGCTGGGGCCAAAGATACGGGCATTACCGTAGATATCGCATTGGTTGACATGGATGATGGCTGCGTCGGGGTTTACAGCCGGTACCAGACAGACCTTCTTCCCGGTGAAAGGGTCCTCGACCACTCTGGCCCCAGAGTGCTTGAAGGTATCGGTACCCAGCAAGGCCCGGGTTGGCAGGAAGGGGACCCCCATAGCCCCGGCCAAATGGCGCAGGGCCAGAGTGCCGTTGCTCCATTCAACGGTCTCTACCTCCCCCTGTTCGATGGCCGAGAACAGGGTGCGGCCCAGGCCGACGAAGCCAACGTCAATCTTGCTCACGCAGCCCCCGGCCACCAGGATGGTGGTATCCAGCAGGGTGAACTTGGCCGCCACCCACAGGTCCTTCTTCCCCTGCCGGATGATCTCTCGTTCCAGGGACATGGGCCCGCGCACCATGGAGCTGAGGTCGTAGCTCAAGTAGTCGCCGTCGTGCACGAACCGCTCCACGGCCTCATGCTCGTCCATCCTCTTGTCCACCAGGGCCCTGCTCTTATTGTCGCGCATCCAGGCCCGGACATCGTCCACATCCTGAAGCAGCGCCTCTCCCAAACCTGATTTGAGAACCTCCATAGCTGTTCTCCCCTCCTCTTATCTGAAAATCCCTTCATCCTTGAAAGTGAACGTCTTCACCTATCTGGTTAGCGCCCAAGCCCCTTTAGAGCCCTCAACACCTTTTCCGGCGTGATGGGCAGGCTGTTGATGCGCACCCCGACAGCGTCGTACACGGCATTGGCCACCGCCGCCGCCACGGGGCTGATGCCTGTCTCGGCCACCCCCTTGGCTCCGAAAGGCCCCTCGGGGTCCCCGGTCTCGACGATGATGGTCTCAACCTGGGGCATATCCAGAGCGGTGGGCAGGCGGTAATCCAAAAAACTGGGGTTGAGTGCCCGTCCCTCCTGCACCTGCAGCTCCTCCGTCAGAGCATAGCCGACCCCCATTTGCACGCCACCCTCCACCTGGCCCTCGATGTACATGGGGTTGATAGCCCGTCCCACATCGTGGGCGGCAACGACCCGGAGCACCTGCACCTGCCCCGTCTCGGTATCTACTTCCACCTCGGCGGCATGAGCGGCAAAGCTGTAGGCGGCCGAGATGTTGCCCTTAAAGTCGGGTCCCAACATCTCGTTGGGTGGGTCATACCAACCGTGGCCGACTACCACCTTGCCCTGCTCCCGAAAATGCCTGGCCCGCACCACCTTGCCCAGGGGAAGGGTCTTGCCGGGCTCACTCCTGGAGGACACGATGCCTTGTCGTATCTGCAAATCGTCACGAGCCACCTCCAGCATCTCCATAGCCGTGTCCAGGATTTGTTGTTTGGCATCACGGGCCGCCAACAGGGCCGCGTTGCCGGCGATGAAGGTGGTGCGGCTGGCGTGGGTCCCCACATCCCAAGGGGTGATAGCCGTATCGTGGTTGATGACTATCACATCTTCCAGGGGCACTCCCAACTCCTCGGCCACCATCTGGGCCAGGATGACATCGGAGCCCTGACCGATCTCCGTGGAGCCGGTGAGCAAGGTGACGCGCCCAAAGTCATCCACTTTGACGATGCCCCCACAGCCATCAGAGCGGTAGATGCGGGCTCCACCACCCACGTTCATGTTAGCAGCCAAGCCGATCCCCCGACGCCTGGAAGGGATTAGGGGTTGGGGCTGAGGCCTCCTAATCTCTGATCCCTGATTCCTAATCCCTATACCTGCCTTTTCCAAACACTCCTTCATTCCACAAGACGTGATTTTCAGTCCCTGCGGCGTCTCCTCGTTCGGGACATTGGCGTTCTTGATTCGAAACTCCAGTGGGTCCATGCCCAAGGCCTCAGCCAGACGGTCCATCTGCACTTCGACGAAGAAGGTAGCCTGGGGGTTGCCGAAACCGCGCATGGCTCCGGTGACCGGGTTGTTGGTATACACGATATCGGCCACGAAGCGAGCGTGAGGCAGACGGTAGAGCGAGCCCACCGTCTCCATCATAACCAAGGTGGTCACACCACCCCAGGAGACATAGGCCCCGATGTCCAACAATGCCCTGCCGTCTCGTACCCAGAGGGTGCCATCCTTCTTAGCTCCAGAGCGCATTTCGACAAGGACCGGCTGACGGGTCGGAGCGGCGATGAACTCCTCCTCTCGGTCATAGGCCAGGCGCACCGGGCAACCCGTCTTTTGGGCCAGCAAGGCACAGATGGGCTCGAAAGGATACATGTCCAACCCCTTCCCGAAGGAGCCACCGATGGCCGTCTGGATGATGCGCACCTTGCTGCCAGGGATGCCCAGGATCTCGGCCAGGTCTCGCTGCAGAAGGAAAGGGATCTGGGTGGTGCTGTAGAGGGTCAGATTGCCAGCCATGTCGAAACTGGCCAGGCAGACGCTGGTTTCCAGGGAGCAGTGCACCACGTAAGGGAGTTCGAAGTGGTCCTCCACGACCACATCGGCTTCGGTCAAGGCTTGGTCCACATCCCCGTGGGCGTACTCCTGGTGGGCAAAGAGGTTGGACCCTTTGTCCTCGTGGATGAGAGGCGCATCGGGTTGAAGAGCCTGCCGGGGATCGAAGAGGGGAGGCAGCGGTTCGTACTCCACCTGGATAAGTTCCAACGCCTCCTGGGCCGTGTCCTCATCCACTGCGGCCACCGCAGCCACCTCGTCACCGACGCGGCGCACCTTATCCCGCTTGAGGGGCAGGTTGTCCTTCCCGTAGCCGAAGCGGCGCAGGGGCGTATCGGCTGCGGTGATGACTGCTCTGACCCCCGGCAGTCGCTCCGCCCGGCTGGTATCAATGTTCAGGATACGAGCATGGGCATGGGGGCTGCGTAGGATCTTGCCGTGCAACATGCGTGGCAGTCTGAGATCGTGGCCGTAGACGGCCTGACCCGTGGCCTTGTCCACGGCGTCCGGTTTGGGCACGCGCTTGCCGATGTAGGAGAACTCAGTCATAGACTATCTTTACCCACGGCCAGTACAGCCTCCACCGCTTTGGAATATCCCGTACACCGACACAGATTCCCCACCATGGCCGCCCGCACCTCTTCCTCTGTGGGGTGCGGATTCTCTTCCAAGAGGGCCACGCTGGCCATGATCATGCCTGGCGTACAGAAGCCGCATTGGATGGCTCCATATTCGACAAAAGCCTCTTGAATCGGGCGCAGCTTCGTTCCCTCAGCCAAACCTTCGATGGTAGTTATCTCCCTGCCGTCGGCATCCACGGCCAGCACCAGGCAGGAGGTGACCGGCAGACCGTCCACTAGCACAGTGCAGGCCCCGCAGTCCCCCGTGTCGCAACCTCGGTGAGCCCCCCGTAGCTCCAGGTCGTTGCGCAACACATCCAGGAGGGTGCGCCGGGCCTCGACCTCCAACTGGTACAGATGGCCATTCACGGTCAGGTGGATGCGCTGTCGGCTCATTCTCCCCTCTCCTGCTCCAGGGCGTCAATGAAGCGACCCACCCGCTCCCGCCAGGCATGGAATTCCCCTTCCACATTCTCCTGCGGATACTCCCTGCGATAGAAATAGGCGACGTGAAGGGTATTGACAATAGCTCGGAACTCTTCTGAGTGTTTCTTGGGTAACCCTTTCCGCAATTCGCCCCATCTCGTTTCCTCGGTGCTGAGATAGGTCATGGCGGCATGCCGTGCTGCGTCGAAGAGCGCGTTAAAAGCTGTCCGATAATGAGCATGTCGTTGGCTCTCGTTGGGAGCTTCGTGAGCGTCATCAAGGTAACGATCTGCAACTAGCAAGAGCTCACGTGCTTCTTCGTAAGTCGGTATAGGCATGGTTATTCTTACCTCCTCTATGGTTGTGCCGTTCCCGTACAGCACCTTTCCAGTCCCCACGACTGCCAGTCCAATGCTATCTCCTACCAACTCTCCCGGCTCCCGCACCAGCACGTCCACGTTGAGCGGCCACTCCGCCACAGCATCCCAGTAGACATCGGAGTCTTTCTTCAACGCTGTGGTCACCAAGAGGTCAATGTCCAAAGCGAGCTCGGGGGCATACACCGACGAGCCGAATTGCACAATCTCCCGGATATCAGGATCTGCCCGCAAAAGGGCTTCACACAACTCCTCTAACTCACTGACCATACTCTCTTCCTCGGAACTCACTATTGCGCCGATTCATTTAACCTCGAAATACCTCATCCAGCCAATCGGCGATGACCTTCGCCACCTCATTTTCACGTCCACGATAGTTGTGCTCAGCCCCCTGGACCACCACTGTGTCGCAACGGGGACTCGATACCGCCTTGCTTTTGAGCAAAGCCAGGCACTCCGCCGTGTCCCGCACAACGGGCTCATTCTCGGTGCCGTAGAGAGCCAGAATTGGACAGCGGATACTCTTCACCTCGGCCCAGGGGTGAGCGGGGTCGCAGTAGGCAAAGATGTTTGTCTTCGCCTGGGGACCAAATGTGGTATAAAGATACTCTGCTGAGAGAGGGTAAGGGAAGGAATCGAGAGAGATCGACTCATTGCCCCGCCCCTGGCCGATCATCTGCTTGGCCCGTTTCAGGCTCTCCTCCAGGCGGCTTCCCTCCTGCTCCCTCCAGAAGGCCACATCTCCGGGGGAAGCGATGATCAAAGCCTTCACTCGCTCATCGTGGGTCTGGCTCTGGTAGAAGGTGACCTTGACCGCCCCAAAGCTATGCCCTTGTAACACCAGGTGGGTGTACCCTCTGGCTTGCAGGAGATCAAGCCAGGCCGCTATATCGTAGAGGCATTCATCGAAGATTTCGCGGGCACCGCCGATGATGTAACTGCGTGATGTGCTGTCCCCCCTCTGGGCTCTGAGGCCCTCTGGGCCGGAGGCTTCCCGCCTGTAAAGCCTGTTAACGATGTCATGCCCCCGCGTGTTACCGGTGAGAAAAGCGTATCCCCGGCTCACGAATTCATCAGCAGCATACTCGACAAAGTAGTTACGGTAAAAGTTCGAAGCCGAACCGTGGATATGGAGGATGGCTTTGCTACCCTTGTCCCCCTCGGGAGAACAGAGGAGCCCTTGCAACTGCAACCCATCTCCGGTCCAGGCCCGTACCAACTCCCCCTTCACCTCCCACCCTCCGGCGCTCTCACCAACTGCCACACTGCCCGCCGCGTGAGTACCCTGACCATCTCCCGACGGTACCAGGCTGAGCTACGGACATCGTCAATCGGTTTGCACTCCTCCGAGGCGATGCGGGCTGCCTCCTCGAGCAACTCTTCGGTGATGACCTCCTCTCTCAGCACCGCCTCGGCCCTCCTGGCCCGCATGGGGGTCGGGGCCACTGCCCCAAGTGTAATCTTTGGATTTACGATTCGACCCACCACCGCCACTCCAACCACAGCAATGTCCATAGCTCGGCGCGGCGTGTGCTTGAGGTAGACCGCCGCTGTACCCGGCGGCGGAGCAGGCACCCGTATCTCGGTCATGATCTCGCCCCTTTGCAAGACTGTGGTACCAGGACCGGTAAAAAAGTCCTCCAGCGGGACAATCTGCTCCCCTCCCGGTCCAACAAGTTTAACCTGAGCGCCCAGCCCGATGAGCGACGGAGCCATATCGGCCGAGGGGGCAGCATTGCAAAGGTTGCCTCCCACCGTGCCCAGGTTGCGAATCTGAACACCAGCCATGGTGGCTGCTGTCTGAGGCAGGACCGGATAGTGCTGTTGCAACAGCGGTGACCGTATCACTTCGTTCAAGGTCACCAGGGCCCCCAGGCGCAGGCCATCTTCGGGGTCGTAGCTGATGTCCCTTAAGCCGGGGATGCGCTTGATGTTTACCAGACAACGGGGCGATTTCTGGCCATGTTTCATCTGCACCAGCAGGTCCGTACCACCGGCCAGAACTTTGGCCTGGCCATCATATTCAACCAGGGCAGCTATCGCTTCCTCGATTGTGGTTGGGGCACAGTAGTCGAAATCCCTCAAGCCAGTGCTCCTTCAAGCATCGTGGCCCCCCAACTCCCCTTCTTTCTGCTGCCGCCCCCCTTCTTCATACCCAGCCTCGAGAGCTTTTAGATTGGCCTCTTTGAACCTCTCCCCACTCGCTCGTAGGATGGTCTCCTTGATCCCCTCATAGGGAAAGGGGACGGCCGGGTGGGACAGAGCAAAACCGATCAGAGCCACGTTAGCTGAGGGAGGCGAATCCAGGCTGAGAGCAATCTGGTCGGCGTTGATAACCCACACCTCGATCTCCCTCTCCTCCAAACGGGCCTTGATACTCGCCTCGGGGAACCTGGAGGGAGAGGCATTGACGAAACAGACCCCGCCCCTCTTCAGGAAGGCCAAAGTGCGATAGGCCTCGGCCGGATCGAAGGCGAAGACGAAATCGGCCGTCCCCTGGCGCACCAGCGGGCTTTGGTAATGGCCGATCTTGAGATGAGAGATGACCGAGCCACCACGCTGGCTCATGCCATGCGTCTCGGAGCCGATGACGGGAAATCCCTGGGCCAGTGCCGTCTCCGAGAATATGCGTGTGGCGAACAGGATACCTTGTCCCCCCACGCCAGCCAGGATAAGTTGAACATTCATCAGGGCGATGCTCCTCCTTGTTCAAAATGCCTGGCTGGCTAGCTCAAGTAGCTCAAGTAAAGAGCCGAGTAAGCTAGCACCAGGACGATGATTTTCAGGTCACGGAAGAAGGCACGGCGACCGGCCTCATGCTGCTCCAGCGTCTTGTCCAGGAAATCCTTGTCCAAGTCTATACCTAACTTCTCCTCTTGTACGTTCTTTCACGCCTACGCTCGATGGCCAATAGAAGCACAACCTTGTTCTCGTCGTCAATGTCATAAAAGACCCGATAGTCTCCTACCCGAAGACGACAATGGGCCACGTACTGGTAGAAGACCATCTCTGGTCTAAGGATCCTGAATCACTTTCCCGGCGGCCGAGGATCATCAGCCAGGTTTTGCAACGCCTGATAGATACGTTTTTGATCTGGTTTGGGCAATTTGGCAAGAGCCTTGTGAAACTCTTTCTCAACCCTGTTGCTGGGAAACCGCACTTCGTACTTGGAGCCGGTCATCGTCTAGAGCTCCAAGTCATGAGCAAGCTTCTCCAGAGAGATGCCACCTGTCTCCGCATATTCCTTGCGTCCCATGGCAATCCTCTCCAGTAGACCAGGCTGGTTGAGCTCGTCCAATATATCCAGAATCTCCACAAACTCCTCATAGTCCAGCAAAACCTTGCTCGGCTCCCCGTGCCACAGGACTAGCAGCGATACTCCCTTGCGCGCTACCACATCAGACAAGGTATCGCGCAGAGCCTCCACGCTAATCTGCTCTACCGGAATGGCCAGTTTTCTTTCCATGATCAAGATAAACCTCCTTTTATATAGAACCATTCATTGAGAAGACCACCCTCATCTCCCCTAGTTTCGTCTGCTCTCTTACCTTCCTGAGTTCCCTCAGTCCCCTTCCCTCACAATCAATCCCTGGTAACAGGCATCAATACACACCCCACAATCCACACAGGTCATACGATCAACCACCACCCGCCCCAGCTCCTCGTCCAGCACTAGCGAAGGACACTCGAAGCCCACCAGACAATACTTGCAGCCGTCGCACTCCTCCGTCACCGTCACCCGCACCGGATGCTCCAAAAGCGGTGTGCGATCGTGGATGACGCAGGGGCGCTTGGAGATGATGACCGCCACCCCGCCCTCTTCGGCCCGCACGTACTCGTAGGCCTCCTTGGCCAAGGCGGTGAACTCCTCCACCTGGTAGGGGTCAATCTCCCGCAGCCACTTCACCCCGCAGGCCCGCACCAGGTCGGGGATGGCCACCCGGTTACCCGGCGAACCATCGGCCAGAACCCCTGAATCAGCCGTAGGTTGCATGCCGGTCATGGCTGTGATCTCATTGTCCATGATGACCAGAAGGAAACGGGCCTTGGTGTAGACAGCGTCGGCCAGGGGAGGAATGCCAGCGTGCAGGAAGGTGGAATCACCGATGGCGGCCACGATGGGCACCTCGGTTCCATCCAGGCTGTGGGCCTGATAGAACCCGCTGGCCAGGCTGATGGAGGCGCCCATATCCAGCACCGTATCCACCGCTTTAAGGTTGAGACCGAGGGTATAGCATCCTATGTCACTGGTATAGATAGCGCGAGCGCCAAAGGCCCGCTTCAGGGCAAAGGTGGCCGCGCGATGGGGACAGCCAGGACACAGGCGTGGCTTGCGGATAGGGAGATCCAGGGCCTGCACCGCCTCTGCCAGCTCCCGGTCTTCGCTCACGGACAGGGAGGTGATGCCACTCTCCTGCAGAGCCCTGGCTAAAACGCGGTAGATGACCTCCGGCACCAGTTCACCTTCAGGGGGCACGAATCCATTCAGGCGTCCTAACACCTTGGCTTTGTCTACAATCTGAACCTCGATGGCTATATCCGGCTCCTCCAGTACCAGAACCCGCTCACATCCGGCCACGAAGTCGGCCACCAGCCTCTGAGGCAAGGGGTATGGAGTTCCAATCTTCAGGATGGGTATCTCCCCCTTCAGGCCGACCTCCTTGAGGGTATCTTGGAGTATGGTGTAGCTGGCACCGGCGGCGATAATGCCCAACCGCCCATCCTTGCCATCCTGACGGAAATTCAGGGACGACTCCTCGAATTCCTCCTGGACCCTCTTCAGCTTCTCGTTCAGTTCCTTGTGCAGCAGGTAACGGAAACGAGGAGTGGCCGCCCAACGGCCGGGCTCCTTCTTAAAGCTGGCCTTCCTCTCCAGTTCCTCGATGGGGGTGAACTCAATGTTCTGCTTGGCATGGCAGATGCGGATGGCCGGCCGCAGGATAACAGGGAGGCGGTACTTCTCCGACAGGGCAAAGGCCCTCCTGACCATCTCCTTGGCCTCTCGCGGGCTGGATGGGTCAAGTACCGGCACTTTGGCGAAGAGAGCGAAAAGCCTTGTATCCTGCTCCGTCTGGGATGAGTGCGGTCCGGGGTCATCGCAGGGGATGACCACGAACCCGCCCACCACGCCGGTGTAGGCTGCGCTCGTGAGTGGATCGGTGGCCACGTTGAGTCCTACCTGCTTCATGGCCACCGCTGCCCTTTTCCCGGTCCAACTGGCGGCCAGAGCCACCTCGAAGGCCACCTTCTCGTTGATTGACCATTCCACGTAGGTATCCAGACCAAGCTCCTTCTTGAAGCGCACCACCCCCGGCAGGATCTCGGAACTTGGCGTGCCGGGATAGGAAGTTACTACGTGACATCCACTCTCCAAAAGACCGAGGGCTATGGCTTCGTTGCCAAGCAGAACCTCTTCTCTTGCCATTATTACAACCCTTTCTTGCACTTCGACGATAATCACTCATCAAAGATGAAGACTGGTTCCTGATAGAATCGGATCTTCTCCTGTCTGTCCTTGGTCTTGATCAGATCATGCAGCCAGGCGTTCTTCTCCTCCAGAGAAGCCTCCGATTTAAGCATTTCCAGAGCGACATTCAGCCCCAAGGCACGGCCAGGGATGATATGCCTGGTCACACCCATCGGCAGTCTCAGTCCATTGAGGGCCAGTTGCATGATCTCCGCCGGGGCATAGCGCGGGAAAACAACAGCCATCCTGAACTCCTCGTCGTGTTCCTCCCACGAGGGAGGGGTCTGTTGAGCAGCAACCCGGTAGACCAGGGTCCTGCCGCTGTACAGATCAACTATTCTGTTCAGCAGAACGGTCTGGGACTCCAGATCACTCCCACCCCTGGCGGCATAAGCCTCTCCATTTCTAAACATGACATAACACAGGATCTCCCTCTTGGCCAAGGCCATCTCCGCCAGGTATGCCTTTGTCCTCTCCCACTCAATTCCCCGGATGCGGCGCATCTCCTTCAAGAAGGCTCGTTCTTCCAGGCCGCTCACCAGATGGTGCCATCTCTCCAATCCAACCTGTGGATCATCATAATCAACTATCTGGACCAGGACATCCCGGCAACCTAGCTCCTCCAGGGCACGGACCCTGGTGGCTCCGTCCAGAACGACGTATTTGGCATGGTCGTGGATCTCGGCCACAAGAGGGGGATTCCTCAGAGCCCCATCCTTCTTAAGCTCGACGGCCAGTCTTTGCGTCCTCTGGGGATCGCACCACTCGTGCACGATCACGCTGTCAACAGGCACGATCTTCAAGCAGAGTTGGCTGACATCCATACAATCATCCTTCCTCCTGCAAGGCGACCAGGACCTTTTGGGCGATGGCAACAGCCACCCCGGACTGGGCCTCCACCGTCGAGGAGCCCAAGTGCGGGGTCAAGACCACCTTGTCGTTAGCCAGGAGAGGACTGTCAAGGGGCGGTTCCTTCTCGAAGACGTCGAAGGCGGCACCAGCCAGTCTCCCCTCTTCCAGAGCCGAAACAAGGGCCTCCTCGTCCACCATTCCCCCGCGGGCGCAATTGATCAGCCGCGCGGTAGGTTTCATCATGGAGAACTGCCGGGCCCCGATCAATCCTTGCGTCTCCCGTGTCAGCGGCACGTGGACGGTGACGAAATCAGCCTTTTCAAGCAGCTCCTCCAGAGAGGCAGGGGTGGCCCCTCGCTCCCTGATCTGCCCGGCGCTGAGGTAGGGATCGTGAGCGATCACCTCCATGCCCAACCCCTGCGCCCGCTGCGCCACGGCCGCACCGATGCGTCCCAGACCGATGACCCCCAGGGTCTTGCCCTCAACCCCCACCCCCCTGAATTGGGTCTTCAGCCACTCCCGGCGACGGAGAGAGGCATCGGCCTGAGGGATGTGACGGGCCAGGGCCAACATCAAAGCGATGGTGTGCTCAGCCACAGCAGCGCTCACAGGATCGGGGCTGTTCACCACGGTGATGCCTCGTCGTTGGGCTGCCTTCAGGTCAATGTTATCCAGCCCCACCCCCGCCCGCCCGATGACCCGCAGCCGCTCTCCTGCCTCGATGACCTCGGCCGTCACCTTGGTCCGGCTGCGCACGATGAGGGCGTCGTAGCCGCCGATGATAGTCAGCAACTCATCGGGAGAGAGCTTGGTCCACACGTCTACCTGGGCCTGCTGGCGGAGGAGGTCGAGGCCCTCCCGGGCGATGGGGTCAGAGACAAGAATCTTCATAGCACCCTTTCTTTATCTAACTCGGATGATTAACCGCGCCCAGCCCGCATCGCCACCAGAAAAACGATGACACCAGCGGTGCTCGCCGCCATGAGGCGTAGAGGACGTGGAGCATCACCAAAGACCAGGAAGTACTGCGAACCGGCAACAATAAGGGCCGCCACGATAGAGACCGCTACTACCCAATCCATCCTTCCTATCCCCTTCCTCCGCTGGGCTTCTTGATCACTATTTGAGCAGCATGGTCACGATGAGGGTCACCCACATGGTAAAGATGAGACCCACAGTCCACCGGAAGTTGGTCTGGATATCCCTCCCGATTTGCATGATCTCACTCCTCAGTTGACCTATCTGCCCCCTCAGTTCGCCCATCTCTCCTCCGAACTCGGTCCGCAACTGACTCATCTCTCCCCCGAACTCGGTCCGCAACTGACTCATCTCTCCCCCGAACTCGGTCCGCAACTGACTCATCTCTCCCCTGAACTCGGTCCGCAACTGACTCATCTCACTTCTTAATTGGTCTATGGCAGACGCGAGGTGATTTAATCGCTCGTTCATCTGCTCCATAACCCCCTCGATTCTGGCCATCCTCTCTTCAAGCTCTGCCAAGGCTCTCACCTCCTTCTGACGAAATCGCCCCAAAGACTCCTTTTTTAATTCCTCTCCCAAATCTGGGCAGGTGACCGGGGTTCCAGGCTTAGGGCTGATGCTGCCGGCAGCCATTCTCGACGAACTATCAGGAGATATCCATACAGCAGAAAGGGGGAAAGGGAAGGAGATTTCCCCCTTCTCTACTTTCCCCCTTCTATCCCCTTACGCCTCCTAGAGTTTGACCTCTGGTACGTCCTTTAGCGCCTCCTTGACCTTCTCCTCCGGGTACTCATAATCCGGAAGTCTGCCAGCGAAGTATTCATCGTAGGCGGCCATGTCGAAGTGACCATGCCCGC
>JBHIDP010000020.1:0-23485 GCA_046760185.1 Anaerolineae bacterium
TTGAACATTGCTTAACATCGGCCTAAAAGTGTCCAGTCAAAGGGGTGCACTTCTGTTTCTCCATCTGGAGCTACGTTCCTAGAGCAAATCACTGGTGAAAGGCCTCAAGCCAAGATTGCGACTTATGTGCGTGCTATTGCCCGTGGTGATGAGGAAGCAGCTCTCGCTGTCTGGAAGCTACCCGCTTGGGAATTGTATGGCGGATACTCTGAAGGACTGAAGGAGCGCCGCCAAGCCGTCACTCGTGAGCTGATAGCAGCAGGGATACGTCCAGAGTTTGACATCCTTAGCATCGAATGGTGGAGCATGTGCTGTGAACCCCACGTGATTCAGGATCCCCGCTACGCTGGTGGGGCCCGTGTCACTGTCCAATTCATGGATCAAAGACCCCCCCAAGAGTAGCAAGGTCTTTCGTTCCTGAGCGCCAAACGAGCAATCGGCTGATCATGACTTTGAGTCGTATTTTCCTCCTCCAAGGGCTACCACACCCATCCGCTCCAGTTGTTGAATCTGTGCCTCATTGTAGCCCAACTCTGCCAGGAGTGGGGCGGTGTGCTGACCAAGGCAGGGAGGAGGAGTAGCGATGGTGGCCGGGGTCCCAGAGAATTTGAGCGGCACCCCCACCTGCTTTATGGGGCCTTCGGTCGGATGCTCCAGCTCCTGGTACATCTCCCGGTGCAGTACCTGAGGGTCGGTGAAGACCTCCTCCACCGTCTTGACCGGCTCACAACATACATCCTGACCCGCCAGGTCCCGCACCCACTCGGCCCTGGTCCGGCTACGAAAGATGGCCTGCACATCGGCCAGTATCCCTTCCGCGTCATCATACTGGTGCTCGATCAGATCCTCCCTCCCAACGATGCGGCAGAAGTTGGCCCAGAACTCGGGTTCCAGAGCACCAAGGCTCATGTACTGCCCATCCTTCGTCTGGTAGACGTTGTAGCAGGGATACTGGCCGGAGAGAAGCATCCTCCCCCTACGCAGTGGCACTCCATCGGCCCATTGCTTGGCCACATCGAAGCTCAACCAGGCCATCACGCTGTCCAGCATGGCCACGTCAATATACTGACCTCGCTCAGTCCTGGTTCGAGCCAGGAGGGCAGCCACAATGGCCAGGGCGGCCAGGAGGGCTCCACCCAGGTCGGCCACTTGCACGGCCGGGATCACCGGTGGGCCTTCAGGTCGGCCGGTAAGTCCCAGAGCCCCGCCGAGGGCAATGTAGTTGACGTCGTGGCCAGCCCGGTCACGGTAAGGGCCATCCTGTCCATAGCCGGTTAGGGAGCAGTAGACCAGGCCTGGATTCAACCGACTCACATCCTGATAGCCGATTCCCAGACGGTCAGCCGTACCTGGCCGAAAACCCTCCAGAAGCGCATCAGCACCCTCCACCAGCTTCAAGAAGATCTCTCGCCCCTCAACTGCCTTGAGGTTGAGGGCAATGCTCTTCTTATTGCGGTTGATGCTCAGAAAGTAGACACTCTCCTCCTTCAGCAGGGGAAGCATCCCTCGCGCCGGATCGCCCCCAGCTGGGTTCTCGACCTTGATCACCTCTGCTCCCATATCGGCCAGGAGCATGGAGCAGAAGGGACCCGGCAATTGCCGGGATAGGTCCAGAATCCTGATACCGCTCAGAGCCCCGTCCGTCAAGGAGTCTTGCATCTACACCTCCTTCATTCTCAGGTTGCTCAGTCACAGGACTTAGCGGTTGGGAGCCAAACCGTCGGTTGAGCGGCGGCCTGAGCCTGTCGAAGGGTAGGTCAAAGGCCGTATGCTTCGACAAGCTCAGCACAAGTCGAAACCACGGTTGACGGTCCCCAGATGCGGTTCTTGGCTTCGTCGTGAGCTTAGCCGAACGGCCTCGATACGGCCCTTTCGCTGCGCCCTTCGATACGCCTTCGGCTACTCAGGACGAGCTCCAGGGCCTACCCTTCGATACACTCCGTTACTCAGGGCACCGCTCGACCGGCGAACCGCGTAAGTCCTATTAGTCAGCCAGCGGCTTCATCCAAGGAGGCAATTCCTTCGAGCGGGGATGCTTGCCGTAGAAGATGTCATCGGCCCAGATGGCGAGCTGGCGAGCCACCACAGAGCGAGAGATGGCAAAGCGCGTGGCATTGTGGATGAAGCCAGCGGGCTTGCTGTAGGGGCAGACACTCATACAGATGGCACAGTCGGTGCCAACCTTACGCCAGAAGGTGTAGCACTTGTCCGCATCAACAGCCCACTTCTCGACACCCCGTACCCCCGTCTTCTTGCCCCTGGGAATGGCCCCAGCAGGGCAATTGTAGGCACACTTGAGACACCGCTCGCAGAAATCCTGGATGCCATAGGTAAGCGGGCGGTCCACAGTCAGAGGCATATCGGTGGTCACCACACCCAGACGCATGCGCGGGCCATACTGCGGGGACATCAGGATACCGATGCGGCCAATCTCTCCCAGGCCGGCGTCAGCGGCGATGGGGGGGACGATAAGGCGATAGTTGGCATCCATGTGAGCTCGCGCCTGATACCCCAGCGACCGGATGTAGTAAGCTATGACTATGGCTATCTTGGCCGCTTCCACATACTGGCTGGCGGATTCGGTCAGTGTGGTCGTTCCTGGAGCCTGCTTCACCATGAAGTGATCCATCTCCACAGCGAAGACCAGGGCGTAGGGGTGATCAAGCTCGATTTCGGTCCCGTATTGGCCCAGACCGCGCCCGATATGGGTGTAAACATAGGCCGGGTTCAGCTTGGCCACTCCAGCCAGCCTGGCCCCGTAGTACCTGGCCATTCCCTTCAAGCGGCGGGACATCTCCGTCGGGTCAACCTGGATGACCTCGGGACTGACCGGCCCTTCCACCGTAGCCCTTATGTCTGCCAGGAATCCAAAAGCGGCATCAGCCAGACGGCTGTTGAAGGGATGGTACAGTGGGGTGCCAGGCCCGCCTAGCCGTGGCATGGCCCGTAGCCCATCGTCCAATTTTCTCCGTTCCGGGTGACGAGAGTAGTAGTCAAGGTAGCGGGGGGTACCTTCCTCGTACCGCATCCGCGCAAAGATAATATCCCGTTCATCCACACGCTCCAGGGGCCCAGTGATCCTGAGGGTTCCCTTCTTACCCAGAGGGAGCAGCAGGAGAGCCAGAAAGAGGACGAACAGGATTTCACCAGCAAAAAGAACCGTAGCTCGATTAAGCGGAAGCCACGCCAGAAGGGAGATCCAGACTGCTAAAGGGACCAGCAGCCATAATCCTCGCCGGAAAGCTCTGTGCTCCCTCTCGCGGTAGGAGGCTGCCAGGAAAGACAGGGTCAGCAGGCCCATGGCTATGGCCATCAGCCAACCAGCGTAGTCATACCACTGCATTTTTGTTCTCCCTTCTTATAGGGGGTCTTGTCGAGGTAAGCCAGTGCCGTGCCAGAGGGAACATTCGAAAAAGGGGATAAGGTTCTATATCTTCCGCACATCACAGAGGAGAGCTTTGAAAACGGGGAAGCCGGAGATGTAGTCGCGGTTTTCCATGTCGGTGAGGTAGTTCGTGTTGGCCACGCGCCAGGGCTCAGCCTGCAAGGGACCACCGCCACCCATGTTGACCTCCACTGCTCCAGGCCGCACCACCTCGGTTACCCTAGCCGTAAAGGGCACCCGCCCGCGAGGCGATTCGACATAGACCTGATCACCATCGGCGATGCCCCGCTGGCGGGCGTCGGTCGGGTTGATGAGGACCTGGGGCTCCGGTTGGAGCTTGAGCAGGCCAGGGATGTTGAGGTGCTGACTGCGAAAGGCGGATTGCAGACGGGCTCCGCTGTTGAAGACCAGAGGGTATCGTTCGGTCAGCCCTGGCGTGGAGAGGGGACTCTCCTGTGGTTCAACGTAGACCGGCAGTCGCTCATAGCCGTAGCGGGCCAACATGGAGGAGGCGATCTCTACCTTGCCCGAGGGCGTGGGAAACCCCGGCTGACCATCGCGGCGCAGAAGCCCCTTCTCGTACTTGCGGTAGGCCATGGGAGCCGTAGGTATCGGCATTCCTTCAGGGTGTGCCTGCAACTCCGCCAGGCTCAACGAGGATCCCCCAAAGACGAACTCCAACATCTCTTCCTCACTCTGGGGGTAGAGGTGGCCGTACCCCAACCGCCGGGCCAGACCGGCCAGAATCAGAAGATCATTGCGGGCTTCGCCCAGCGGCTCGATCACCTTCTGCCGCAACTGTACATAGCCGGGGTATTTGTGGTAGGAAGTGATCTCGTACATGGTGGTAGCTGGCAGCACAAAATCGGCATAGCGCGCATCGGCCGTCATGAAGCGGTCAATGACCACCAGCAGTTCCAAAGAGTCCAGAGCACGGGTCCAGAGTGCCGGCTCGGGGAAAGCAGTCAAAATCGAACTGCCGTCAATGATCAAAGCGCGCAAGGGGTAGGGATCGTCGTCAAGGATAGCCCGTGGCGCCTCCATGAACTGCGCCGAACGGGTCAAGGCGGTGAAGAGAGGGTATTTGTCGGCACCGATGGGAGGTGGATCGCTCGGAGGCTCGATCTGCGTCCGTCCAAATTTGACCTTAGCCCGCGGACGGAAGACCAGCCCACCAGGGACATCCAGATTGCCGGTGATGGCCCACAGGATGAGAGTGGCGCGTATGGTTTGTACGCCGCTGTTGGTATACTCCAGGCCGGTGTAGGAGTGCAGAGCTGCACCTCTGGCCGTGGCAATGGCCCGTGCCGTCTCAACGATAGCCCCTTTCGGTACCCAGGTGATCCGTTCCCCCTCCTCCGGCGGGAAGGCCCTGACATACTCCCTCAATTCATCGAAACCTACTGTCCAGCTCTCCACAAACTCCCGGTCATACAGTCCTTCCTCGATGATGACATGGATCATGCTCAGAGCCAGGGCCCCATCGGTGCCGGATCGCACAGCCAGCCAGCGATCGGCCTTCCTGGCTACGGCACTCTCCATGTGGTCAATCACGATCAGTTTGGCTCCCCGTCTTTGAGCAGCCATGATCTTGCCTGCAACCAGAGGCGGCGAGTCGGTAGCCGGGTTGGCGCCCCAGACAACGATCAGTTCCGCATTCTCGTGGTCGGGGAAGGTGACCCCCATGGGAAGGCCAAAAGTGGGGATGGGGGCAAGAAGTCCCCAGGCAACGTAACAAAGCGAGTTACATCCGGCCGTGTTCGGCGAACCGAAGGGGAAGAGGAGGCTGCTGGCGGCCGGCAGGTAGGTACCAGCCGGAGCGAAGATGTCCACCAACGATTGCTCGAAGGCACCGCGACCCATATAGGTCATGGCCGATTCGGGCCCATAGCGTGATTTGATCTCCTGCAGCCTGGCCGCGATTGCATCCAGAGCCTCATCCCAACTCACCCTCTTCAGACGCCCCTTCCCCTTGGGCCCCACACAGCAAAGGGGATATTGGAGACGATCCGGAGAGTAAACGATCTCCCTGGAATGGCCGCCCCGCACGCAGACCGCGCCCTGAGGATGACCCTGCAGCGGTTTGACCCTCTCCAGCCGGCCATTGAGGAGATGGGCCTCCACTCCGCATGCTTCCGGACAGATGCCACACATGCTGACGACTACCCGCTCAGCAGCCTCTTGAGTGGTCGTCTCCTTCCCGGTAAGAGTTACGGTCATGGAGGACAACTATTCAACCCCTTTTGGTCCCCAGGATTTTGCCAACAGTCCTGGCCAGAAGAAAGAGAAACCAGGCTCCCAGAGCCATACCGGCCATAGCTATCCGTCCACCATCAACGACGGGCACCACCCTGGTCTCCTCAGGGGTGATTTCCAGCACAGCCACGGGCCTGGCCCTCAGTCCACCACCTCCCCCGCCACCTCTTCCACTACTGGCCTCACCCTCCTCGGCGGTCGGCTCTTCCCTTCCCTCCCCAAAACCGAGGCCGAAACCGTAGGCCACCTGAGCCACCGTGATTATGGTTTTCTCACCGACAACCTCCGGCTTGCCAAAGACCGCTTTCACAGAAGCCTTGTCCTTCATCTCCTGAAAGAGGTCAAACAATCTTTCCAGTTCCATAGCTACTCTCCTCCTCTACCCTGGGTCAGTCTCACCACAAAACCGAGAAGGATGGGCAACAGCAAGGCTACCAGAAACATGGCCGCCAGGACAATCAAGGTCAGGTCATAAATCCGCAGGCGTCGTGTCCCTGTCGGCCCTCTCTCTACAACCGCGACCGGTTGGATCAGCACAAAACCGCTACCTGCGCCACCCACTCCTCTGGCCCCGACCACTCCCTTCACCCGGCCGCCGGAGAGAACCCTGGCCTCAGGAATGATCTCCTTTCGCCCCACGGTGATGGGGACACCCTTCACAGTCCTGACGGTGATCATTTTTCCAGGGTTTCCCATCGCTGGGTAGTTCCCCTCCTGGGTGTTGGTCCCGCGGGAACCGTCATTGCGAGCGGAGCGAAGCAATCTCGTGCCGCGTCGGGGATTGCTTCGTCACAGAAAACGCTCCTCGCAATGACGGGACACGGCTCCTCTGCACGTACCAACTCTACAGGGAGACCACCCATCGCTGTGACCTCCCAAAAACCCGTCTTCCTTACTTCCTTATCCTAATCCCCGGCAGCGAGGTGCGATTCGATATCCCCCACCCGCTCGAACTCAATCCCCTCCCGCCTCAGAACAATCAGAACCTGCTCGATCCTCTCCTTGGCAATGGGAAAAAGGCCAGATTGGGCCAGAATAGCGACCTCTCCCTCGGCAGAGATGGTCACCTTCAGTTCCACGCCAGAGGTGAATTCCAAGGCCATACCCTTATCCGCTCTCGTGGAACTTGATGTCAAACCATAATGTTTGCGGAGGATGGCTGTCATCCTTTGCTGAAAAAGTATCCTGCTCAGATCCCGAAGGTAGGCAGCAATCTCCGACCGCAGCTTATTGGTCGCGCCCCGGGCTGTTGGATCGGTGATCCTGACCAGGACTCGGCCGTCGGGCCTGATCTCTACCCCAACATCGGTGTAGATGGGCGAGTAGGTGGACAGGTACTTTCTGGTTGCATCCCAAGCCTCCACCTTAATAGAGCCCTGCAATATCTGTCCCAGGTGGACCTTGAGCGCGTCCTGAGCCGTCTGGCTGGAAAGCAGCTTATCAAACAAGACCTGACCGGCCAAGGCCTCTACCCTGGCAACTGCTCCACACGACATACCCCATCTTCTTCAGACATAGCTTATCTTCTTCAACAGCGGTTCATTTTATCGTAGTTTGGTCTAAAAGTCCAGGCATTGATGGGGATTGAATCAAATGAGCGTGGCCAAAACTTGTGGGAGTCGAGGCTTTAGCCGGTTTTATCCGCCTGAAGGCTCCACTCCTCCACAGATTTTAGCCAGACTCGAATCAAATCACCCTCTTTCGCTGGCAGCCAACCTTCTGGCCACATCCAGGTCGGCCGGGGTGTTGATGTTGAAGAAGGACAGACGTTCAGGATCAAAGCGCTCTACCTCCTCCGCTTCCACGTAGCGCACCCGTACCTGTGGGAAGAAGGAGATAATGCGCAGGTCACCTTCCTCCAGCAGCAGTCTGATGGGCTCCAGGCACCCTTTGCCATAGACGGCATGTAGGGGTTGCATGAGGGTATCCCTGGCCGTGATCTCTTCATCAGTCAAGTCTTCCTCGTCCTCAGACTCCCTCTTCAACATCCGCGGCATGACGATATCATTGCCTGGGGCGAGGTCAATCATGTAGTGTAACAGGTCAAGGTTAAGAAAGGGCATATCACAGGCCACCACCAGGGTGTACTCCTGGCTTGCGGCCAGGAGACCGGAATAGATGCCCCCTAATGAACCCTGTCCGGGATACACATCACGCACCAACCTCAAACCCAGAGAGCGGTACTCCGCCGGGTCATTGGTGACGACAATGATCTCCTCACTGAGCCGGGAAACCTTCTTCACGACCCGCTCGATCAGAGTCTCCTGTCCAACCTTTAGAAGGGCCTTGTTGGTCCCCATGCGCCGGCTGCCACCCCCGGCCAGGATAGCTACACTGACCTGAAACATAGCCTCACTGTCGCTCCCGCGCCTTTGAACCTGCTCCACAGAGTGTGTCGGAGACTGCCACTTGATCGTTGCCGAAGAAGAAAACAGGCTAGGAAGAAAAGGTATCTTCTAGCCTGTTCTCTGTTCTGGAAGGCAAGACACAAGAAGATCTAGAGAATGCAGCACCTGTTCAGGATAGCGCTGTCCTCCCCCAGTCCTCTGTCCCAGGACAAAGGCGTCTGCAGACTTCGGCGAGCGGTTCGGCTGAGCCCCGCAGTGAGCGGGACAAACTGCGGGGTCGCTTGTCCTGAGCGTCTCGACACCTCGACTGAGCTCGGCGAAGTCTGAGCTCGACGAAGTCCCAGTCGAAGGGAAGGGCTCACCATCGAAGCCTCAGTCGAGCCGTTCCTACTTGACCAAGAGCTATTTCTTCAGGTATTCCTCCAGGTAGGCCACCGCCTCCCCAACAGTCTCGATCTTCTGAGCTTCCTCGTCGGAAATCTCACCACCGAACTCTTCCTCGAAAGCCATGATCAGCTCAACCAGGTCCAGAGAATCGGCCTCCAAATCCTCACGGAACTTGGCGTCAGGCGTCACCTTGTCTTCGTCCACACCCAGTTGCTCCACGATGATGGCCTTAACCCTCTCGAAAACCTCATCCATTTCTATGACCTCCTTAGTATGTTTGGACTTTTAGCCGAGAACATCACCATCCGCTCCCCGTCCTTCGTCATAGTGGTTCGACACACTGATTCTGATGGGTGATTTTGCATCCCCATAGGGAATCCAATCCAATTCCACCTATCAAAAACACAGTGGCTCACCACTAGTATAGCAGGGTTGCGCGGGAGAGTCAATACCCACCCATATCTTGACAACCCCTTTCTCTATTGGTAATATCTGTCCATACCAACACCTTAGTGAGAGAAAAGTTACGCTATGGTAGATAAGAGACACAGTCAGCGGAAACTGGAACATCTGCGCATCGGCCTGGAAGAGGATGTGCAGTTCAAAGGGATGACAGGCGGTTTTCAGGAGTACCGTTTCATCCACCAGGCTCTGCCTGAGCTCGACAAGGACAAGATAGACCTATCCACTGCCCTCCTTGGCAAACCACTGCAAGCGCCGTTAATCATCTCCTCTATGACCGGAGGAGCGGAGTCAACGGAGGTGATCAATCGCAATCTGGCCCAGGCTGCGCAAGCAATGGGGGTAGCTATGGGGGTAGGATCGCAGCGGGCCGCTATTGAGGATGCCAGTTTGGCCCACACCTACCGGGTCCGCGATGTAGCTCCCCATATCCTCCTCTTCGCCAACCTGGGGGCCGTGCAGCTCAACTACGGCTACGGCTTCGAGGAGTGTCAGCAAGCAGTAGAGATGATAGAAGCTGATGCTTTGATCCTGCACCTCAACCCCTTGCAGGAGTGTCTCCAGCAGCGCGGCAACACCGACTTCAGCGGACTTCTAAGCAAAATTGAACTGATATGCCGAAAGCTGCCTGTACCGGTAATCGCCAAAGAGGTGGGTTGGGGCATCTCCGAACAGGCAGCCAGACAACTGGCCGAGGCAGGGGTGGCCGCCATTGACGTAGCCGGTTCCGGCGGCACCTCCTGGAGTGAGGTGGAGAAATATCGAGCCGTTACGGAGAGGCACCGTCAGATTGCCGCTCATTTCGGCGATTGGGGTATACCTACCACTGAATCTATCGGCATGGTTCAGCGCGGCGCACCGGGCATGACTGTCATCGCCAGCGGCGGCATCCGCACCGGCATAGACGTGGCCAAAGCGATAGCCCTCGGTGCCGACGCCGTAGCTATGGCCAGACCCTTCCTTCAACCAGCCACCGTTTCCCCGGAGGCTGTGATAGAGACGATAGATATCGTCCTGGAAGAACTGCGGATTGCCATGTTCTGCATCGGAGTGGCCGACCTGTCAGATCTGAGGGATACTCCCCTCTTGCAACGGGTTGGATACGGTGAACAACCCAGGCGTTAGTGCCTGTATTTGTCCCCCCACCGGGAGGAGGCGATGAATTGTCACTAGAAAAGGAATTTGGTCTCTATCTGGCTGCCATCGAGGATGAGATGCGGCAGGTGGTGAGGACTGCCGATCCAACCCTGGCCCCCTTCTACGGCATGATGCAGTACCATCTTGGCTGGGTTGACGAAGCTCTCCAACCTACGGTATCAGAGCCTGGCAAGCGCATCCGGCCCCTCATCTGTCTCCTGACCTGCCAGGCCCTGAGCGGCGATTTTGAACGAGCCTTGCCGGCCGCCGCTGCTTTGGAACTGACCCATAACTTCTCCCTCATCTACGACGATGTGGAGGACGCTGACCGAGAGTGACTAACAGGATCACCCACTGCAAATGTGCACCCCTGAGCCTCCGGCGGCGGGTCCTATACAGGTTGACAATCGTCCTGAACAGATTATACTTAGATTGAAAGGATTTACGGGAGGACAATATGCAGGTCAATAGCCAGAAGAGTTTGTTCGTAAGTGAGCTCATGAAGAGGCGGGACAAGGTATACAATTACCTTACGGCGAGGAAGTATGCCCAACGCTTCGCACCCGAGCACATCCGCAACTCAGTTTATAGTTATATCCAATTAGGGGGAAAGTCCTTGAGACCCATTGTTCTCTTGCTCTCATGCGGTGCTGTTGGTGGAGACGAAGACAAAGCACTACCTGCAGCAGCAGCGGTTGAGGTATATCATACCTGGACACTAGTCCACGACGACATCATCGATAGAGATGAAAAAAGGCGAGGACATCTATCACTCCATGCAGAATTTCGTGAAAGAGCGATAAGGGAACTGGGCTACACCGAAACAGAGGCCCGACATTACGGGATTTCGATTGCAATGCTAGCAGGAGATGTACAACAGGGTTGGTCGGTATCATTGTTATGTGAATTATACAGCGAGAAGTCTATTGATCCGCGCGTTGTTCTCTATCTTATCGACAATTTGAAGATGCAAGTCCAAAGCACATTGGTTGAGGGAGAGACTCTAGATATCCAATACTCAAAGTTGCCCGTTAAATCGTTGGATCAAAGACTCATTATTGATATGCTTTGGAAAAAGACGGGAGTGCTATATGAATTCGCAGGTAGAGCGGGAGCTATGATTGGCCTTAACTCCTGCGACTCGAATAACGTACTTGTTAAGGAGTTGTCAGCTTTCGCAAGCAAATGCGGCATAGCTTTCCAGCTGCAGGATGACATTCTTGGCATCGTTGGGGATGAAGATTTGCTTGGGAAACCAGTTGGTTCAGATATCAGGGAGGGAAAGCGAACTACGATTGTACATTATGCGTTGAGCCAAGCGAATAGCCATGAGAAGGCAAAGCTATTGGATATACTTGGAAGGGAGGAAGCCACAACAGACGAGATAACCGAGGTTGTTCACCTGCTACAACGTTTGGGAGGCATTGAATTTACAAAGAATCTTGCTAAGTCTTACGTCAATCAAGCAATCCCTCATCTTGACTGCATCCCCAATTCGCGCTACAAGGATCTACTTTCAATGTGGGCAGAATACCTGATTACACGGGAGTTTTGAACCGGGTACTCGCGAAACAGATACACGGGAGAGACGTGCAATGAACACCATCAAAGTCTTCATCAGTTCGGCCCTCGATGAGCTCGAATATGAGAGAGAAGTAGCTACTAGAGTCGTTAAAGAGCTGAACCTTCAACCCTCTGTTTTTGAGGGATTTCCAGCCATGAGTAAGACGCTCGAAGATGCCTACGTTGATGAAGTACGAGACTGTGATGTATTTGTACTTCTGCTTTGGAAAACTCTACGTCCAGCAGTTGAACTAGAGTACCAGGAAGCAGTACGCAACAACAAGCCAATTCTCTTGTTCGTCAAAATGCTCAAGGATAACGAAGAGAGAGAACCCAAATTGAACAAATTCTTGGGGCTAGTTCGAAAAACAGCGGGCGAAACCACAGAGGCAGCACAAGTACGATTCTACAAACACTATCGCAGCTTGGCCGAGTTGGAGGAGGGCCTAAGACGGGGAATAATTGGCGAGATTAATCGAAGGCTAAGACGAAGAGCCGTGGTGACGCATACCAGAAAAGAGATGTACGAATTGGGCACTAATATTATCTTGGCCGCTCAGAGGCGACTATGTATAGCCCAGCAGACTCCCTCGCTTCTCTTCGGCCCCCGGGAATATCTGGCACCTGAGTCCGAAAGAATAGCATATGAGATGGATTTCTTCAAAGCTCTCCGAACTTGGATCGAGAAAGCAGTGGATGACTCAGAACGAGAATGCATCTATCTGTACGACGCCAAAAGTACCAGAGCTGAGATGGAGAAGTACCAGATGCAAAAGCAGGTTAATGAAGCGACAAAGTTCTATAAGGAGCTACAGAAGAGATCTAGACACCGTGTCCGTATTTCCTCTGCATTATCACGGCATTCAGGTCCTATCGCAGTAGGGGATAATTGGTTCGCTCTCTGGATTATGGGGGGTGACAATGCTGTCTGTATTTCGTATGTGAATGAACAGGTATCCGACGCGCTCCATGCTATCTTCAGCCAGCTTGCAAGCAAGATAACTACCGCGAGAGATTTATTGGTGGAGCTGGGATTGAACAACGAATAGCCGAACCGTCCGCCTTATAAGCAGGCTTACGCCTACACTCCCCACATGGTCTCAGGGCAGTTTGCGATTCTCGCCGAGGCATCTGCCCATTTATGCATACCCCTCAAATAATGGGGGAGACCAGAGGCCGGTCTGGTCTCCCCCGGCGCTTTTTAGCGAGCGCCTGCTTCTCAAGCCGTGTCTTCCGATTCCGTTTTCCCAATGGCTACCTTCTCCACCGCCTCTATGATCTGCATGTAGCCGGTGCAACGGCAGAGGTTGCCTGAAAGAGCTATACTTATCTCCTCGCGGCTGGGATGCGGATTGCGGTCGAGCAGAGCCTTGGCGGTCATGATCAGGCCCGGCGTGCAGTAGCCACACTGAATGGCCCCCTCAGCCACGAAAGCCTGCTGCAAGGGATGTAGTTGGCCGTCCGAGCCCAGCCCCTCAATGGTTTCGACCACGGCACCGTTCGCCTTCAGGGCCGGTGTCAGACAGGATAGGATAGGTCGGCCATTCAGGATGACGGTACAGGCCCCACACTCCCCCTCAGAGCAGCCATCCTTGGTGCCGGTCAGCCCCAACTCCTCCCGCAGCACATCCAGAAGTCTACGGTGGGGTCTGATCTGAATCTCCACCGGCTGGCCGTTAAGTGTCATCTTCAGCTTTTGAGTCTTCATGTCATCCGGTCCAGGGCCTATCCGAAAAATCGCTGGTAGACTTTAGTCGCACTGAAGCGGCTCACCTGTCCTGGCGCACAGGTGCCAGGGGAAGCCGCCACTACAAACTTTTGTCGGCTCGTGCTATGGCCTGCCTTAGGGCACGGCCGGTCAGCACCGCCACCATCTCTCGACGGTACTCAGCCGAGGCGCGTATGTCACTGATGGGAGAGGATTCAGCGGCAGCCAGTTCCCCGACATGCTCAAGCAACTGCTCACCGGGCATCTCGCCCACCAGAGCTTCCTCGGCGGCACGGGCTCGCAATATGCGTGGTGCCACCGCTCCCAGGGCAATCCTGGCCATTTCCACCCGGCCGTTGACCAGCCTCACCATCGCCCCCACACTGACCACAGCTACGGCCAAAGCCTTACGCAGGCCCAGCTTGATGAAAGCGCTCCCGCTATTTCCTCCCAGAGGGGCGAGGATGAAGCCCATTAACAGTTCGTCTTCTTTCAACCTCGTCTGCCCCGGGCCCAAGAAGAAGTCCTCCAGGGAGATACGCCGCTCGCCGCTCCTGTGGCACAGCACGGCCTCGGCCCCTATGGCCACCAACGGCACGGCCCCGTCCGCCGCCGGTGAGGCATTGACCACGTTGCCACCGATGGTGGCCATATGGCGAATCTGAGGCGAGCCCACTGTGGAAGCGGCTTCAAGCAGAGCAGAGACCTTCTCCTTCAGCAAGGCAGCCTCGAGCAGCTCGCTGAAGGTAGTGCCGGCACCGATGAAGAGACCCTCACCATCAACTCGAACTCCCCGCAGTTCCTCAACGCGGGTGATGTCCACCAGGCGCTTGAGCCGTCGTCTTTCCCTCTGAAGTTGAAGAAGCAGATCGGTACCCCCGGCGATGGGTCGTGTCTCCCCTGGCTGATCGGCCAGAAGGTCCAGGACTTCGTCGAGGGCAGAAGGGATCAGATACTGTTCCCACATCCTGGGTTACTTCTGCTGTCGTTGACGGTGCAGATAGAGGATGGCTTCCAACACTCCTCCTCCCACCGCTCGTGCTTTGTCCGAGATGGTGTAGCAGTGCTCCACCTCACAGCGAGGATCAATGTCCCCCAGCTTGGCCCCTTCCCTGACCGCTACCCCATCGGCCAAGAGCCCCCTGATCAGGCCTGAAATCGAGGATAGCACCGGCATAATGTCAACGTAACCGATGACTTGATTCTCCGTCACCCATTCGCCAATGTGCCGCTCCGCGCTGAAGATACCGTCACAGGGAGCATGTAGCACCCTCTCCTCGGTGAACCCTTCGATGTCGCCTGGCACCCCGGTATCAGCTTCCGCCTTTCCCCACAGATAAACGCGGCCCAGGTTGTGACCACGGTTGGTCTCTACCACGGCGTGGACATCCTCCTCGGCGGTAAAGCCCGGACCAAGCCCGATGACAATGGGGGCATCGTTGATAGTCGTGCCTGTGTTCCGCTTGGCCATGATGGCGTCAACCACCACATAGGGATGCAGCGCGGCGATGATGCGAGCCTCCGGATCAATTACCACCGGGATCTCGTCCAACGAGAGCCTCTTCAGTACCTGCTCCATATCCTGCACCAGACGAGCCACCACCCCCTCGATCTCCGCTCTGCCCTCGAAGACGGCTGAGGCGAAGGCCGCCGTGCGCCGCACCACCAGAGGTTGAGGCAACTCAGTGATGACCACCGGAAAGCCTACCTTGTGGAGACGATAGGCCACCCCGGTAGCCAGGTCCCCGCCCCCTTTTATCACGACCAGCATATCCTCAAACATGCCCCTGTTGCCTCAAGTACGACTACGCGAACGACAGACACAGCCCATTATAGCTGTAGCTTCGCACCTGGTCAATCTAAGGACGTCGCACGGATAGAAGCAGTTCTGTAATGTGTACTGCGTAAAACGTGATGCGTAACGGGTAGCTAGCCCTCAGCGGGCAGCTCTTGCAAAATGAATTTCCTCACCATATCCAGGGTCCGGTTGGCAACCCACAGCCGGGCCTGGGCTGTCATGCCACCGTAGCCTTGCCTGCTCTCCCGGCCACCCTCAGGCGTAGCCAGGGCTATCCAGGTGGACCCCGTGGTGCCCTGGTAGATACCCTCCTCGACGGCCATGGTGGCCAGCGCAGCCAGTCCGATGTCCGCCCGGCCCATCTCCCGCACGGCCTGGGCAGCCGCCCGGGCCACAGGTGCGCTCACCAAAGAGCCACCCTCCTCCGCCACCGCCGGGGACAGGGACAAAGCTCGAAGCCAGTTCTCCTCCTGACCCAACACCATTCCCATGGCCAGAACCGAAGGTCCGTCCGGTGTTCCAATCAACCGCTGAGCGATGGCCCCACCGGTATTGGTCTCTGCCACGGCAATGGTCAAACCCCTCTGGCGGAGCATACTGGCCAGCACCTCTTCGATAGTCTGATCCCCCACCCCATAGATGGTCACCCCCAGCCTCTCCCTCACCCGTCGTTCCATCTCATCCAGCAGGGCATCAGCCTGACCCTCGCCTCTGGCCTTGGCCGTGAGGCGCACGTCTACCTGGCCGACGTGGGCCGCCGTGCCAACAGTAGGGTTCGCTTCACGCATCAGATCCGCGATCAAGCTGTCAATAGTGCTTTCACCAATGCCGCAGGTGCGAAGCGTCCTGCTCTTGATAACCTCCCCGGTTCCCAACCGCTCCCGCAGGAAGGGAAGGACCCGCTTCTCCATCAGATAGCGCATCTCACGGGGTACGCCCGGCAGAGAGATCACCAGCCGCCCATCCTGCTCGACGATGAAACCAGGAGCGGTGCCGACCGGATTCTCCACCGGGGTGCTTCCCTCAGGGATATAGGCCTGACGCCTGTTGTTCTCCTTCATGGCTACCCCCCAGCGGGCAAAGAGGGCCTCGATCTGAGCCAGCAACGCCTCATCCAGGACCAACTCCCGTTGGGTGCTCTCGGCCACAGCCTCCCTGGTCACGTCGTCAACGGTCGGGCCCAACCCTCCGGTGGTGATGACTATATCAGAGCGGGTAAGGGCCTGGCGCAGCACCCCTACCAGACGCTCCTTGTTGTCCCCCACGGTGGTCACGTAGAAGAGATCGAGGCCGATACTGGCCAACTGTTTGGCGATGTAGGCTGCGTTGCTATCAACGATCTCCCCCAAGAGCAGTTCGGTGCCGATGGTGACAATTTCGCTCCGCATCCTCCCCTCCGCCCTTCGATAAGCTCAGGGCACCGCTTCTGGCAGACACTCCTGAGTCCTTACCCTCCTTTATCTATTCTATGCCGTCCCTGTGCTCCTGTCAACCGCTCACCCCCCTGGTACAGATGTCAACATTCGGTGACAAAAGCGTTGACCTCAAGCTGAAGTTATGTTATACCTCTTTCGACAGGATCGGCCTTCCCCGTTAGAAAACGAGCTGCCCTGAAAGCATGAACAATGTAAACCAGGTTGATGAGCCTCGGTGTATGAAACCGTTGTGACGCTGCTGACCTATGGGGTGGTGAACTTTCTGAAGCAGCAAGAGGGATTGGACGTGTATGACTACGAGACGCGGTTCAATCCGTTGTTGATGATGGAGTAGGGAGGAGAAGGTGCAATGGCTACCATCACGGTAAAGTTGCCAGAGGATGTCGCCGCGCAGTTGAAGGCTGAGCGCGTTAGCAAGGAGTAACTTGACTCTTTTCTGGTAGCAGCGGTTAAGGCCTGGTTGACGCGACGCCAAGCAGTCGAGAGGGCGCGGCCCGAGGTCGAAAAACGCCCGTGGTCCGAGGCGTTTCGGGATAGCGCTGTGGACTTTGTGGATCAGTTGATAGAAGAGAACCAGATGCTGTTCGAGGAACTGGCCCGCCTGTGAGAAATGGGATAACTAGTCGGTTCAGTGCAGAGATAGGTATAGCAGCCGAGGCAGGTTCATTGGATCTTATCCATGCATGTCGTCGAAGTAGATCAAAGCGGGAAGATGGAGAAGACCAGGATAGGCACAGTCCTGGCCTTCTCCAATGGCATCCAATACGCGATTCTTGTTTCAGCCACGGTGAAGCGAACCGTACTTCACCGGCTGCGGCGTCGCGGCAAATCCCGGCGGGCAGCCACAGTGTTGATGTTTGCCGCGTGCCTGTTCTTGCTCCTCAGGGACCACATGGAACACCTGGCTCATGTCGTAATAGACGTCGAGTATCCCGGCAAAGACGCGCACATCCGAGGGAGCCTTCTATACCATTGCCGCCGCCACAGGATCAAGGTGCATAAGGATCAGATCGTGTTCCATCAAGTCGGGAAAAAGTCGCCAGCCCACGAACTTGCCCTGGCTGTCTATCGGGGAGAAGAGAGGCCAGATCAGGAGATTAGCGATCAAGAGCTGCTTGAGGTATTAGGGATATCCTAAAACAAAACGAGACCGGGGGGGCGCTTTCATTCTGCGACCCTGTTGCCTGGCTAAGCCGTCCGGCAAAGGATAGGGGTCACCAGGCCACCCGATCTTCATTAGTTATAATAGCACAAAGCCCAAAATCTGTCAAATGCTAGCCCTGCCAGCACCCTGGTGGGGTTAGCCTCGACCATTGTGACCTACACTTCGGCGAGCCTTCGGGCCGAGCCTCACTCAGGCCGAGGGCTCAGTCGAGCCGTGACTGGCGAAATCGGTCTATGAGGCGGCTGTGACGCTGCTGACCTATGGGGTGGTGAACTTTCTGAAGCAGCAAGAGGGATTGGACGTGTATGACTACGAGACGCGGTTCAATCCGTTGTTGGTGACGGAGTAGGGACACGTCAACATGGCCCTGGTACCTGACGAAATCAGCGAGGAGATGGAGTGGCAATTAGAGAACCCGGGGTAACCCACGCCATCAGTGATACTGGCCCGCTCATGTCTGCTTTTCAGTCAGATAGTCTTGAGTTGGTAACAACTTTGCTGCCAGTGATCCATATTCCAACAGCGTGTGTAGATGAGTTGATCAGGCACGGGTGGAGTGAGTCACTTCAATTTGCTGCTTTATGGATCGAGACTCATTCCCTCACAGAGGCCGAGGAGGAAATGGCAAAGAAGGCAGCCCAGGCCCTACGATGCGTCCTGGCCGGGCCCTCTGGCCATCCGACTCTGCAACGGATACTCCAGACTCCTCTTCCACAGCAACTGCTCCCTGACCATCATATCGGTACTGCGAATCTTGTTGGCCAGATCAGCAGCGATATTACGCATCACCCGATACCCCAAGGATGGGTCCTTCTCACACAGGGCGATGAACTCATCCCGGTCCAAGACCAAGAGTGTGGTATCCTCCTCCTCGCCGCAAACAGCAGCCGCAGAGCGTCGGCCCTCATCTACCAAAGCAATCTCACCAAAGATCTGTCCCGGTCGCAGCACTGCTACCGTGGTGGGCCCCGGCGATGAAGAGGGTTTCACCCCCAGAAGCTCGGGATTCACTTTGATTTCCACCAGACCTGACTCGATGATGTATAGTTCGTCCCCCTCGCTATCCTCTTCGAATATGAGGGTACCCGGCGAGTATGTCCGCTCCTCGCAAATTCCCACCACCTGAGCCAGATGCTCGTCAGTAAGGTCCCTGAAGATTTCTACCTGCCTAAAGAGTTCAACTGCCACCATCAGCTACCTCCCTCAAGTCCCCAACTACACTTTTCATTGAAGTTATGATATCACACGGAGAGAGGAAAGTCAACTAGGAAATATGTCCTATTCGTGGTATAATCATTCATCGTGTGTCCCCAAGGGACCAACGCCATTAATGTGTGAATCTTCAACTACCAACCTCTACTACTTCTAGACAAGGACAAGGAGAGATGGTTCAAACAAAAGAAAAGACCACCATTGTGACTGAGCGAGAACACTACAACTACATCTGGCACGACGGCCAGATCATACCCTGGGACGAGGCTACGGTGCACGTCACCGACCTGGAATGGTCTGGCGTCTCTTCAGTCTTTGAGGGGATCAAAGCTTACCGCAACGATGGTCTGGACCGGGCCTACATCTTCCGCCTGGATGAACATATGGCTCGCTTCGCCAACTCCATGAAGCTCATGCGCATGAATCCTGAGTTCTCCATTGATGAACTTAAGGAGGCCATTTTGGAGCTTCTGCGGGCCAACGATGTCCGCCAGGATACCTACATCCGTCCCTTCGCTTACTTTGGCCCCGGCAAGTGGTTCGGAAGGATGGCTGAAACACCTACCCACCTCCTGATCAACTCCTTCCCCTTCGAGTCGCATTTGAAAACCGATCACAAGCTGAACTGCTGTATCAGTTCCTGGACACGGATCTCCGATAACGTCATGCCCCCCAGAGTGAAGGCCGTCTGCAACTACCAGAACAGCCGTCTGGCAGCCACCGAAGCTGATCTGGCTGGTTATGACGGAGCCATATTGCTCAACGAGCAGCGCAAGGTAGCTGAGGGCCCCGGAGCCTGCATCATGATCGTCCAACGGGGTAAGGTTGCCACCCCGCCTGTCACCAGTGGCATCCTGGAGAGCATCACCCGCTATACCTTGATCCACCTCCTCCGGCACGAATTGGGTATAGAAGTTGCAGAGCGGGAGATAGATCGCACTGAGCTGTATCTGGCGGACGAAGCCTTCTTCTGCGGCACAGGAGCAGAGGTCAGTCCCATCATCTCCATTGACCGTTATCCCCTGGGAAACGGAGAGGTCGGACCCATCACCCGGCAGATGGCCGACCTGTATCACGACCTTGTCAGGGGTACTGACCATCGCTACCCCGAATGGCGTACCCTCGTTTAACGATGTCAAATCCTCCCGCAGGTTCGAGGAGTGATAACCCTAAAAGCTTCGCTGTCACCTGCGGGAGGATAGATGGCCCTCATTTGGAGTGAACAATGAAACTGCTGACGGAAGAGATGACCTGGCCTCAGATCAAAAAGGCCATCGAGGACGGATATGTGTCTATCATCGTGCCTATCGGTTCTATCGAGCAACACGGCCTCCATCTCCCCACGGGGACTGACACCTTCATCGGCTACAACCTGGCCGTGCGGATAGCCGAGAAACTGGGAAAGGCTCTGGTCGCGCCCACCATCCGGCCCGGTTGTTCAGATCACCACATGAACTTCGCTGGTACCATCTCCATCTCCAGCGCATTGCTGGGGGAGCTTGTAGGAGCTTACTGTAGATCGCTCATCCAGCATGGTTTCAAAAACATTCTGCTCCTCCCCACCCATGGCGGCAACTTTTCCACCGTCGCCAGGATCACCCCCCAACTTGATGAAGAGTTGCCGGGTAGGATAGCAGGCTTTGCTGACCTCAAAGAGTTCACACGAGTGCAGGACGCCATCCTGGCTCCCTATGGCATCACTCCGGCCCAGGGAGGGGCACACGCTGGCCGGGCTGAAACATCCTGGATGCTTGGCTACCGTGGTGACCTGGTGGACCTGGATCGGGCAGAGGCTGGTTTCCTGGGAGACTTTGAGGCGGAGATGGAGAAGATAAAGCCCAGCGAGGGCGGCTTCGCCATGCGCATGGAGCAGTTCTCAGCCATCGGTGTGTTGGGCGATCCGGTTGGCTCACAGGCAGAAATTGGTCGAGAGCTTTTGGAGGGTATGGCCGAGTACCTGGCTGACTTCTTCAGGAAGGCATTGGGGTAAAGTGGGTGATCGGTGAGGCATGTGGAAAAGAAATGAACTGATATTGGGCCTAGCTTGCCTGATGGGCCTGGGGCTCCTGGGCTGCCAATTGATAGCGCGTCTGGTGTCTACCGCAACCCCTGTGCCGGTTACGACGGTACCGGTTGCTACACCCTTGATTGTCCAGGAGGCAAGCCCCACCCCGACCCCTCTAAAGGCCCCAGCCGTGGTGGGCCTTATCCCCCTCTATCCCCTGCTGGACCAAGGACGGAGCCCCGTAGCTGTGGAGGTAATGAAGGGGCGTGCCTATGTCGCCAATAGTGGCTCGGACAATCTGTCCATCATCGAGGAGGAGCAGGTTGTAGCGGTCATCCCCGTCGGGCAGAAACCGGCCGCTGTGGCCGCTGATCCCGAGAGGGAACGTATCTACGTCGCCAACCGTGGGGACAAAACCGTTAGCGTTGTGGAGGGGGAGGAGGTTGTACGGGAGATAGCCGTTGACGGGGAACCCAATACCGTGTTGGTGACCGGTGACAGGGTCTATGTCGGCCTGTACGGTGATCAGAACCTGATGGTGCTGGACGGGGATTCGGGGGCGGTGCTGAGAAGTCTTTCCCTGGATACACCTTCGGGAATCCTCGCTCTGGCCGCCGACCCCATAGCGGGCCGCCTCTACGCCGCAGCCTACAACCAAACCTTCATCCTCGATATAGAGACCCTGTCGGTGCAAAATGTTGTCCGTTTGAACAGCTATCAGACCCTGGTTGCTGATCCGCGCCTAGGGCTGGTCTTCACCAACGAATACGTTGCCGAGACCAATGCCCGCTACCTGGTAGCCATTGATGGAGGAAGCGGAGCCATCGTGGGCCGGGCCCCCATCGGGGCTGATGCCATGGGGGCAGCGGTTGACGGGGAAGCCGGGTTGATCTACGTAACCAACTCCTGGTCGAACAGCGTCACGGTGGTAAAAGTAGGGAGAGAAGAGGCTAACCCTCTCCCTACCCTGGAGGTCTTGGCAACCATCCCTGTCGGTCTAAGGCCGGTAGCGGTAGCCGTGGATGAGACCTCTGGCCAGGTCTACGTAGCCAACAACGAGAGCCACAATGTGATGGTCATCCATGCCCAAAGTCACGAAGTGATAGCGGTAGTGCCCCTAGCCATCGCTCCAGCAGGGATGGCTGTTGATGAGGAAGTAGGCCGCCTATACGTGGCTAACCCGAGCACCGATTCCCTGTTCGTGGTGGAGGGACAGGAGTTGATCGGCGAGGTGCGTGCTGGCCATCACCCTCTGGCCGTGGCCGTCAATCCAGCCTTGAAACGGACCTACGTGGCCAATTACGCCTCGGGCGACCTCTCCCTCATTGGCCTGGATAGCCTGACCCTGTCGGCCACCGTGCCCATCACCCGCCAGTTGAGCGCGCTGGACGTGGACCCGCTGAAAGGTCGCCTGTACGCTGACAACCACGTCCTGGATGAGCAAACTCTCGAAACGATCGGCATCTTCGAGTTGGAAGGGTACACCCTTGGTTCGCGCAGTAGAGCCGAGGCGATCAAGGTCAACCCCCTGACCGGTCAGATCTATGCGGTCGGTTGGAACGGAATTCCTGGCTCCAACAGTGGACAGATAATCTACGTCGTGGACGGGCAGACCTTGAATCAGGCAGGAGCTTTCGGTGAGCGGAACATCACCGCCTGGGCCTTTGATCGTGAAGCCAATCGCCTCTATGCCTCGGCCACCCATCCCCTGGCACTGAGCACTCAGCTCGTAGCCATTGAAGGGCTCACCAATGAAGTGGCATTTCGTCTGGATCTCACAGCTCGCGTGGCAGGGATGGCTTTCAACATGAACACCCATCACCTGTTTTTGTCGCATCCTGAGGATATACCAGGCAGTCCCGAGGCAGCCGCTTTAGGAGATACAGTTACCGTCCTCGACGTCCGGACTTTTGGGCAAATAGCCAATATCCCTGTGGGGCCGGACCCGGGCGCTGTCGCCGTCGTCGGAGATCTGGTCTATGTAGCAAACCGGGGTGATGGCACTCTGACCGTCATCCGGGATGTGGCCATGCCGGCTCCGCCCCCTCCAACCCCCACCGTCACGCCCACCCCTTATCCAACCCTGCCTCCTCTACCAACCTTGACTCCGACACCATTCCCTCTGCCGACTTCAACCCCCACTCAGATTCTTCCTTCTCCCACCCCGACAACCCCCTGCGCTGTCCTCCCTGTGCGGGGCTTTGGCAAGCTTTGGCAGGAAAATGCTGGTGTTCGACAGGAGCTGGGGTGTGCTCTGGAGTTGGAGTTGCCGGGCGGGCCCGTGACCCAACAGCCTTTCCAGGCCGGACACCTGTATTGGCATCAGGAGACGAATACCACCTACATCCTCTTCGCCGATGGTACCTGGCAGAGCTTTCGCGGTTCCATAGACAGCGTGCTGAGCGATCGGCCGGGCCTGTCTACAAAGTTGGGATCAACTCTAGGTGACAGGAGAGACTTCACTGGGACGATTGAGAGATTTCAGCAAGGACTCATGTTGTGGAGCCCCACGAAGTGGGCTGGGACAACCTGGGCGGACCAGAAGGTAATCTATGTCCTCAACTACGGTCCTGACCAGGCTGGTGGCACCTGGCAACGATTCGATGATCTGTTTGAGGGGTAG
>JBHIDP010000021.1:0-23186 GCA_046760185.1 Anaerolineae bacterium
GGCCACCTCCACTTCCACCGGCCCTGCCCGGCGGTGTCCTGAGGCCCCCCCTGAGCCTGGCGAAGGGCATGACGAAGGGCTTGTCGAAGGGTTGTGGCAGGGGTTGGCCACCCTCGAATCGGGCGACGACGGCGCTCACCACACACTGCAAAGCGTCGCTCAAGACGATAACCAACCTGCGGCGGCGCGTGCCGTCGCCGCATACGCTCTGGGGTTGGACGCGCTACGCCACGATCGGCCGGCTGAAGCTCTGGCCCACTGGGAATCGGCCCGCCGCCTGGGGCTGGACACCCTCGCTTTTCGCGACAACTTGCATCTGCTTTACTACACCTGCGCCGAACAGGCCATGACTGACGAGCAATGGGCCAAGGCTGCGGCTCTGGCCGATACCGGCCTTGGCCTGCGGCCCGCCGACCGCGATCTGGGCGACCTGGCGGCCGCCGCGCACTTTCACGCCGGCCACGCCGACGCCCAAGTCGCCCGTTGGGGCCAAGCTCTTGAACATTGGGAAAAGGCCAGGGAGTTGGGCGAGAACAGCCGTGTCTTGCTCCAGAACCTGGCCCTGGCTTACGAAAAGACAGAGCATTTCCCAGAAGCGGCTGAGCTGTGGCGGCAGGTCGTCCGTCGCCGCCCGCGCAAGGCCGACGCTCCCGATGCCCTCACTTCTCAGCAGGTCGCTCTGTTGTGGGGGCACGTAGCCGAATGTTACCGCCGGGCGGGCAATGTGGAAGAGGCGATCACCACCTTGCGCAACGCCGTCAAGAACGATCCCAACAACACTGACCTGCGCCTAGAGTTGACAGACGCCCTGGTAGCCAGCGAGCACTGGGAGGCAGCCAGCAACGAGGTGGACCGCATCCTCGAACGGGAACCGAACAACATCGGCGCTCTGGTCCGCGCTGCCCGCCTGGACGAAAGGTACGGCTACCTGTACCGCGCCCGACAGACCTGGAAAAAGGTCCTAGAGCTCGACCCGAATCACCTGGAAGCCCGGGAGCGCCTGGTCGAACTTCTGCACCAGGAAGGGGATCGCCTCGGCCGTTTTGGAGACCTGGACAGGGCGTTGGAATCCTACCGTGAGGCCCTGGCGTACATGCCCGACGAACCCTATCTGTACATCTTGCTGGCCGAGTGCTACTTCTATAAAGACGATCCGGACGCCGCCCGCCGAGAAATGGATCGGGCCTTTGCCCTGAACCCTGCTGATCTGGAGGTCTATCACATCGCAGTGGATGCTTGCCACATCGCCGACCACCCCGACGATGCCGAATGGGTCATCACCCAGGCGGAGGAACTGGCCGGGCCACACCAGCCGGCTGGGCATCTGCCGGCCAAGTTCTACGTGGATCTGGCCCACTGTTGTTTCAATCGTCGCCAGGCCAAGATAGGCGACGACTATGTGCGGCGCGCCGAGCAGATGGCCGAGGGCGACCCCGACGGCCTGGTGGACATTGGCAACTTCTACCTCGACAGGAAAGACGCAGGACGGGCCGTTGCCTACTTTGAGCGGGCGCTGCGTCTGGACCCTGAGCACGGCTGGGCCAACTTGCAGATGGGCGCCAGTTACGCTGCCAATTTGGAAATGCGTGAGGCCAGGCGTCATTGGCGGCAGGCGCGCCGAACCGCCCGCCGGACCGGCGATGAGGAACTGCTCCAGGCTGTCGAAATGGCCCGCCAAACTTTCGATCACGCCATCGAGATGATCGAACGAGGGATAAGCCCCTTTGAAATGTTTGGTGACCTAGACATGGAGATGTCTGATGACTACTACGACGACGAATACTGGTGATCCTTACAGCGTACTGGGCCTGAAGCGGGGCGCAAGCCACGTAGAAATCCGCCGCGCCTATTTTCGCAAGGTGCGCGAACACCCGCCCGAGACCGACCCGGAGACGTTCAAGGCCATCCGCGCCGCCTACGAGCAGTTGCGCAGCGCCGAGCAGCGGGTCGTGACCGATCTCTATCTTCTGCAGGCGCCGCCACCTTGGGAGCCGTCCAAACGCCGGCCCCTGGCCAGCTTCGACTTGCGCTTGCATCCTGAGGAAGTGCTGACTGCTGCCAAAGCCTTTACCGACCTGGGTCGCGACAGCTTTCGCGACGACTATAAACCCGTGCGTCTATAAGCATGAGTCACAAACAACACCATAAGCTCCAAGGCCCGTCCCTGGGCCGCCCAGACCGCGCCCGCGACGGGCGCTAGAGCCTTATTCAGAAGTATGAGTCACAAACGACGTGTTTGGGAAACCATTTCCGATTTAGCCTCGCGCCTGAACGATCTGTCGGGCGATGGCTTTGCCAAACTGGAAGAGCAACTGAGCAAGCTGGGCCGCGAGCAGTACAAGGCCAACACCCTGGCCCAGGCCCAGGCCGAGCGGCTGCAGGTTACCCTGGAATCCCTCCAGTCGGTCATGACGCGCCAGGAAGCTGCCCAGCAAGAAGCCGTCCAAAAAGCCCGGCTGAGCACCTTGAAGGCTCTGCTGCCAGTGCTCGATGGGCTGGAGGCTGGCCTGGAGAGCGGCGAGCGCCAGGTCAAAGGCCTGCATGGACAGGACGCTCAAGCGGCGGCCATCCTCGCTGCCTGGCTCGACGGCCAACGTCTGCTGCGCGACCGCCTGCTGGCCCTTCTGAACGAGGCCGGCATCCAACCAGTCCCCACCGTCGGCCAGCCCTTCGACCCCTACCGCCACATAGCCGTGGACACAGTCGAAGACGAGACCCTGCCCGACGGCCAGATCGTGGCCGAGGAGCAACGAGGCTACGCCGCCGGCGACCACATCCTCCGCTACGCCGAAGTCGTCGTGGTCAGGAACAGAAGAGAAGGGATAAGGGACAAGGAGGTCCGCCGTGCCTAGTCCCTGATCCCTAGTCCCTAATCCCTTCCGCAAGAAGTGAGGAAGTAAACAACTATGAGTAGAAACGATACCACCATTGGCATTGACTTAGGCACGACCTTCTCTGCCGTCAGCGTAGTGCGAGAGGGTCGCCCGACCATTCTGCCCAACAAACAAGAACGGATCATGCCCTCCGTGGTGGGCCTGTCGCCCCAGGACGAGTGGCTGGTGGGCACGCCGGCTCTCAATCAATGGGTCTTGGCCCCCGAAGCCACTGTCCGCTCCATCAAGCGCGACATGGGCACCGACCGAACTGTGACTCTGGGCAAACATGCCTTCACCCCCCAGGAGATCTCGGCCTTTATCCTGCGCGAGCTCAAGCGGGTGGCCGAGGTCAACCTGGACCATCCGGTCCAGCGGGCTGTCATCACTGTGCCGGCCTACTTCCCCGACGCAGCCCGGCAGGCCACCAAAGACGCCGGCCGGATCGCCGGCTTGGAGGTCATGCGCATCATCAACGAGCCGACGGCCGCGGCCCTGGCCTACGGCTTGGACCGGGAAGGAGACCAGGTGGTGCTGGTCTACGACCTAGGGGGCGGCACCTTCGACGTGTCGTTGGTGGAGTTGGTGAGCGGAGTGGTGGAAGTGCGGGCCAGCCACGGTAACACCCGTTTGGGCGGCGACGATTTCGACGCCCTGCTGGCCGACCACCTGCGCCAGGCTTTTGAAAAGCAGCACGGCGTGGACCTGCGAAAGGACCGCCGGGCCATGGCCCGCCTGACCCGCGCCGCCGAAAAAGCCAAGATCGAACTCTCCTCCCGCCCCTTTGCCTGGGTGCGCGAAGAGTACCTGGCGGAGAAACAGGGCAAGCCACTGCACCTGGAGGTCGAGGTCAGTCGCCACGAATTTGAGAAAATGATTGACAACTTGATCGGCTCCACCCGCACCTCCATCCAGCAGGCCCTGACCGACGCCAAGATGACCATCAAGGACCTTGACAAGGTGCTGCTGGTGGGCGGCTCCACATACATCCCCGCCGTGTGGGAACTGGTGGCCGACGCCACCGGCCTGGATCCGCGTCAGGAGGTGCATCCCTCCGAGGCGGTGGCCTTGGGTGCTGGTATCCAGGCGGCTATCATTGCTGGTCAGCCCATCGAGGCCATCCTGGTGGACGTGACTCCTTACTCTCTGGGCATTGAAGTGGCCGAGTGGACTTGGCGAGGCTTTGTGGACGACCGTTACAGCGTCATCATCCACCGCAATACCACCATTCCGGTGACCAAAGAGGAAATCTACAGCACCGTTTATCCGGACCAGGACACCGTACATCTAAAGGTCTATCAGGGCGAGCGGCCCATCGCCAGCAAGAACACACTGCTGGGCGATTTCACCTTCACCGATCTGAAACCGGAGCGGAAAGGTGTGCACGCCCGGGTGACCGTTCAGTTCAGCATAGACGTCAACGGCATTTTGCACGTCAAAGCCACCGACCGGGGCAGTGGACAGGAGGCAGGGATCACGGTAGCCGCCTCGCGGGAACGGCTGACCCAGGAGCAGATCAGCCAGGCCCAGAAACGGCTGGCAGAAACCACCCCGACGCTGGTTCTCGACGAAGGGGGCCAGGCGATAGTAGACCGGGCGCGCAAGCTGCTGCAGAGTGGTGAACTGGAGCCCAAAGACGCCGAAGACCTGATCGAAGCTCTGGCGATGATTGACGAGGCCCGTCGCCTGGGGGATGAGGCCGAACTGGACGACTGGATTGACGAGTTGACCGACTTGCTCTACGAACTGGAGGGGTGACGAGGGACGGTCACGAGTTCGGTTTATCCTCAGTTTCGATGGCGACTTTGACGAAGTTGTCTGGTTGACCCGCATCGCCGAGTTATGGCAACAACCCCTCCTCCATTCTCTGCCTCTGAAGGGAGTCGGAGTAGTATCTGATGTACTGCAAGACCAACGCTTCTTCCTCAGCATCCAAGACTTGGCCGTAGCCAGGCATGGCTGTCTCGGGCTTGCCATTGACGATGACCGAGAAGAGATAGAGGTCGGTCTGTTTGCTCATCCACATGGCGTTGGTGAAGTCCCGTGGCTCGGGCCGCAGAAGGTGGCCAACAGGCCCGTTGCCGTTCCCCTCCAGCCCGTGACAACCCTGGCAATATTTGCCGTAAATGGCTCGCCCGGCCCGGTAGGTCAACAGGTTCCTGGATACTTCGGGAACGGAGCTTGGGGCAACGACCTGTGGGGAAGCTGTAACCCCCCCTTCCCCCTTTGGCTCCTGCAAAAAGGCGATCAGCGCTTCCAGGTCAGCGCTGAAGAGGTGAGTGTAGGCGGGCATCGAAGAGCCAGGACTGACGGCCGCAGGATTAATAAGATGGGCCAGATGCCAGTCGTCGCTTCGTTTGCCAGCCTCGAAGAGAAGGTCGGGGCCGTTGCGGGCCCAACCTAGGAGAGGAAGTGGGCCAAGGCGATTGGCGGAAGAAGGGCTCTGCTGAACCTCCCTACCTCGCATGGTGTGACAGTAGAAGCAGCGCTCGCGGTTGAAAACCATCTCCCCCCTGAGTTTTGTGGTAGCATAGGCAGCAGCCCTGGCCGAAGGGGTCCCTCCGCTGAAAAGGACGGCCCCGACAACGAAGATGGGAACCAATACCAGAAGAGCTATCTCCGGCAGGGAGATGGTGTTGACCGATAGTCTCATAGCAGTTGAGCGGTAAGCTCCATCAAGTCCACGATCTTCAGATCGCTGTCGTACCCCTCCAGGGCCAGATGTAGCCTCTCGTAGCAAGCCGGGCAGTCAATGACCATCATCCTGGCCCCCACAGCCTCCGCGTCCCTGATCAGGGCGCGCCCCATGTCAATAGACAACTGGGTGAAAGCGCGGCGGATGCCCCCGCCCGCCCCACAACATTTGGACAGTTCCCGGTTGTCGGCCATCTCCACGAACCTGACCTGGGGGAAGTAGCTGATGATGCGACGCGGCTCCTCGGTGACCCGCGTCCCCCGGCTCAGGTAGCAGGGGTCATGATAGGTGATGGTTTCGGGCAAAGGCTTGGTCAACCGTAACTTCCCCTCCTCCATCTTCTGGGCCACAATCTGGCTGATGTGGACCAGCTCAAAGGGAAGCTCCTGACCATAGTAGCGGGGCCAATGGTTCTGGATCATGAACATGCAGCAGGGACAGGAGACGACCAGCCGCTCGATGCCCTTATCTATGAAGCCCTTAACGTTATGGGCGATCAACTCCCGTACCAGATCCAGCTCGCCGATGATGAACAGGGGGAAGCCGCAGCACCACTCATCGTCCAACAGGGTAAACTCGATGCCCGCGGCCTGCATCACCCGCACGGCGCCGATCATCATCGGCTGGGCGGTGTAGGAGCCACTACAGCCGGCAAAGTAGCCCACCAGGGCCTGGGGCGGCGGGTTGACCCCCGGTGGCAGCCAGTCGAATCGCTCCTCGTGGGGACAGTCGTAGGGGTTGTGCTTCGCCCGCACGATAGCCTCGGCTTCGCACTGACCCCCCACCGGGCCCACCCCCAGCTCCACCATCTTGGCCCGCAAGGCCGGCCACAGCCGCTGAGTGTTGATGCCTACCTCACACACCTCGCCGCAGCGCCCACAGGTGGTACAGGCGTACAGGGCCTCCTTGAGCTTCTCCAACACCTCGGGGCGGATGGGCTCTACCCCCAGCAGCCTGGCCTTCAAGCCGTGTCGGGCGCGGATCAGTTCCCCGTAGATGCGAATCTTCTCCGGCGTGGACATTGACCCGTCCTGGGTGATGTCCAACACCGGGCACCATTTGAGGCACTCGTTGCAGCGGGTGCAGGCATCGAAACCGATCAATTGCAGTTTGGTCAGATTGTCAGTAAGGGAAATTTTCTTCTCGTCTTTCATAGTCAAGTAATTCCACTACGCCCTGCTTCCAACTCCCGGGTAGCGGCATAGGTGACGATCTGAGCGGCCAGGATGTGAAAAAGCTTGGAGAAGGGGATGTATGCCATCAGGGCCAGGGCCAGGCCAGCATGGAGCAGGTAGAGCCCCGGGTAAGCCGCAGCCAGGACGGCCGTGCGTCCCCCCACCAAGAGGGCCAACAGCAGCCCGAAGAGGGTGCCCACCGGCCACCGCGACATCCCCTCCCAGCCCAGGGGAGCCAACCGTACCCCCTCCATCACAAATCCAAGGATGACGACCAGGGTAAACAGGGTCAAGAGAAGCCCATCGGCCGTGACCGCCACCCACCGCTCCGGCCGGAAAAGATAGCGCCGTCCCAGAGCGGTCAACAATCCAGCCAGGAGCAAGCCACCACCCAGGTCGAGGAGGAGGGAGAACACCAGCCCGACCTGACCGCCGGGGATCGGCCAGTTAAAGGTGAAACTGACAGCCGAGACCAGCACCCCACCCAGCAGAATGATCGCCCCCCAGATGATGGAGAGCAGCATCAGGCCCCGCACTCGGCTGCGGGCGAACACCCGTCGGGCCAGGAGGCAATCGGGGGAGAAGAGTTTCAAGAAGCTCAGTCTCAGCAGGCCCATGATGCTCAGGCCGGCCATCGGGCTGCCCGCTTCATCCCTGCCTTGCTGCCAGATTGAAAGCCTATCCCAGGTGGCTAGCGCAAATATCAGCAGGGCTAGACCTCCAACGCTGTAGAAGATAGGCTGCCACTGAGGGGCGACAATGGTCAAGCTCTGAAACAGTTGGTGCACTTCAGTTCCAAACCCACTAAGAGCCTATCCGAAAACCCAGCAGCGGGGGCTCCCATGCCCCCACTAGGCGGGCGTGGGAGCCAGCCCAGCTAGTTTTCGGATAGGTACTAAATGAGAGTAGTCAAGTATTCAGCCAAGGCTTCTATCTGGTTCTCGTTAAGAAAGATCCTGGGCATTTTCCCTTGAGGCAGGACGGCCGCAGGGTCCCTCAGCCATCGGGTAAACCACTCTTTGTCCTGCTTACGACCGATGTAGGTCAAGGCTGGGCCAACCTCACCCCCATCCTGACCGATACGGTGACAATAGTGACAGCCAGCCCCCTTGAAAAGCTCCCGGCCCTCATAGCGAGGCACCGGTATCAGTTCCATACCCAGGAGAGCATCTGGCTGCTTCTGACCTTCTGCCATGGTCACCGATGCTGTGACTGGCTGAGATCCCTCTCTGACCAGGAACCTCGCGTCATTCACCTCTTCCCTATCGCCCAGGAGGGTGAGGAGATAGATGGTCAGGTAGCGGGCCTCGTCGCCGGTGAAGGGGAAATCGGGCATGGTCGAGCCCGGGCTCATGGCCTGGGGGTTGAGGAGATGGGCGTAGGTCCAGATCCAATCGCGGCGGCTGCCAACGGTGCTCAGATCAGGCCCTTCACTCCCTTCCCCGTTGACCTGGTGACAACGCAGGCATTTGTACTGGTTCATGAGCCTTTTCCCCAGCACCACACCGGCCACCGCCTCAGGCGGCAGGGTATCTTCACCGTGACAACCGTAGCAGGCCGCCTGCATGTACTCCCCCTTGAGGAGCCGGGTGGGCCATTCTCCTTGCTCTCCATGAGCGGCCAGGGTGGTCACTGCTCGCCCCTCTCCAGCGTGACAAACGGTACACCCGAACTGCTCAGGAGGGTGAGCATCCAGAGGAGGCTCGTGGGCCCGGAAAGGCTCAGGGGCGGCGGCGAAGGCCGGGTTTTCGACGGCCAGATGACAGGTCGGGCAGCGGTCAATCCTGCTCAACCCCTCTACCTGGATCTGTTGGATCTCCAGACGTTGGCCCCGAATCCATTCCCTTTCCCGCTCGCTCCGGGCGTTGAGGAGGGTGATGGTGTAATAGGCTCTTTCGTACCTTTTCCATTCCTGATCGTAAGCATCCCAGCCCAGAAAAAGGAGAACGGCGCTGAAGACCAGGCTGGAGACAAGCAGCATCTTCTTCATATTGCTAAACCGGCCACTCCGCTGGGTCGGCAATGACTACTCCCCCGCCTCAACCCTGGCCCGCAAGCCCCCGGCCTTCAGCCGGTGGGTCCCTGACAGCTTCGCTATCGGTCCCTGGGTCGGCGGTGATTACTCCCCCGCCTGGAAGGGCGGGGGCTTCTCTAGTCGGGGCCCGGCCATCCTTCCCAGGGCCAGTAGAAATTCCAGTTGGGGCCGCGAAAATAGGCACCAATCAGAGTGAGAAGGGCGACCGCCAGCACGAAAAGGGTCCAAAGGATAATAACCCCTCTCCTCTCCCTGGCAAACCAGACTCCCACTCCCCTTTTGTCACGGTCCAGATAGGGGAGGAGTAGCAGGCCCAGGATCACCAAGGAGGGAATGACAACTCCTCCCCAGAAAGCGGAATAGCTGACCAATTCCTGTAGCCCCAGGAAATACCAGGGCGCCTTAGCCGGATTGGGGGGATGTTCTGGGTCGGCTATCTGGGCCAAGGGTCCATCGAAGAGAAAGGAGACCGGGAGAAAAAGGATGAGCAAGCCCAACAGCACCAACAGCTCAATGTAGATCAGACGGGGGAAGCTCAATATCGTGTTCTTCGCCTCAGGCCCTGTCACGCGCCCTCTTCCCTTGATTGCACTCCAGGAGCGGAGCCCTGTCCCCACCTCTCGGCCGCCACCTGACGGCCGGGCCAGACCCCCATCCTTGCGTATGCGCCAGAAATGGTAGGCAATGAGGGCCGTGGTGAGGATAGGGAGAACCGCCACGTGGAGCACGTAGAAGCGCAACAGGGCCTCCCCTCCTACCATGTTCCCTCCCAGAAGGAGGAAGCGAATCCAGTCTCCTAACAAGGGGAGGTAGCTGACGATGTTGGTGGCCACAGTGATGGCCCAAAAGGAAAGCTGATCCCAGGGCAAGAGATAGCCGGTGAAACTAGAGCCCAGGGTCAGCACCAGGAGAAAGACGCCGACCACCCAGTTGAACTCGCGGGGAGGCTTGTAGGCCGCGGTGTAGAAGACGCGGCACATATGGAGGAACACAACCACAACCATGGCGTGGGCCGTCCATCGGTGCAGATTGCGCATGATGCGGCCAAAGGGGACCACAAAGATCAGGTCCTGCATCCACCCATAGGCCAACTCAACGGAAGGGACATAGTAGAACATAAGAAGGACGCCGGTCAGCCCCAGGATGGCGAAGAGAAAAAAGGAGAGCAGGCCCAAGCCCAGGGTATAGGTCGGTTGAAGACTGTGCAACTGCACCCGGGCTGGGTGAATGTGCAAGAAAAGGGTATTGACTATCATGGCCGCCCGTTTGCGGGGCGTGTCGGGGTAGCCGGTACGGAATATGGACTCCTTCACGTAGAGGGGCACATTGAACAGCAATTCCCTCAGGCCACCCTTCTTCTCCACCGAAGCTGTCCCTCGATCCACGGTTGCTACCCTACCCCCAACAGGTAATAAAGTGTATGTCACCATCCGGCAGGGAGAAAAGCACCGATGGCTGCTCATCCCCTCTCTTCAGCCTCAACTCTGCCCCTCTGTCCCCTCTGACCACGTAGAGGAGATCCCCTCCGGCGCAGGGGCGGAAGGGGCCAATAGTGCCCCTTTCCTCGCTGACCAGGGTCAGGCCCTCCTGTGGCTCGGAACCCTCGCTGGCCAGGGACAGTATGGCCCGTGGTTGAAAAGCACCATCCTCCCACCGGGCCTGTCTGAGCAGGAAGTGAGCGGCATCAGGCGCCCAGAGAAAGCTGCCATAGGCCCCTCCCTCTTCATGAGCGGCGATATGTTCCTGGCCCGTAGCCAGATCCATGACCTTGAGGATGTTAGGCGGCGGTGCTGCAGGGCCGGCCAGGTAGTCGCGGGGCAGATAGTCGGGCTCTGAAGCCAGATATGCCAGCCTGGTACCGTCAGGAGATAAGCGGGGCAATTCGACATAGTCCATCTCAGAAAGGATTGGACGCATACCGGAGCCATCGGGTCTTACCGCCCAAATGCCCTGGCCCACGTTCCATTGGTAGGGAACTATACCCCGTGTGTAGATCTCGCCCCTCGTAGCCGACCAGGCGATAGGCACCTGAGCCGGGTTCTGGCCCTCCCCAGTTTGCACCCCGCGCAGGACCACCTCTCTTTCCCCTTTGACCAGATCAACCAGGTAAACCTGCCAGGGGATGGCCTGGCTGCCGCCCGTCATACTGACCTCAAGGTAGACAAGTTGCTGACCGGTGGGGGAGAGTACAAAGCCGAAGATAGCGAAGCCACCGCTGGGGTGAACAGCCCGGCTGCGACCAGTGCTCAGATCCACGACGGCGATAAAGTTGTCGGCCGGGTTGATACCTTCCAACACCAGGTAGGCTAGGGTGTGGCCGGCGTACGACAGTTGACCCTCGTCAATCGGCCTACCCTCCGTCGTCAGGTCTGTGACCTCGCCGTCAGGCCCCACAGAGGCGATAGTGACCACTCCCCAGCGGCTGATAGCAAGCAGGGCCAGGGCAGACGGGGGGAGGGGCCTTGATTCCACGGGGTCGGCCGAGGTTATGGCTGATGTTGCTGTCCCCCAATCAACGGTGACAGTCAGGGAGTCAGACCTCGTTGCCAGCCCCATCATTGAGGAGCTCGCGGCACAACCAGCCTTGAAGCTCAGAAGAAAGAGTAGGCCAACGAGAACCACAGCCCTTTTCATGGCTCAGTCCTGCATTAACCGGGTTCGAAGATGGTCCCCCAGGGAACGGTTCGGCCCATATCCACCACCAACTCTCCGTCGGGTGCCAGATAGATCTTGTACCAGGGCAAGGGCTTGGGAGCAGGGCCGCTGAAATTGATTCCCAGATTATCGAACTTGCTGCCGTGGCAGGGACAACTGTAGCCCCAATCAACAGCGTTCACCGCACAGCCGAGGTGGGTGCAGGCGGCCGACATGGCCCTGAAACCATCACGCTCGTGAATAATGAAGATCCTTGGTTCGCGGAGGAACTTCTTGCTGCCAAGGGGATAGAGTTCAGGCTTGCCGATCTTGAATGTCAAGGGGGAACCATAGCTGATGGTGGGAAGGAGATAGCGAAGGCTCCCCAGCCCAGAAAGGAGGCCAGAAAGAGCCAGGCCACACCAGGTCAGCCAGGACAGAAAGCGGCGCCGTGTCATCTTCCACCCTAACAAAAGAGCCCCTCCCAAAGCAATGTAAATAGATTGTTGTCCACAGGGAGAAGCTCTAAGCACCTTTCACCCAGATACTTAATCTTAAGTATCTTTATTAATTTTATCATGAATGTTGACTTTTGTCAAGTGTTCACATCGGTCACAGCTCCCGCAGACTCTTTACCATCTTCAGCGCCTCTTGCAGGGCATTGGGGGCATCGGGCGCATAGCCGTCGGCTCCCCATTTGTCGGCGATCTCCTGGGAAAGGGGGGCGCCGCCGATCATGATTCTTACATCGGGGTTCTTGGCCTTCAGTTTGTCAATGACCGTCTTCATACCGGTCATAGTGGTGGTCATCATGGCCGAAAGACAGACCAACTCGGAGTCCGTCCTTATCTGCTCCTCGACAAACTTGTCCAGGGGCACATCCTTGCCCAGGTCGTGGACGGTGAAGCCAGCGATCTCGAACATCATTTTCACCAGGTTCTTGCCGATGTCGTGGACATCCCCTTCCACCGTGCCGATGACCACCTCTCCCTTGACCCGGCTCGCCTCCTCCCTTTCAACGTGAGGCCTGAGGATGTCCAGGCCCACGTAGAGGGCATCGGCGCTCATGAGGACCTCGGGCACGAAGTACTCGTTCTTGGCGAACAGGTCTCCTACCACGTCCATCCCCTCTGCCAACCCGTTCATGATGGCGTCGTAGGCATCCACCCCTTCCTTCAGGGCCTCGTGGCTTGCCTCCCGCACAAGGTCCTCCTCGAATTCAATAACACCCTTCTTAAGCCTCTCGATAATTTCCTGACGTTTCTCTTCTGTGGCCATAAAAAGTCCCTCCTGGTATCTGGTTACTGATTACTGGTCACTGATCACCTTCCTACCGTACTCCTTTACCGCCTCCATCAAAGCCCGCATGTTAGCCTCCGGCACTTCCGGCCAGATATCGCACCCCGGCCAGACAGCATCGGCCCCGTTATCAATGACTTCCTTGACCGTGTTAGCCACTTCATTGGGCGAACCCTGCACCAGGACGCCATAGGGGTCAATGTTACCAAAGACCAATACCCTGTCGCCCAGCTTCTGTTTTGTAGCAGCCAGATCATTCTTCTGCTCCACGGCCAGGGCGTCGGCACCCGCTTCGGCCATCAACTCCACGATGGGGTTGGTGTCGCCACAGATGTGCAAGATCTTGGGTGACTGGATGGCCCCGAATATGCGCTGCAGGTGAGGGAGGATGAGAGAGTTGAACATGCGGGGGCTCACCACATCGGAGGTGGCACCCATCTCCCGCACCGTGATATAATCAGCGCCAGCCTCTTTGTAGATACCGATGATGGCTACCAGATAATCGGCCAGGGCTTCCAGGATGCCGTTGATGAGATCCGGCTTCTTGTAGGAGGTCTTCAGCAGGGCGTTGAGGTCCAGAATCTGCCCGCCAAGGGTGAAAGGCCCCAACACCCATGAGCCGATGGCCACTTCCTGGCCGAGGTCCTCTTTCAGCAACTTGATGGCCTCGACCACCAAGGGTATCCGTCCTTGCTGGGCCAGATTGTCCGGAATTTTCAAGTCCAGATCCTCCGGCTTCTCGGCTGGCTTTTCGGCGATGGTGGGATAGACGACATCCTCCCGATGGGGGTAGTAGTTGATGTTACAGCCCAATACCTCGGCCTCCACCCCCATGTCGAAGGGGACCACAGCGCACTCAAACCCGAAAAGCTTGTATGTAGATGCGGCCAGGGTGGCCATCTTTTCGGCGTCGGTATGGACCTCGGCGAAGCGCCAGCCCCGTCTTTTCAGACCGTGCACGGTGCCGTTCCCCATCCCACTGAAAACGGGGATACGGTCAACCTCCTGATTACTCAGCAGGTTGAGCACTCGCTTCCTGGAGTTCATTCCGTCCAATACCATAATCTACATCCCTCCTGTTAGAGCTTGAGAAGCCTGCGCCGTGAGGCGCATGGAGACTCACAGCCAGCTCAGGAAAATGCTTCGAGACCACCTGGGTAGGCTGTGACACCTTCCGCAGCGGATTTCCTGCTAACACTCCAGTGTGTGATGGTGGTTTAGGCCAATACCTTTGGTCCCCTAGCCTTCCCTCAACTGCTTAGCCATCTCTGAAAAGAGGAGGTTAAGGGGGTGAGACTCACTCTCGGGCAGGGGTGCTCCCTCCTCGTAGGCCATGATTGACAGGACGGCTGTCGCTGCGGCCACAGCGGCGAAAATCCGCTTAGTCCCCGTCATGGGGCCATAGATGAGCCAGTCGCTCCACAGCACCACCGAAAGGGCGTGGAGGCCAGCATCCATCCCCCGGAAGGCTCTAGCCCCCCATTGCAGCAGGCATTCCTTCCACATATAAGAGCCATTGGCCGGCGCGTTCCCCGCTGGCAACCCAAACTCCTCCTTGACCAACCGGTTGGCAGTCAAACTGAAACCATGGGCCGGGAGGTTCATGACCGTTGTATCTACCAACACGGATTCGAAATCACCCTCGTGCACAACCTCCAGCATCTGCCGCAGGGACTTGATCCGACCCGAGGCCCTCTTATCCTCCATGTCGAAGGGCTGGAGGATGACATGTTTGATGCCCAGGTCCTTCAGTTCCTGCACCTGGTCAGGGATATCCTCATCCCAGGCGGTGATACTGTTGTAAAGGAACCGCTCCTGCATCCCGATCTCAGCCACATAGCGGGCTGCCTGGCGGCGTGCTTTCTCCGTCCAGGTATCTATGCCAAAGGGAAGCTTATCCGACTCCCCTAAGAATAGCTCGCTGTAGGCCCTCATCTCCTCCAATGTGGGGGCCACCAAACCAACCAAGGCTGGTACACCGGTTGCGCTGGACATCGCCTCCAGTTCGCGAATTCTCTCCCTGGCTTTGACCCGATCGAAAAGGAGTTTCTTCCGGCTCTTTAAGAGCTTATCCCCCCTTTGAAACATGTTGGCCATGAGGAGCGGTGGATTCTCTCCCGGCTGTCCACCGACCTTTATGCCAGCGATGCTCCAAACCTTTTGTCTTCTATCAAAGCGAAACATTTTCCCCCCTTACTACTCCCGGCTGAGCTCGATGTGAACATCTTTAGGCACGGCAAAGCCAGCGGCCACCTCCACCGCTTTAAGGATACCTATCGGTGCTGGACAAGAGGCACAGTGTTGGAGATGCTCGTTGACCAAGGGCCTGATGCGCGCTTTATCAGACCGCGGCTCGACCTCGTAGTAGGGATCAACCTGTTTCAGTTCCTGGATCAAAGGTTCGAGATTGGGACAATCGCTGGCAATCTCCAGGTTCACCGTCCGCTTATCCTGCAGCGTGGCCACGACGTCCACTGTGAAACCACAACTTCCAGCCTTGATGTGAGCTTTGGCCATCACCAATTCGTCCTTTACAAATCCTCAACTGCCCCGCTCAAGAGCTATCTCACGGGTTAACAGGTACAGGATGTGCTCCCTGATGGCATTGAATTCGCTACTAGTTCTCACTCGCGGCCGTGGCAGGTCTACCAAGACCACCTCCAGGATGTAGCCCGGCCGACGGGACATCACGGCGATGCGGTCGGCCAGAAAGACGGCCTCATCCACGTTGTGGGTGACGAAGAGGATAGTCTTGCGCTCCTTCTGCCAGATGTCGAGCAGCTCGGCTTGCATAAGGTTCCTGGTCTGAGCGTCCAAAGAGCCGAAGGGTTCATCCATGAGGATGATTTTGGGATCGTTGGCCAGGACGCGAGCGATGGCCGCCCGCTGTTTCATGCCACCCGACAACTGGTGAGGATAGCTGTGTTCGAACCCACCCAGCCCCGTCAGGTTGATGTATCTCATGACCATCTCCCGTCGCGCCTTCGCCTCTACTCCCTGGATCTCCAATCCGAACTCCACGTTTCCCAACACTGTTCGCCAAGGGAACAAGGCAAACTCCTGAAAGACCATCCCCCGTTCGGGGTCGGGCCCGGCGATGGGTTGGCCCTCCATGAGCACCTGGCCGGAAGAAGGTGTTTCCAGACCGGCCACAATCCGCAGAAAGGTCGTCTTGCCGCATCCGGAAGGACCCACCAGACAGAGAAACTCCCCCTCTCTGACCTCCAGGTTCACATCGGCCAGGGCCTGAACAGATTTGCCCGATTTGTCTTGAAAGACCTTGCTCACGTGCTCGGCTTTGAACTTGTCGTTAGCGATCATCCCATGACTCTTTACAACTGTGAAATGCACTGAGCTCTGTCGAGGCACGAGGGCGCTACTTCCCATGCCAAGGCAAGAGCCTATCCTCCAGCCTACGGAATCCGGTGTCAATCAACAAGCCGATGATGCCGATGAGCATCATGCCGGCGACCACCAACCCCAGGTCGTAGAGGCGCATGCCGAGGACGGTGATGTAGCCCAGGCCGTACTGGGCATTGACAATTTCGGCCCCTACCAGACACATCCAGCCTACCCCCATGCCCACGCGCATACCGGTGAGGATGGAAGGCATAGCACCAGGGATGACTACCTTTCTCAAGATGCTCCCCTCCCGGGCACCCAAGGTATAAGCCGCATCAACGAAAATCCTGGATACCCCCCTCACCCCGGCCGTGGTGTTGAGCAGGATGGGGAAAAAGGCTCCCATGAAGATGATGAAGCCAGCATAATACACACCGGGCAGGAACCTTGGCTTGGTAGCCGTGAACCAGAGGATAGCGATGGGGATCCAGGCGATGGGCGGGATGGGTCGTACCAGTTCAACCATCGAGTAGAATAGTCTACCTATGTTCTCCTTCCAGCCCATGCCGATCCCCAAGGGCACGGCTACGGCGACGGCTATCAAATATCCAAAAGCAACCTTTGTCAGGCTGAAGCCGATGTGCCGGAACAGATCTAAGGGCTGAAAAAAAGTGCCATAGCCGAAGAGGAGGGTCTGGAAAGCATCGAGGACCGATTTATCCGACCGGACCAGAAAGGGGATGATGATGTCCCACTCCATAGAGGCCACAAGGGAGAATATAGCCCAGGCGATCAGCGACCCTGTAGGCAACAGGAGATAGATGACATTCGCTCTCTTCACGGTCTACCTGTATTCCAGCGGCCCTTCACTCATCACCCTTTCGTAGATCTCCGGCTGGGAACCTACCTCTCCCGGCCTGTGCACCGCTTCGGGGTGGATCTCGCGGATCATATCCAGCTTGAACACCTTTTCCTCGGTCAGGTCCTGCTGGATGTAACCCAGTTCCTTCATACGCTGGAGGATATTCATGGTCGTGTTGACAGCCTCTGGAGAGGGCAAGGCACAGTACCAGCCCGCGAAATCCAGCGAGTACTCCGCCACCTGGGTGTCATACCCCACCACGTTGTAAATGCTCTGGGCCGCTTCCTTGGGGTACGCCTGAGCGAAGATCGAAGCCTCTTCAGTGATCTTCAGGATCTTCTTGACCAAATCGGGATGCTTGGCCACGAAATCGTTTCGGGCGGCGATGACACAACAGGGATTATAGGGGATCATCTCCTGGGGCTTGAGCAGGGCCCGGCCGTATCCCTCCACCAGCGGTATCTCGTTGAAAGGCGGCCAGGCTACGTAGGCATCAATGTCCCCTCTCTTCAGCAAAGTGGGTAACTGTGAGACCCCTCCCATCTCACCGGCCTCCATCAACTTCACATCCTTGAGGGGTTCCAGACCGTGATCCTGCAGGACCATCCTGAGCAGAACGTCCTGGATGGAGCCGTACATGGGAACGGCTACCATTTTGCCCTTGAGATCTTCCACCTTCTGAAGCGGCGAATCGTCGCGCACCATGATGGCCGAACCCTCAGTGTGCGCCTGGGCAATGATGGAGATGTCTACCCCTTTGTCAATGGCCGAGATAGCCGGGGGGCCGCCCAGGAACCCGATGTCTATCTCCCCGGATTGGAAAGCGGGAATCATCGAGGGGCCAGCTTGGTACTCGATGATCTCCACCTCTACACCAGCCCTGGAGAACATGTTGTGGTCCTTAGCCACATAGATGCCAGCCAGGCACATGGCCGGGTGGTAGCCGATGTTCACCGTCACCGGTTCTTCTTTGGGCTCTCCGGGCACGCAGCCTATGCTTAACACGGAGATGAAGGCAACGATCACCGTTACGATGAATAGCAGTTTTACTCTTGAGTTGCTTGCGTTGCTCATCAATCAAATCTCTCCTTGACTTTTCTCCAAGAAAGCACTATAATTATATGAGCGTGGCCAAAACTTGTGGGAGTCGAGGCTTTCCCTGGCACCTGTGCGCCAGGACAGGTGAGCCGGTTTTATCCGCCTGAAGGCTCCACTCCTCCACAGATTTTAGCCAGACTCTAATTATATTGTACCCCTGAGGTGAGTAAATGGGGACTCACGCACCCGTTGAAGCCTGGTTCAGCCGACACTGGTCGGAGCGCGCCTGGCCAGGCGGAGGGTTCAAAGAGATGCTGGTCCTTTCCCGTCCAGCCAGGGGTACACAGGGGCCCGGCCTCGGAAGAGGTCAGGGCCTTTTGTTTTGCTGCCGTCCATACAGCACTCCGTTGTCCAGCAAACTGTCCACCTTACGTTTGTCTATGACATGGCAGGTGGCCAGCGCTCTGCTTCTCTTTGGCCGTAGGAACGTAGACGACGGCAATGTGCCAGACCCCCTCCAGCCTAAATGAACCGAGGCAATTCATGTTGGAATGACAAGGACGATTTCCTTGGGAAAATAGCTATTGAATCCAAGTTCTTGCCTCGGTTCATTTGGTGTAACGCTCCACTGCGCACTCGTTCTTGTGCGGTGGCGAACGTCTTTGATACTCCCACTCCTCGATGACCCGCCGCACCTCCTTCAGGGTCAACCCGTACCCCTCCACCTTGCGGCGAATCTTGTCGGTGACGATGACCCGGTCGCTTGGCGGCGAGAGGCCCAGAGCCCGCAGCTCCCTCCTGCGTATCCTGGCGACGTGGCGAAATCCCACCCCCAAGGCCCTCCCGGAGCCCTTGTAAAGACAGGAACGGTGAAGGCGAAACCAGGGCCGGATCAGTGACCCTTGTTTCCGGGGGACAGGATGTGCTCCAGATGGGGGAAGGGATCCCTCATGTGCGGAAAGTGCATAGCCTGCACGAACTCCTTCTCGAAGTCCGGTTCCACCGTCAACTCGATGTACTCTACCTGGCGGGCAATCTTGTTGGCCTCGCTCCTCTTCTCCCTGTTCAAGAGGGCAATACGGGCCCCATCGCCAGCGGCATTCCCTACAGCATAAACCGACTCCAAGGGACAGTCCGGAAAGAGGCCGATAACCATGGCCGCTTCCTTGTCAATGTAGCTGCCGAAAGCCCCAGCTAGGATGACCCGATCTGGCTCCTCGATGCCCAACTTGCGCATCATCACCTTGGCCCCGGCGTACATGGCCGCCTTGGCCAGTTGCACCGCCCGCACATCGGCCAGCGACACGGTGATCTCCTTGCCCAGGGAGGTCTCGTGCTCCCAGGCGATAATGAACTCCGGACCCTCCTCGCTGTGGCGCAGTCGGGGAGAATTTAACTCCTTGTTGAACCGCCCGCTTTTCTCGATAATACCCACCTTGAACATCTCGGCAATGGCGTCAATAATGCCCGAACCACAGATCCCCTTAGCTCCGATCCCATCAACTTCCGTGTTCCACTCTTCCTCGCCGATGACCTTGAATTGCACCTCCAGAGTGTCAGGATCAACCTTGATCCTCTCAATAGCCCCGGGGGCAGCCCTCATGCCAAACTTGATGTGCGCTCCCTCGAAGGCTGGGCCAGTAGCACAGGAGGAGGATATGAGGCGTTTCCGGTTCCCCAGGACCAACTCGCCATTAGTGCCGATGTCAATGACGAGAGCCATCTCGTCCTGATTGTAGGGTTCCTCGGCGATAAGCACGCCGACGTTGTCCGCCCCCACGAACCCGGCCTCAATCGGTAGCACGTGCACATTGGCCGCCGGGTTCACCTTTATGCCCAGATCGCGGGCCTTGACATCAACGGAATGATGAACAGCCGGGGGAAAAGGGGCTTTACCCAGGTACTCAGGGTAGATGTTCATCATGATGTGATGCATGGCCGTATTACCCACCAACGTCATCTCCACGATGTCCTCAGGGGTCAGCCCTACCTGAGCGGTGATCCTCTGGGCGATGGTGCTCAGCCCGTCAATGATGGCCCGGTTCATCGTGGCCAGCCCATCGGGGTTGGTCATGGCGTAGGTGATACGGCTCATCACATCCTCGCCGTAGACCACCTGGGGGTTCATCATTGATTCGGTGGCTACCACTGCACCGCTCCGTAGCTCGCACAGGTACCCGGCCACGGTGGTGGTACCAATGTCTACCGCCAGGCCGTAGGCTTCAGGGACCAGACCAGGTTCCACACGAACGATCTCTTTCTCCATCCAGACGGTAACGGTAGCCTTCCACTCCCCCCTTCGCAGGGTTTCCTGGAGGGTCAGCAGCGTGTCATGGTCAATGGCCAGGTCCTTCAGTTTGAAAACCTTGGTCAACTCTGCTGTCAGCCGTTCGAAGTCACCCAGCGGGTCCTCGAGGGTGGGGGGGCGTAACTCTACGTAGTACTTGGTGATGGCAGGGTTGATTTCGATCACTCGATCGGTGGCCGACTTGCGCACAATCTGGGTGCCAACACGGCTCTCCTCCGGCACGAAAACCAGGAGATCACCCTGCACCCGGGCCACGCAGGCAAGACGAAATCTCTGAGCCCGCTCTTCCTCGCTGACGTGGCGGGCCTCCACATGCTCCTGCCAACTGCTGACATGTTCCAGGCGGGAATCTATACCGTACCGCTCGAAAAACCCTTCCTGAATCTGGACCTTGCATTTGCCACAGGTCCGCTTGCGGCCACAGATGGTCTCTATTCCCACTCCCAATTGGTGGGCCGCGTCCAACAGCAGGGTGCCATCCTTGATCTTACCCCGGCTGCCCGAGGGTTGAAAGATAACCAGATGCTCCTTTGCAGCCTTGGTCACCATCCCTCTCCTCAGAAGCACAGCATCCCATCACAATCAAGAGCCAGATCAATAAGCACCGCTCCCCCAACCAACTTGGCTTGGGGGATGAGGTCCTCTTCCTCGATACCTTTGTTGGCAGCCGTGATCTCGCAGACCTGGAATTTCACCCCGGCCTCGATAGCTTCTGCCAGCCTCTGTTTAAGGGTAGGGATGCCTGGTCGGACCTCTTCTTTATCAACCGCCCCCTTAACCATGATATCAGCCCCCTCCTGGACACAGTACACCACAGTGTCCAGGTAGAAGGCGGCAGCCAGGGATGCGAACATGAAGGCTGAACGGGCCACCGCCGGGGCGTTCAACCCAACGGTCAACAGGATCAGAAACTTCTTTCCCTTGAATTGCTTTCGTTCTGCCATCATAAGCAGGGATAGAGGGTTCTGGTGAGCAACCACCCGGTCGCCCACCAGAATCCATCATCAGTCCAAGACGGACACAGAATTTAAGGTAGGGACTGGAGCACAATCCCTACCTTATCTATGGCCAGGCAAGGTTCCTTTTGAGTCGCGGAAATGAGTCGAAGGCTAGTGCTTCGACTATGTGAATTCGATGGGGTGGCACGGGCACATTGCCACTTGATTCACGCTCGGCAACCCGTCAGACTCACAAGGCTCAGCACTAGTAGACGCCGTGATCGAACTTGGGAGGCAGCAAATACTCCCACTCCTCGCCAGCTCGATACTTGGCCGCTATCTCCAGGCACTTGGCGGCGTACTCAAAGGCATACGGTATGCCGGTCCCGTTGGGCACAAACCCGGCTCCGATGGTGCCCACGCTCACCGCCTCGAAGATCTCCCCATCGGTGGCCCCCGCTTCTATGGCCGGGACGACGTGGATTATGCACCGGGGGGACATGAGGGTTACGCCGATGGACACGAACATGAGCTCCTTGACCTTCTTGGACAACGCCCCATCTCGCCAGATGGTGTCATAGAAGTCGGCGAACCGTTCCCCGCACTCAGGATTGACGGTGTTAATGATCTGGAACATGCGGGGGGTGAACCCCATCAGTTCCTTCATGTACTCGTTAGCTTTCTGAGCTCTCTCCTCGCTCGCCATTGTTCACGCCTCCTTTGGTTTCATCAATAGTTGGGATCGTGCACCGTCGCTCGACCCTGCGAATGGATTACCTGTTCATCCTCATCTTTTTCTTCCCTGCATCCCTCCTTTCGCTTTTTCAGGCCATCCCCTACGGCCTGAATCTACGCTGTAAAGCTTCCGGCTGATACCTTGAACCCTGGACCAGGTAGGGAGAGGGGCAAGCCCGCTCCCTACCCTCGCTTCATTTAAGCCCTGGCCTTCCATTCCCTGGCAGTCCTGGCAAAAGTCTGCAGGTTCTCAAACGGGACAGTCGGTGGAATGTCACAGCCGGGCATCAGGACATAGGCCCCTCCTTCGGCTCCGACGCTCAAGCACTTGCGGCAGGCTTCTTCCACCTCCTCAGGGGTCCCCCGACTCAGCACATGGACTGGATCCACATTCCCGGCCAAGCATATCTTGTTCTCACGGAACACCTCTTTGGCCTTAGCCAGGTCAACCTTGTGGTCAATGCTGACGCAGTCGGCGCCGGTCTGAGTCAGGAGATCAAGCTTGTCGGTGGTATCGCCACAGATGTGAAGCAGGGTGCGCGCCCCTTTAGCCCGGAAGCCGGCGCTGATTTTCTGCAACGGGGGCAAGGCAAATGCTTCGAAGTGCTTACGAGATACAAGGTCACCTGAAGCAGTAGGATCGGCAATACTGGTCATCTCGATAACACCTTCATCCAGCAAGGGCCGGTAAAAGCGCAGGATTATGTCGGCGGCAAAGTCTATCACCTTCCTGACCTCATCAGGGGCCTTGTAGATGGCACGCATCAACTTCTCCACACCGTAGATTTGCGCACCCAGGGTGAAGGGGCCCCAGGCAGTGGCCGTCACGACCACCTCGTCCCCCATGACCTTGGCCACAATGCGCGTGGCCTCCCAGACAGTCTGGACCAATTCATTCTTCGCCAGGTCCTCGATATCCAGATCATCCAACTCCTCAGCGCTCTCAACCAAAGGTTCCTCCAGGTCAGGAGCTCCTACCGCCCTGAACTTTATCTTGCCTCCCAGGGCAGCAGCATGGAAGTTGTTGTAGCCCGAACCGACATAGACGATCGGAAAATTCGTCTTCTCATTGGTCTGAATGTTGACCTGGGCCATCTTCTGGGGGTCAGCCATCAGACTCTTGAAGTCAGTGCCCGAGGTATAGAGAGTCCACATTCCCCCCCCAAACACGGTGGCCGGTACCTCAGGCGGATCGCCCAGATCAAAGGCTTGGAACATCATCTCTTTGCGGTTCATAACCATTCTCCCTTAG